>NZ_JBSFWK010000017.1:0-151486 GCF_053594815.1 Streptomyces sp. NPDC002577 | reverse complement strand
CCAGCGGCGGCAGCCCCCGTCGCCGCCGGACCGCGAAGGCCCGCACGGCATGGGCGCGGGTGCGTTGGCCGTGCCGTATGGGGCTCAAGACGTCTTCCGCTGAGTGCGAGGACGTCCCTGGGGGACAGCCGTGATCCAGAAGATGGTCACTGCCGAGGCGGATTGCCTCCAACCGGTTTCGAGATCCGGTCATTTGGAATCGGGTCGGCTTCCGGTCACCTGAGAGGAGTGGTCAATGCGCACTGTCCGTGACGCGGTCTTCGACGTCCTGCGCGACCTGGGCATGGTCCGCGTCTTCTCCAACCCCGGGTCCACGGAGGTCGCCTTCCTCACGGACCTGCCGGACGACCTCGACTTCGTTCTCGCGCTGCACGAGGGGTCGGTCATCGGGATGGCGTCCGGCTACGCGCTGGGCACCGGCAAGCCGGCGCTCGTCCTGCTGCACACGACCGCGGGCTTCGGCAACGCGGTCGGCGCCATCGCGACCGCGCGGACGAACCGGGCACCCCTGGTGATCCTCATCGGTCAGCAGGACCGCCGCCATGTCGCGTCCGAGCCGTTCCTCGCCGGCCACCTCGAGGGTCTTGCCGGCACCTACCCGGTCTCGATCCGCCAGCCGGTGCGCGCCGCGGACGTTCCCGGGGCCATCGCGCGTGCCTGGCACGAGGCGGTCCTTGAGCGCGGCCCCGCCGTGGTGATCGTCCCCATGAACGACTGGGCGGAGCCCGCGGACGAGACGGTCGCCGTGGCCGCCCCCAAGGCCCTGCGTGTCAGCCGCGCCGCTGATCCCCTGGTGGGCGAGGAACTCGCCGCACTGCTGGGACAGGCCCAGTCCCCGGCCATCGTCACCGGGCCCGGGGCGGACGACTCTCAGTCCTGGTCCGCACTCACCGCCCTCGCCGAGCGTCTGAACTGCCCCGTGTGGCAGGAGGCCCACGGCGCGCAGGCAGGGTTTCCCCAGGACTCCGCACACTTCCAGGGCCATCTGCCTCCCGGGCGCTCGGCCCTCCGCGAGACCCTCAGCCCCCATGACCTCGTCCTGGTCGTCGGCGGCCCGGCCTTCCGCCAGGGCACCTGGGAACCGGGACGCTTCGTCAACCCCGGTACGAAGGTCGCCGTCGTCACGGCCGACCCGGAGGAAGCCGCCTACAGCGCCGTCGACCTGGCGGTCGTGGGCTCGGTGGGCGACATCGTCGAGGACCTGGTGGACCGGGTCCCGAGGCGCCGGGGCTCACTTCCCGCTCGCCGGCTCACCACCGTGGTCCCCGAGGACACCGGCGTGCTGCGCGCCGAGCACGTGTACGCCGAGATCGCGAAGAGACTGCCGGCCGAGGCGACGGTCTTCGAGGAGAGCCCCTCGACCCGCCGGCTCCTCCTCGATCTCATGCCCGCACGCAAGCCCTTCGGCTTCGTCACCGTGGCCCAGGGCGGACTGGGCTTCGCCCTTCCCGCCTCCATCGGTGTCCGCATGGCCCGCCCGGACCGACCGGTGGTCGCCCTCATCGGCGACGGCGCCTCCCTCTACAACATCCAGGGGCTGTGGAGCGCTCAGCACTACGGGGTCGGCACGCTGTTCGTCATCCTCTCCAACGGCGGGTACGCCGTGATGAACCGGCTGGCAGCGGGCCACGGAGGCAAGCCGCCGTGGCCGGACTTCGGCGAGATCAGCGTCTCCACGCTCGCCCAGGGCCTCGGCTGCCCCGCGATCCGCGTGGAGGGGCACAGCCGGCTGGTCGAGGAGCTCGACCGCATCATCCCGACGCTCGGCAGTCGCACCACACCCCTGCTCCTCGACGTCGCGGTGCAGGCCGCGACCCCCTGACCCGACCCACGCACAAACCATTCAACGAGGAGGTCACGACATGGCTCATGACTGGCTGGCCGAGGACATTCTGACCGAGGAGCAGGAAGCTCTCCGGGACGCGGTGTCGGACGTGGCCAAGAAGTTCGACATGCAGTACTGGCAGGAGGTCGACGCCGAGGGCCGCCACCCGGACGAGTACGTCAAGGAGCTCACCGACGGCGGCTGGCTCTCGATGCTCATCCCCGAGGAGTACGGCGGTGGCGGCGGCACCGTCCCCGACGCCGCGCTCTTCCTCGAGACGCTCAACCGCTGGGGCGGCAGCGCGGGTTCGATCCACGCGCAGATGTACCAGATGGGCGCCGTGCTCCGGCACGGCACCGACGAGCAGAAGCAGAAGTGGCTTCCGCAGATCGCCAAGGACGGACTGCGGCTGCAGTCCTTCGGCATCACCGAGCCGGACGCGGGCTCAGACACCACCCGCATCCGCACCTTCGCCCGGCGCGAGGGCGACCACTACATCGTCAACGGCGGGAAGATGTTCACTTCCCGCTTCCACCAGACCGACCTCATGCTGCTCCTCGTCCGCACGAAGCGGTACGAGGAGGTCGAGAAGAAGACCGACGGCATCACGGTGCTCCTCGTGGACGTCCGCGAGGCCAAGGAGAACGGCCAGATCGAGTACCGGCCGATCAAGGTGATGAGCGGACACTCGACCAACCAGCTCACCATCACCGACCTCAAGGTCCCGGTGGAGAACCGGATCGGCGAGGAGGGCAAGGGCTTCAAGGTCATCCTCAGCGGTATGAACTCCGAGCGGATCCTGGTCTCCTCCGAGTACATCGGCGCAGGTCTGTACTTCATCGACCGCGCGGTGCAGTACGCCAAGGAGCGCGAGGTCTTCGGCCGCCCGATCGGCATGAACCAGGGCATCCAGTTCCCGCTGGCCTCCGCCTTCACGGAGCTGCGCGCCGCCAGCATGATGCGGTGGCAGGCAGCCAAGATCTTCGCCGAGGGCAGCCGGGACGGCTTCTACGCCAACACGGCCAAGCTGCTGTCCTCCAAGGCCCAGTGGAACGCGGCGAACGCCGCCATGGACACCTTCGGCGGTGCCGGTCTGGCATCGGAGTACGGCATCGAGCAGAAGTTCCGTGCCGCGCGGGGCCCGCTGATCGCCCCCATCTCGACCAACCTCGTCCTCGCCGGCATCGCGCACCGCGACCTCGGTATGCCGAAGTCGTACTGACCCATGGCGGCCTTGACCACACCTCGCCGCGAGGCGGTCCCCGACGCGCAGTCGGGGGCCACCGCCGCCCTGGCACGGTTCGCGGTGCGGCCACGCGACCGCTCCACCGGTGTGCCCAACACCGACGCCGTCGTCTCCGCGCTGATCGACACCGCCGCGGTGTCGATCGCCGCGGTGGACACCGACGCGGTGCGCACGCTCCTGGCCTGGCTCGGGGACGAGGCCGCTCCCGGGCCGGCCGTGGTCTGGGGTACCGGGCAGCGCCTGGCGCCCGCCGCGGCCGCGCTCGCCAACGGCACCGCCGCCCATGCCCTGGACTGGGACGACGCTTCGCCGTCCATGCCCATCCACCCGGCAGCGGTACTGTTCCCGGCGCTGGTCGCGCGTGCGTGTGTCGCGCCCGTCGACACGGCCACGTTCGTCGAGGCCTACAACGTCGGGTCGGCTGTCTTCCGTGCGGTGTCCGAGGCACTGCCCCTCTCGGTGCACTACGGCAGGGGCTGGCACAACACCGCCACGACCGGACGGCTCGCCGCGACTGCGGCGGTCGCCCGGGTCGCCGGGCTGGACGCCGGCCGGACCCAGCGGGCGCTGGGCATCGCCGCGTCGACGGCCGGCGGCGCCCTCGCCAACTTCGGAACGATGACCAAGCCGCTGCACGCCGGTCTGGCCGCGCGGGACGCTGTGATGGCGGTGGGGCTCGCCGAACGCGGGTTCACCGCCAATGCCGCCCAACTCGAGTCGCGCGGCGGCTTCTTCGCGCTGTTCGGCGAGGCCGAGTCCGGCCTGCAGGCCGCCCTACCGGAACGCCTCGAACACTGGGAGCGCGCATGGGTCACGGACTGGGTGATCAAGCGGTATCCGTCCTGCTACGGCACCCACCGGGCCATCGACGCGGCCATCGGCCTCCGGGCCGAACTGGGCGGTGACCCGCGGATCGCGGAAGTCGAGGTCCTGGTGCACCCCACCGGTCTCCGCCCGCTCCTCGACCACCGGCCCACGACCGGCCTCGAAGGCAAGTTCAGCATGGAGTACACGGTCGCCCGCGCACTCCTCCACGGCCAGGTGACCCTCGCGGACTTCACGGACCGCCGGCTGGCCGACCCGGCCGTGCAAGCAGTCATGGACAAGGTCCGGGTCGCGGAGGCGGCGGCCCCGGACGCCCCTGCGGGCTCCGTGACGCGCTACGCCGTCGTCAGCGTCCGCCGTACCGACGGCTCCGTCCTCACCCGGCGGGTGGACGTCAGCCGGGGCGACGCCCGCAATCCCCTGTCCGACGACGACCTCACGGGCAAGGCCCTCGAGGCCTGCCGCGCCGCCGGATGGAGTACCGCAGAGGGAGCGGACCTCGCCGCCGGGCTGCGCGCCGTCCTGCGGGACGGCGACCTGACGCAGCTTCAAGAACCCCTCACCCGCCCGTCGCACCCCTCGTCCCGAATCCCCCTGTACGGAGGTGACCGACCGTGAATCCCGACCTGCCGAAGGTGGAGATCATCGAGGAAGGCATGCGGGAGGGCATGCAGATCGAGAGCGCGGCCATCCCGGTCGAAGCCAAGGTGCGCCTGCTCGACGCGCTGTCCGCCACCGGACTCAGGACCATCCAGGTGGGCTCCTTCGTCAGCCCCAAGTGGGTGCCGCAGATGGAGCACATCGAGGAAATCATCCAGCGCCTCACCCCCGCTCCGGGCGTGAAGTACACCGCACTCGCGCTGAACGCGCGCGGGGTCGAGCGCCGCGCGGCATACGTACCGCCCCTCGCTCCACAGGATCGCATCGTCCGCACGACCATCCACCTGTGCGACGTCTTCGTACGGCGCAACACCAACAGGTCCCAGGCGGACGAGATTGCCGCACTGCCGCGCGCCATCGAGGCGGCGGTCGCCAGAGGCGTCACCGAGGCGATGGTCGGCATCAACGCGGCCTGGGGTTCCAACTGGCTCGGGCCGTTCGACCTGGAGCGGCGCATGGAGCTCCTGCGGCTCCAGACGGACGCCTGGACCGCCGCCGGCATCACGCCCACCCGGGTGTGGATCGGCGACCCGATGAGCTGGAACACCCCCCGGGCGGTCGAGCAGCAGATCCTCGCCATCCGCGAGGCATGGCCGCAGGTCACCACCTTCCACCTGCATCTCCACGACGCCCGCGGCACCGCGCTGACCTCGGCGTACATGGCGCTGCGGTCGCTCACCGGCGACCACACGCTCGTCCTCGACAGCTCGGTGGGCGGCATGGGCGGCTGCCCGTACTGCGGCAACGGCCGGGCCACGAAGATGATCCCCACCGAGGATCTCGTCGACCTCCTGGAGGAGGAGGGCATCGACACCGGTATCGACCTCGCCCGCCTCATCGAGGCCGCGCACCTCGCGGAGGAGGTCGTCGGGCACGAGCTGTACGGCAAGGTCAGCAAGGCGGGCCCGCGCCCGAGGGGCAGCGCGCTGTACGCCATGGACATGCCTCTGGTGGAGACGCAGGAGGAGGCGCAGCACTTCCGGCTCGGCCCCGAGGTCTACCGGCACTGCCCGAGCCCCTGGAAGGCGCCCATCACCTCCGCCGCACGCGATGCCGTCGAGGCGCGGATCTCGCACGACGCGGCCACGGAACTCTGAGAACTCGCCCTCTGACTCGCCCTCTGAAAGAAGTGGAACGCACGATGACCCCCCAGACTCCCGTGGGCCAGATTCCCGTGGGCACCGAGCCCGGATCCCTCGACGGGATCCGGGTGGTCGAGATCGGTACGAGCGTCGCCGGCCCCACGACCGGGCAGATCCTCGGCGACCTCGGCGCCGAGGTGATCAAGGTCGAGCGCATCGGCAGCGGTGACGACACCCGCGGCTGGGCACCGCCGTACTGGGACAGCGAACCCCTGGCCTTCCTGGGCCTGAACCGGAACAAGAAAAGCCTTGAGCTGGACTTCAAGGACTCGCGCGGCCACGAGGTGCTCGAGCGGCTGATCCAGAGCTCCGACGTCCTGGTGCAGAACCTGCGGCCGGGCACCCTGGCCAAGGCCGGCTTCACCCCCGAGCGGATCAGCGAACTCAACCCGCGGATCGTCTACTGCGAGATGAGCGGGTTCGGAGCGGCCGGTCCGCGCGCCATGGAACCCGCCTACGACCCCCTGCTGCAGGCGTACACCGGCATCGTGGACCTGCTCGGCACCGGCGACGGCCCGCCGCTTCGCGTCCCGCTGTCGATCCTGGACAAGGGCACCGGCATGTGGGCCGCCATCGGCATCCTCAACGCCCTGCTGGCCAGGGAGAAGACCGGCAAGGGAAGCCACGTCGAGGTCTCGCTCCTGCAGACCGCCCTGTCCTGGGTCGACCAGAAGGTCATGAGCTCCAGGGCCGGCAACCCGGCGCCGAAGAACCTGGGGTCGGGCCACCCCGGCGTCGTCCCCTACGGCGCGTTCCCCACCGGCGACGACCGCTATGTCTTCATCTCCGCGGGCAACCAGACCCTGTGGACCAGGCTCGTCACCGTCATGGACGCCACCGAACTGATGGAGCGGGAGGGATTCGGCTCCAACGCCGAGCGTGCCGCGCGCCGCGCGGAGGTCAACCAGGCTGTCTCCGAGGCCACCCAGCGGTTCACCGCCGAGGAACTGCTCGCGCTGCTGGCCCGGGCGGGCGTGCCGAGCGCACCGGTCCGGCCGGTGCACGAGGTCGCCGACGACCCGCAGGTCCAGGCGGTCGGGATGGTCACCCCGCTGCCGCACCCCAACGTGCCGGACCTGGAGGTGATCAGCCTGCCCCTCACGGTGGACGGCGCCTACCTGCCGAACCAGTCGGCGCCGCCGCTGCTGGGCGAGCACACCCTCGAGGTCCTCCAGTCGCTGGGCTACAGCACGCGCGAGGCACAGCAGCTCGTCGACGCCAAGGTGGCGGGTACGACGTCCGCGAACCCGAGCGACTCGTAGGGCCAGGGCCACCATGACACTGCTGCAGCCCTCCGTGTGGGAGGGCAAGGTCTTCTCCGACGGCTGGTCGAGCACCCCGGACACCTTCCCGGTCACCGAGCCCGCGACGGGATCGGAGCTGGCCCGGATGGGCAGGGCCGACGCCGACGCTGTCGACGCCGCCGTCCGCCGTGCCCGCCGCGCCCAGACCGGCTGGGCCGCGCTGCCCTACGACGCCCGCGCCGCCGTACTGCGGCGGGCCGGGCTGCTCTTCGAGCAGCATGCCGCGGAGATCGCGGAGTGGACGGCCCGGGAGTCGGGCGCCGCGCTCGCCATGGCCCTCGGCGCTCAGGGCGTGGCCGCCCAGGAGTGCTACGAGGCCTCCGCGTTGGCCGGTGTGCCGTACGGCGAACTGCTGCGTTCCGGAAAGCCCCGCCTGTCCCTGGCCCGGCGCAGGCCGGTGGGTGTGGTCGGGGTGATCGCACCCTTCAACGCGCCGCTGCTGCTGGCCCTCCGGTCGGTCGCTCCGGCGCTCGCTCTGGGCAATGCCGTCGTCCTCAAACCGGATCCGCGTACCGCGGTGAGCGGCGGCGTCGTGATCGCCCGGATCTTCGAGGAAGCGGGCCTGCCCGAGGGCGTGCTCCACATGCTGCCCGGCGGTGCCGACGCCGGTGAGGCGCTGGTGCGTCACCCCCAGGTGCCGGTCATCGCCTTCACCGGCTCGACCCGGGGCGGGAAGGCGATCGCCAGGACCGCCGCCGAGATGCTCAAGCGCGTCCACCTGGAGCTCGGGGGCAACTCCGCCCTGATCGTCATGGACGACACGGACGTCAAGCGGGCGGCGGCAGCCGGCGCGTTCGGCTCGTTCCGGCATGCCGGCCAGATCTGCATGGCCACGGGACGCCACTTGGTCCACGAGGATGTCGCGGACGCGTACGCCGAGGAGCTGGCACGTATCGCGGACGGCATCGTCGTCGGTGACCCCACGCGAGCGGACGTGGGCTACGGGCCGATCATCGACGAAGGCCAGCGGGACAAGGTCCACGGCCTTGTCACGGCCAGCGTCGCCGCCGGCGCGACCCTCTGTGCCGGCGGTTCCTACGACGGTCTCTTCTACCGGCCGACGGTGCTCGGCAGGGTGCCGGTGAACGCCCCGGCATACGCGCAGGAGACATTCGGCCCGGTGGCGCCGATCGTCACCTTCGCCGATCCGGACGAGGCGGCCGCGCTCGCCGCCGACTCCCCTTACGGACTGTCGCTGGGCATTCTCACGCGGGACGTGACGAAGGCTCTGGACCTGGCCGAACGCATCCCCACCGGGCTGGTGCACATCAACGACCAGACGATCAACGACGAGCCGACCGCGCCGTTCGGCGGCCTCGGCGCGTCCGGCACCGCGGCGCGGCACGGCGGTCACACCGCCAACCTCGACGCCTTCACGGACGTGCAGTGGGTGACCGTTCGCGGTGAGCCCCCGTCCTACCAGCTCTGAGTCTCTTCTCCTGACGCACACGAAAGGACGTGCCATGACCGACGCCATCCTCAAGGTCGAGACAGTGGGCCGGGTCAGACTGCTCACGCTCAACCGGCCCGAGGTGCGCAACGCCCTCAACTCCGAGCTGAACGACCTGCTCGTCGACGCCATCGTGGAGGCGGACCACGACCCCGAGGTCTACGCGATCGCCTTCACCGGCTCCGGCACGGCCTTCTGCTCCGGAGCGGACCTGAAGGGAGCCCGCGATCTGGCAGACGCCGGGAAGCCGTTCTACGGGCCGCTGCACAACAACCGCCGTAGCCTCTTCGAAGTCATGATCGACAGCCGCAAGCCCACCCTCGCCATCATCAACGGGCCCGCCATGGCGGGAGGCTTCGAATTCGTTCTGGCCTGTGACATGAGGATCGCGGCGGACACCGCGTTCTTCGCCGTCCCGGAGGCGAAGAGAGGGCGCGGTGCACACTTCGCCTCCGTGATGCTTCCCGTGACGGTACCGCCCGGCATCGCGATGGAGTGGCTGTACACCGGCCGCCGGATCGGCGTGGACGAGATGGAGCGGTGGGGCCTGCTGAACCGGGTGGTCCCCGCCGACGAACTCATGGACCGCGCAATGGACTTCCTCGGAGACGTGGTCTCCTCCGCACCGCTCTCGCTCCAGCGCCTGAAGCTCACCTACCGCAAGACCGCGGGCATGTCGCCCCACACCGCGATCCGGCTGGACCCGGGCCCGGACGTCTACCTCTCCGAGGACCAGAAGGAGGGCGCCCGCGCCTTTCTGGAGAAGCGCGAGCCGCGCTGGCAGGGGCGGTGAGCGCGGCCGGCGACCCGTCAGCGTGAGGGGCCGCTGCCCGTTCTCCAGCCCGACTCGTGGTGCCGACGCTCATGTGTCGGGCGTGCGGCGCTGCGGACCGCGCTGAATGCCGCGGTGCGCGCCGGAGTGCTCACTCAGCCCGCCGCAGGCGGCGCCGCGGCATCGGCGATGATCGCCTCGATCATGTCGACGATGACGTGGACGAAGGTCTCGAGGTCCCAGAAGTCCCCGACCTGCTCCGCGATGAACAGGCCGTCCGAGATGGCCATCAGCAACATGGCCAGCCGCGAAGGCAGTTCGGGGTCGCGGGCCGATGTCTCCTCACCGAGGTTCGCAGCGAACCATTCGGTCATCGAGTCCAGGACGCGGCGCCGGATGTCGAGGAACAACACGCGGGCGGTCGGTTCGGTCTCGCGCTGCTCCAGCGTCAGCATGTGGCCGATCCGCATGAAGTCCGGCGCCGCGGCGAGGCTGCTCAGGGACCGGCTGAGGGTGGCACGCAGACCCGCCGCCCGCCCCGCAGGTTCGGCGACCGGCCCCCAGGTGGCCTGCCCTTTCGACCACTGCTCGAAGCTGTGCTCCAGGACCGAGGCGAACAGCTCGTCTTTGTCCTTGAAGTACCAGTACAGGGACGCCACCGTCAGTCCCGAACGTGTGCAGACGCGCGCGATACTCGTCCCCTCGTAGCCCCGCTCGGCGGCGATCTCGGCGGCTGCGGACAGGATGCGCAGCCGGGAGTCGTCCCCCTCCGGCGCGGACGAGGTCGTAGCCGCAGGCGAGGCGGCAGCAGCCCGGCCCGGGTTCTCAGCGGCCCCGGGCGGGGGCGCGGCGCCCGCCCGCACACGCTGCACGAGCAGGTCGGCCGCGGCGTCCAACCCCACCGCGAGCATGTTGAGCAGTCGGGTGAAGTCCCAGTCGCCGTCGGCCCGGGCCGCAAGGAAGAAGCCGTCGGTGGTCGCGACGTTGAGCTGTGCGAGGACGCGTGGAATCTCCGGGGCGTCCTGGAGCACCTCCGCGGGCAGCACCCTGGACCACCAGCCGGCCACCCGCTCCAGGCTCTCGCCGCGGACCTGAAGGAACCGAGCCCTGGCGGCGGGCTCCTTGGCGTACTTGCCGAGAGCCAGCATCAGCCCCAGCCGCCAGAACTCCGGCTTGTCGACGAACGCCCGGTCGACCTGGCGCAGCACGGCCTGCAGGGTCTCGCCGCGGCGCTCCGGCGGCGCGGCGGAGTCCCAGTCCGGCGCATGCTCGCGCCACGCGCGGTAGCTGTGCTCGAGGACCGCCGCGACCAGCCCGTCCTTGTTGCCGAAGTGCCAGTAGATCGAGCTCGCGGGCAGGCCGGTCCGCTCGGTGACGAGTGCGACGGACGTGCCGTCGTAGCCGCGCTCGGCGGCGATCTCCAGGGTCGCCTCGAGTATCCGCTTGCGTGACTCGTCGCCCTGCCTGCTGGTGCGCTCCGTCTTCCTGGCCACGAGTTTCTTCTATCACGTGGCCTTGGTCGAGCGGACCTCAAGTGCTCTGCCGTGGTCTCGGGCGGAGCGGTCTTCGACGCGTCTTTGTGCGGGTTCTGCTGTCGGACCTCTTGCCAAGCCCTCCGAGCCGGTCTACGTTTCCGGCTCATGAACTCCCTAAAGCGATCGCTACAGGGAAGCATCTCTCACTACATCGGTGTGGTGAAAGGGGTCGTCTGTGATGATCACTGAGAAGGTCCGGCAGCTCTCCGCGGAGTTGGCTGCCGAAGAGGCGCTGGGCTCGGAAGAGCGGCGCCTTACCGATACGACGTGGAAGTACCTGCAGGAGACCGGCGTGCTGCGCGCCCTCCAGCCCGCCCGCTGGGGCGGTGGAGAGCTGCCCTTGGCCGAGTTCCTCGACGCGGTCTTCGAGATCGCCCGGGTCGCGCCCGCGGCCGGCTGGGTCTCCGGGGTCGTCGGGTCGCATCCCTGGCAGAGCGCCCTGTTCCCGGAGGAGACCCAGCAGGAGCTGTGGGGCGAGGACCCCTCCCGCATGCTGTCCTCGTCGTACGCGCCGACCGGGCAGGTCGTCCCGGCCGACGGCGGATACCGGGTGAGCGGCCGGTGGTCGTTCTCGTCGGGCTGCGACCACGGGCACGGTGTGATCCTCGGCGGCGTGGCCGGTGAGGCCGAGGTCGCGGACGGCGTCCGGGTCCCGGACTACGGCTCGATCATCCTGCTGCGGGACCAGTACCGCATCGACGACAACTGGCACACCGCGGGCCTCAAGGCCACCGGCAGCAAGGACATCGTGGTCGAGGACGCCTTCGTCCCCGCCCGCCGGTTCCTCTCGCACATCCGCTACGAGTACGTGCCCGGCGTCCGTGCGCCGGGCCAGGAGACCAACCCCGGCCCGCGGTACGCCCTTCCGTGGGCGACCATGTTCAACCTCGTGCTGGTGGCCCCGGCGCTGGGCATGGCCCAGGGCTTCCTGGACGAGTGGACGGAGATCAACAGGACCCGGCGGGGCAACTGGGGCGGCCTCTACCGCGACGACCCGCTGACGCAACGTCATCTCGCCCAGGCCTACTGGACGCTGGACGCCGCGATCACGAAGATGCGCCGTGCCGCCACCGAGATCACCGAGGCCGCCGAGGCGGGCGTCCACATCACCAAGGACGTACGGGCCCGCTACCGCTGGGACATCAACCGCGGCTGCGAACTGGTGGGTGACGCGATCGCCGACCTGTACCGCAACTCCAGCGGCCGGGTCGCCTACCTCGACCACCCGCTCCACCGCCGCTACCAGGACATCGTCACCGCCCTCGGCCACGCGTTCCTCGTCCCGGACGCGGTCGGCCTCGCCTACGCCGCCCGCGCGCTGGGCGCCACTCCTCCGGAGGTGCAACTGTGATCCACTCGCTCAGCTACATCGGCTTCTCCTCTCCCGGTCACGAGGAGTGGCTGACGTTCGGCCCCGAGGTGCTCGGCATGCAGGTCGCCGGGCGTGGCCCCGACGGTGCGGTGCGCCTGAAGGTCGACGACGCCGACTACCGGCTCGCCGTCCACCCCGGCGAGGAGCACGCCAACGAATACCTCGGCTGGAACGTCCGCACGCCGGCCAACCTCCGGGCGCTGGCGCACCGCCTGACCGAGCACGGCATCGAGGTGCACGAGGGCAAGCCGGACCTGTTGGAGGAGCGGGCCGTCGCGGGTCTGTCCTGGTTCATCGATCCGTTCGGCAACCGCCACGAGCTGACCTGGGGCCAGTCCCGCCATCCGGCGAGCTTCCGCCCCGGCCGGGCGATCTCGGGCTTCGTCACCGGCGAGCAGGGCCTCGGCCACGCGGTGCTGGTCGTTCCCGACATGCGGCAGGCCAACGACTTCTTCACCGAGGTGCTCGGCTTCAAGCTGTCCGACCGGATCATCGACCCGCCGCTGAACGCGCAGTTCTACCACGTCAACGGCCGTCACCACTCGCTGGCCATCGCCGAGGTGCCGGGCGCGAGCGGCTTCCAGCACCTGATGGTCGAGGTCGCCTCGCTCGACGACGTCGGCACCGCGTACGACCTGTGCGAGGAGCGCGACGTGCCGATCGTGCTGACGCTCGGCCGGCACACCAACGACCTGATGACGTCCTTCTACCTCTACACGCCGGCGGGCTTCCACCTGGAGTACGGCCACGGCGGCCTGCAGGTGGACGACAGCCTCTGGGAGCCGGCCACCTACACCCGCACCAAGATCTGGGGCCACCAGGGCACCAGGCACCGCGACGAGCTGCCCTTCGCGCTGTTCAACAAGCCGAACTCCCCTGAGCCGAAGTCCCCCGAGTCGAACTCCCCCGAGCTCAACTCCCTTGAGAGGAATGCGGAATGACCGCCCCCATCACCGCCACCGACATCCCGGTCGGCGACCACACCCTCCACGTCAGCACCGCCGGTGACCCCTCGGCCCAGGCGCTGCTCTTCCTGCACGGCTCAGGCCCCGGCGTCACCGGCCTGTCCAACTGGGAGCGGCTGATCGGAGACCTGGGGGACCGCTACTACTGCATCGCCCCTGACACGCTGGGCTTCGGTGACTCCGACCACCCCAACCCGCCGCCGCGCGGCATGGCCGCCTTCACCGAGCTCCGGCTCGCGGCCACCTGGCAGCTGCTGGACAAGCTGGGCGTCGACAAGGTCACCCTCGTCGGGAACTCCTACGGCGGTCAGATGTCGCTGGCGATGGTGCTGGAGCGCCCGGAGCGGGTCGACAAGGTGATCCTCATGGGCAGTGGCGGCATGCCCGGCCTCAAGCCGCTGCCCGGCCTCGCCAAGCTGATCAACTTCTACGACGACCCGACCGAGGAGGCGATGGCCGAGCTGCTGTCCCTCTTCGTGTACGACCCGGCCTCGTTCGGCGACCGGCTGAACGAGATCGCCGCGATCCGGGTCCCCCGCGCGACCCGGGAGGAGGTCAAGCGCTCGCACCTGGCCACCTTCGACTTCACGGCCGGCCCGAAGATCGGCTGGCAGCCGGAGGAGCTGGCGACGATCCAGCAGGACGTGCTCGTCATCGCGGCCCGCGAGGACAAGATCGTGCCGGTCGAGTGCAGCCACTACCTCGCCCAGCACATCCCGAACGCGCGGCTGCACATCGTGCCCAAGTGCGGGCACTGGAGCCAGATCGAGTACCCGGAGATGTTCGCCAACCTGGTCTCCGGCTTCGTCCAGGGCACCTTCTGACCGGCTCGGGCCGCACACCGCGGCCGCACACATCTCCCGGCACATCCCGAAGGGACACCTCGATGTCCGAAACCCTGCAGCCTCCGTCGCCGATCAGCCGGGACCGCGGCACGCGCCCGGCCGGCGAGATCGACCCCGCACACTTCCGGCGCGTACTCGGCGGCTACCCGACCGGTGTTGCCGTGGTCACCGCGATGCACGAAGGAGCGCCGGTCGGCATGGCCGTCGGCTCCTTCACCTCGGTGTCGCTGAGCCCCGCACTGGTCGGCTTCTTCCCCGACTCGTCCTCGACCACCTGGCCGCGCATCAGGGAGGCGGGCGCCTTCTGCGTCAACGTCCTGGGCGAGGACCACCAGGACGTCTGCCGGCTCTTCGCCACCCGCGGCGCCGACAAGTTCGGCTCCCTGGGCTGGCAGCCGGGCGCCTCCGGTGCCCCGGTGCTGGACGACGCCCTCTCCTGGATCGACTGCAGGCTGGAGCGCGTGCACGAGGCGGGCGACCACTTCCTCGCGCTCGGGCGCGTCGTCGACCTCGGCGCGCAGCAGGCGGGCGGCCCGCTCATCTTCTACCGCGGGAGCTACGGCGGTTACCGGGAGCAGCTCGCGTCCTGACCGGACGCGCCGTACGCGATCTGATCCCCCATGCCGTACGACCGAGGGGCCACTGCGCCCCATTCCCTGTAGCGAACGATCTATTCGTGGAGTGGTGCCCGATCATGTGCCGCTCCTTCGCTCCTTCGCTCCTTCGCTCCTTCGTTCTTGAGGCAGGAACACATGTCCATCGTTGAAGCGGTGCGCGCCGCCGCGCCCGCCCTGGCCGCCGAGGACGCGGCCGGGGCCGGGGCCGGGCAGCGGCGTCTCACCGACGTCGCCTGGAAACAGCTGAACGAAACCGGGGTCCTGCGCGCATTGCAGCCCGCCCGCTGGGGCGGCGGCGAAGTGCCCCTGGCCGAGTTCCTCGACGCCGTCGTCGAGGTCGGCCGCGCCAACCCGGCCGCCGGCTGGGTGACCGCCGTGGTCGGCGTGCACCCCTGGCAGATCGCGCTCTTCCCGGAGCAGACCCAGCAGGAGATCTGGGGCGAGAACCCCGACCGGGCGATCGCCTCCTCGTACACCCCCACCGGCCGGATCGAGCGGGTCGACGGCGGCTACCGGGTGTCCGGCCGCTGGTCGTTCTCCTCCGGCAGCCTGCACTGCGACGGGGTGATCCTCGGCGGTATAGCCGGTACCCGGGAGTGGAACGGCCACGACGTCGCCGACTTCACCTCGGTGATCCTGGACCGGGGCCAGTACCGGATCGAGGACACCTGGCGCACCGCCGGCCTGGCCGCCACCGGCAGCAACGACATCGTGGTGGACGAGCTGTTCGTGCCCGAGCACCGAGGCCAGTCGCACGTCGACTACACGTACTACCTGGGTACCCCGCTGCCCGGGAGGGAGCTCAACTCCGGCGCGTTGTACCGGCTGCCGTGGGCCGTCGTCTTCAACCTCATCATCGCCGCCGGTGCGCTGGGTGCGGCCCAGGGCTTCGTCGACGAGTGGGTGAAGGCCACCCGCAGCCGCCGCTCCAACTACGGCGGCATGCTCCGCGACGACGCGCTCATCCAGAGCCAGCTGGCCGAGAACCTCTACGCCGTCGACGCCGGGCGGCTCAAGCTGCGCCGCGCCGCCGTCGAACTCACCTCCATCGCCGAGGCCGGCGAGTGGCCGAGCCGCGAGGCGCGCGCCTTCTACCGGTACGACGTCGCCCGCGCCGCGCAGGAGGCGGGAGCCGCCGTCACCCGCCTGATGCGCGCCTCCAGCGGCCGGGTCGCGTATCTCGACCACCCGCTGCACCGCCGCTTCCAGGACGTCACCGCCGCCGTCGGACATGCCTTCCTGTTCGCGGACCCGCTCGGCACCGCCTTCAGCGCGCTGCACCTGGGGGCCGAGGACCGGCCGGGGGTCCACCTGTGAGCACCCCCGCGACCCTCCCCGGCCGCTCCGCCGAACAGCGTCGCCGCGAGCTGCGCCGGCTGCTGACCGCGGGCGAGACGCTGATCACCCCCGGGGTGACGGACGCGGCCGGGCTGCGGCTGGTCGAGGAGGCCGGTTTCGCCACGGCGTACGTGACCGGGGCGGGCCTCGCCAACGCCCAGTACGGGCTGCCCGACATCGGGCTGATCTCACAGCGGGAGGTCGTGGACCACGTCGCCCGACTGGCCGCCGCCACCGACCTGCCGCTGATCGTCGACGCCGACACCGGCTACGGCGGGGCGCTGTCGGTGATGCGCACGGTCCGTCTGCTGGAGGCCGCCGGTGCCGCCGCGGTGCAACTGGAGGACCAGGTGCTCGCCAAGCGCTGCGGCCACTTCGACGAGCATCAGCTGATCAGCGCCGACGAGATGCGGGCCAAGATCGAGGCCGCCGTCGCCGCGCGTGGCGACTCCGCGCTTGTCATCGTGGCCCGGACCGATGCCCGCGGGGTGCTCGGCCTGGACGAGGCGATCAAGCGCGCCCACCGCTATGTGGAGGCCGGCGCCGACATGATCTTCGTCGAGGCGCCGCGCAGCGTCGAGGAGATGCGCACCATCGGCACCGAACTCGCAGGCGTGCCGCTGGTGGCCAACATGGTCGAGGGCGGCAAGACTCCGGAGCTGAGCGCCGCCCAGCTGGCCGAACTCGGCTTCTCCGTCGCGCTGTTCGCCAACTACCTGATGCGCAGCATGCTGCAGGCCGGCCGCGAGGCGCTCGCCCACCTGCGCACCGCGGGGGAGACCAGCAGCCGTACGCCGCATCTGCTGCCGTGGGCCGACCGGCAGTCCCTCTTCGGACTCCCCGAATACACCGCGCTGGAAAGGCGGTACAGCCATGGCTGATGTGGTGGTGGCCGGCGCCGGACTGGCCGGTCTTGCCGCGGCCGTGGCCGCGGCGGAGGCCGGGGCCCGCGTCGTGATCTGCGAGAAGCAACCCGACATCGGCGGCAGCACGGTGCTCAGCGCGGGTCTGTCCGCCTTCGCCGGCACCGACGAGCAGGCCGCCGAGGGCATCGCCGACGATGCCGGGCTGCTCCGCCGCGACCTGCTGGAGACCGGACAGCACCGCAACGATCCGGCCCTGGTCGACACGTACTGCGCCGAGCAGCTGGCCACGTACCGGTGGCTGCGCGGCCTCGGCATCGCGTACGGGGAGGTGCACGCCGCGTCCGGGCAGAGCGTGCCGCGCTCCCACCCCACCGACACACGGGTGCTGGTCGCCACGCTGCTGGACCGGGCACGGGAGCTCGGCGCGGACTTCCTGCCCGGGACCCCGGTGCGGCGGCTGCTGGTCGAGGACGGCCGGGTCGTCGGCGTCACCACGGACGGCGGGACGCTGCGGGCCCGGGCGGTGGTTCTCGCCTCCGGAGGCTTCTCCCAGAACCCCGAACTGCTGGCCCGGTTCGCCCCACAGATGGAGCGGGCGCTGCGCGGCGGCGGCGCGGGCAGCACCGGCGACGGGCTGCTGATGGCCTGGAAGGCCGGCGCCGGGGTCATCGACACCCCGTACATCAAGGGCACGTTCGGTATCCACCCGGACCCCGGCGGCGCCGAGGGCGGCACCGGCATCCTCGCCGTCTACAAGGGCGCGATCGCGGTCAACGGCGGCGGACAGCGGTTCATCGACGAGTCGCTGCCGTACAAGGTGATCGGCGACGCCTGCCTGGCCCAGGACGGCGGCATCGCCCACCAGATCTTCGACGCCCGTGTGATGGCGCTGAGCGACGCGAGCGTGCCGATCTACGACTTCGCCGCCCGGCTGGCGGGCGGCCTGCTGAAGCGGGCCGACACCCTGGAGGAGCTGGCGAAGCAGCTGGACATCCCGGCGGACGCGCTCACAGCCACGGTCACGGAGTACAACACCGCGATCGAGCAGGGCATCGCCGACCCCCTCGGCAGGCGAACCCTGTCGGGCGGGGTCGGGCGTCCGACCCCCATGGCCACCGCGCCCTTCTACGCCCACCCGTCCACCACCGTCGTACTGGCCACGTACTGCGGCCTGACCATCGACCCCCGGGCCCGGGTCCTCGACGTGTACGGCGAGGTCATCCCCGGTCTGTACGCGGCCGGCGAGATCACCGGCGGTCTGCACGGCGCCGGATACGTCACGGGCACCTCCATCGGCAAGGCCGCCGTCTTCGGCCGGATCGCCGGGCTGTCGGCGAGGGAGGAGGCGAAGTCCGCATGAGCGGCGAACTGTTCGATCTGACCGGGCGGCGGGCGCTGGTCACCGGCGCGGCGAAGGGCGGTCTCGGCGCGCACGCGGCGCTGGCGCTGGCCCGGGAGGGCGCCGAGGTGGTGGTCGCCGACCTGCCGTCGCGCGGCGCCGACCTGGACGCCACCGTCGGGACTCTGCTCGCGGCCGGCGCGAAGGCCCGCGCACTGCGCGTGGACGTCACCCGCGAGGACCAGGTGGAGACCCTGGTCGCGCACGCCGCCGACCCCGACGGGCGCCTCGACATCCTGGTCAACGCCGCCGGGGTGATGCTCCGCAAGGAGGCCTTCGAGACCACGCTCGACGAGTGGCGGCGCGTCCTCGACGTCAACCTCACCGGCACCTGGCTGCTCAACCGGGCCGCAGGCAGGCTGATGGCCGGGCGGAAGCGCGGCTCGATCGTCAACTTCTCGACGGTGTACGCCGAGCGGGTCGGGCCCGTGCCCGAGTCCGCGTACTACGCGTCGAAGGCCGGCATCGGCAACCTCACCCGCTCCCTGGCTGCCGAGCTCGGCCGGCAGGGAGTACGGGTCAACTGCCTGGCCCCGGCCGTGTTCTACCCCACCGAGATGACCGCCGCCCTCGGCGACGACCCGGAACGGCTCGACTGGTTCTCGGAGCGCACCATGCTCGGCCGGCTCGGCGTGCCCGGCGAGGACCTCGACGGCCCGCTCCTGCTGCTCGCCTCCGACGCCGGCCGCTACATGACCGGCCAGATCGTCTACGTCGACGGCGGCTGGTCCGCGTGGTGACCGGAACCCGTGCCCGTACGCATACCCCCGCACGCAACGAAACGAGTCCGAGATGACCGAGACCCCGCCGGGCCGCACGGCCCTGCTGATGCTGGACTACCAGGTCGCCCTCTGCGAGCAGGGCGAGCACCTGCGCATGCCGGCCCTCGCCGAACAGGTCGAAAAGCGCGGCGTACTGGCCGCAGCCGAGAAGGTGCTGACCGCGGCCCGCGACGCCGGCGCCTACGTCGTGCACGTCCGGCTCGCCTTCGACCCCTCCTACGAGTTGCGGACCAACCGCTCCGCGCGCTTCGACGCCTACCCGCGTGAGCGCGCGATGCTGGCCACCGCGCCGGGCGCCCGGATCGTCAGCCCGCTCGCCCCGCTGCCCGCCGAGCCCGTGGTGGACAAGGGCGGGGTCGGAGCCTTCAACGGCACACCGCTGCTGCAGATGCTGCTCGGCGCAGGAGTGCGCCATGTCGTACTGGGCGGCGTGGCCACCAACCTGGTGGTCGAGTCGACCGCGCGCCACGCGGTGGACAGCGGACTGCAGGTGACCGTCGTCGAGGACATGTGCGCCTCGTTCGACCCCGAACTGCACGACATCGCGATGACCCGAATCCTGCCGATGTTCGCGGCCGTGCGCACGGCGGACGACATCATCGCCGAGCTGACCGGGAGGACCGCATGACCGCGCACGAGACCGAGTACGACGTCGTGGTCGTCGGCTCCGGCGTCGCCGGGCTGACCGCCGCGCTCGCCGCCGCCGAGGCCGGAGCCCGGGTCGCCGTGGTGGAGCGGGCGCCCCGCTCCGACGCGGGCGGCAACACCCGCCACACCGAGGCGTTCCTGCGCATGAAGTCGCTGGACGAGGTCTCCGACGACTTCGAGGAGCGGCTGCTCGGCGACTTCACGGGGTACCCCGACCCGTCGCTGATGGTGGAGTCCCTGCGCGCGCCCGCCTCCTGGTCCGCGCCGCTGAAGTCGCTGAGCACCGTGAGCCCGGAGGTCGTCGCCGAGCTGGCCGGGTCCGCGGGCCCGACACTGCGCTGGATCGCCTCCCACGGGGTGCGGTTCGAGTCCCTGCCGACCCCGTTCCTGACCACTTCCACCACCCGGCTCATGCCGGTCGGCGGCGGTCTGGCCCTGGTGGAGGCGCTCACCGCGGCCGCGGAGGCGGCCGGGGTGACGTTCCGGTACGAGACCACCGCTCGCTCGCTCGTGCAGGACGCCGACGGCACGGTCACCGGTGTCCGGGCGGCCTCCGGCGGCACGGTCCGGGAGCTGCGCGGCCGGGTCATGCTCGCCTGCGGCGGATACGAGGGCAACGCCGAGATGACGGCCCGCTACCACGGGCGCGGCGGCCGCCACACCCGTCCCGTCGCCCGCGGCGGTCACTACAACAAGGGCGACGGTCTGGTGATGGGCCTGGCCGTCGGGGCGGCCACCGCCGGCGACTTCAGCCTCTTCCACGCCGAGCCGGTGGACCCCCGCTCGGGCATCGCGGAGGCGGCCGTCTTCTCCTTCCCGTACGGCATCCTCGTCAACAAGGAGGGCCGCCGGTTCACCGACGAGGCGCCCGGCCCCGTCGACGCCTGGTACGAGCGGGTCGCCCGGCGTATCCACGCCCAGCCGGACGGCATCGCGTACGCCGTCTTCGACGCGCGCAGCGAGGACGTGCCGGGCCTGGCCACGGCGGTGCGCAGCGACCAGCCCGCCATCACCGCGGCGACCCTGGAGGAGCTGGCGGCCAAGCTGGAGATCCCCGCGAGGGCACTGGCCGACACCGTCGCCGAGTACAACAAGGCATGCACCGGCGGCGAGTTCCGGCCGCTGGAGACGGACGGGCTGGCCACCGACGGACTCGCCCCGCCCAAGTCCAACTGGGCCCGGCCGGTCGACACCGCCCCCTACCACGCGTACCCGATCATCGCCTCGAACGTCTTCACCTTCGGCGGTCTGAAGACCAACGAGCGGGCCGAGGTGCTGGACCTCGACGGCAACCCGGTCCCCGGCCTGTACGCGGCCGGAGAACTCACCGGCATGTACTACACCAACTACACCGGCTCGACCTCGGTGCTGCGCGGCGCGGTCTTCGGCCGCATCGCGGGCGGCCTGGCCGCGACGGCGAGTTTGGCGAGGAGCTGAGGGAGCGGACATGCGGATCTGGCACCAGAGCTTCACCGTCCTGGACGACGTCCCGCACTACCGGGACGCCCTCGCCCGGCACCTGAAGGCGGTCGCCCGGCCGGGCACCACCGTGGAGCTGCACGGCATGGCACCCGGCACCTACCCGAGCGCCTATCCGGGCACCCACATCGGACACCTCTACCTCACCAACCTGCACAAGGAGCAGTTCGTCAGGGCGGCCCTGACCGCCGAGGAGCAGGACTACGACGCCTTCTTCATCGCCACCATCCCCGACACCGGCTTCGAGGAGATCCGCACCCTGGTGGACATACCGGTCGTCGCCTTCGGCAACGCCTCGGTCGCGTACGCGGCCACGCTGGGCAGCCGGATCGGGATCGTCAACTTCATCGCGGAGCTCGAGCCGCAGCTGCGGCGGAACATGGCGGCGTACGGATTCGAGCGGCTGGTCGGCCCGATCGTCCAGGTGGAACGGGAGTTCACCGACGTGATGGCCGCATACGCCGACCCTGGCCCGTTGCTGGAGGCTTTCCGGACGGCGGCCAGGAAAGCGATCGCGCAGGGTGCCGAGGTGATCGTGCCGGGGGAGGGGCCGCTCAACGTGTTCCTCGCCGACCAGGGCGTGTCGAGGGTCGACGACATCCCGGTCGTCGACTCGCTGGGCACCGGCCTGGCGCTTGCCGAGGTCCGTGCTGAGGCGTGGCGCCGCACGGGGTTGCATCCGGCCCGGACCGGCCTGTACTTCTCGCGGCCGGACGCGGCGCTGATCAAGGCGGCCCGGGAGTTCTACTACGGGCCAGGGGCCGGACCCGGAACAGCAGCCTCATCCGGAGCCGGACATGACCTCTGACGCCGACTACGAGGTGGACGTCGCGGTGGTCGGCGGCGGGGCGTGCGGCCTGGTCGCCGCCCTGCGCGCGGCCCGCAACCCGGACCTCCTCGTCGCGGTCTTCGAGAAGAGCACCAAGGAGGGCTGCAACTCGCAGTTCTCCAGCGGCAGCCTGGCTGCAGGCGGCACCCGCTACCAGCGGGCCGCCGGCATCGACGACTCACCGGAGCGGCACGCCCGCGACATCCTCGCCGTCAACAGCGACCCGGACGCCGAGCCGATCGTCACCGCCCTGTGCGGGGTGGCACCCCACTACGTGGAGTGGCTGGCCGACGAGCTGGGCCACCCCGTCGAACTGGGCATGGACATGGCCCGATCAGGCCAGAGCGTGCCCCGGCTGCACACGGACACGGGCCGTTCCGGAGGCGCGCGGCTGATCGCCACACTGCGGCGCGCCGTGGCGGCCCGCGACAACATCGTGTTCGTCGACAATGCGCCAGGTACCGGGTTGCTGATCGCCGAGGACGGCTCGGTGACGGGGGTGAAGGTCCTCGACGGCGGGGAACCGCGCCGCGCCGCCGCCCGAGCGGTGGTGCTGGCCGCCGACGGCTTCGCCGCCAACCCGGACATGATGGCGGAGCACTGCCCGGACGCGGCCGGCGCCTTCCACGGCGGCGTCAGCACCAGCACGGGCGACGCCATCCGCTGGGGACTCGAACTGGGCGCAGCCACCCGCAACATGGGCAGCTTTCTCGGCCACGGCCTGGTGGTCCCCGGCCACGGCACCCGGCTCAACCCGGTGCTGCCGTTCCTGGGCGCGCTGCTGGTCGGCACCGACGGCCGGCGCTTCGCCGACGAGAAGGCCCAGGGCTACTCCAAGCTGGGCCGCATCATCGCCGGGCAGCCCGGCGGGCGCGCCCTGCTCATCTGGGACGAACGCGCCCACAAGGCCGCGATGCACTCAGAGCTGATGCGCGAATCGGCCGCTGCCGGTGCCTTCCGCCGCCACGAAACCCCGGCCGCCCTGGCCACCGCCACCGGCCTCCCCGAGTCCGCCCTCGCCGAGACACTGGCCGGCTTCCGATCGGTCTCGGTGGTGGACGACCCGTCCGGCACCGACCACGGTCCGCTCCACTTCCCGCTGTACGCGGGGTGGGTCACCCGCGGCGTCCTCACCACCCAGGGCGGCCTGCTGGTCGACACTCTCGGCCGTGTCCAGCACCACTCCGGCCAGCCGATCCCCGGCCTGTACGCGGGCGGTGGCTCAGCAGCCGGCATCTCAGGCCCCACATCGGAGGGCTACATGTCCGGCAACGGCCTGCTGACAGCCCTCGGCTTCGGCTGGATCACGGGCAACCACCTGGCCGCGACTCTCGGCAGGCGCTGACCGCACCCGAAGAGCCCGGCCGGGCACGTGACGCCCGGCCGGGACCTCCAGGCACGCCTCCGCGCGGGCCGCACGAGTACACCAAACGCACGATCGCCACAGGGAGATCTCCATGGATGTACCCAGCACCGCGGACACAGCCGGCCCAACCCCGGACAGCACGTCTGCCCAAGCCGACATCGCCCCGACCCGCACCGACCCCCGTATCGTGCTCGCCTCCGCGATCGGATCGCTCGTCGAGTACTACGACTTCAGTGCCTACGGCTACCTGGCCACGATCACCGCCACGGTGTTCTTCTCCGGCGACGACCCGGCCTCGGCCCTTCTGGCGACGCTCGCCACCTTCGCCGCCGCGTTCGTCCTCCGGCCCGCGGGCGGCATGATCTTCGGTCACTTCGGCGACCGCATCGGCCGCAAGAAGGTGCTCGCCACCACGGTGATCATGATGGCGGCGGCCAGCTTCGCCATCGGCGTGCTGCCCACCTACGCGGCCATCGGCACCGGCGCCACCGCCATGCTCGTCCTGGCCAGGTGCGCCCAGGGCATCGCGGCCGGAGGTGAGATGGCCGGCGCCGGCTCGTACCTCGTCGAGGCCGCGCCCGACCACCGCCGAGGTCTGCTGACCAGCTTCGCCCTGCTCGGTTCTCATGCGGGCGCCCTGCTCGCCTCGCTGACGGTCGCGCTGCTCACGCACACCCTCACCACCGGGCAGATGCACTCGTGGGGTTGGCGCGTGCCCTTCCTCCTCGCTCTGCCGCTCGGCCTGGTCGGGATCTACATCCGCACGAAGCTGGCGGACACAGGCGAGTTCAACCGGATCGCCGACCGCGGGGAGGTCGCGCAGGCACCTCTCAGGGAGGTCGTGCAGCGCTACCGACTGCCGCTGCTCACAGCCGTCGGGCTGTCCACGGCGACGTTCTCCGGGTACTACATCTCGTTCGTCTACATCCCCATCCACCTGCAGAACACCATCGGACTGTCGGCCGACAACGCCTTCTGGTCGACTGTCGTGACGCTCGTCGTGGCATGCGCGGTCATTCCGCTGTTCGGGCTGCTGGCGGACACCGTGGGCCGCAGGCCTGTGCTGGCAGCCGGTGCGATCGGCTATCTGACGCTCTCCTACCCCCTGTTCATGCTGCTGGACGAGGGCGGGATCCTCCCCTACGTGGCGCAGATCCTGCTGGGCGTCATGGAAGCCGCGCTGGCTGCCGTGGCGTTCACCGCCTTCGCCGAGATGTTCAGCGCCCGCGTCCGTTACAGCGGCACCGCACTGGGTTACAACCTGGCCGGCATGGCGGTGGGCGGCACGGCCCCGTACATCGCGCTCTGGCTGATCGACCGGACGGGGAACCCGCTCTCGCCGGCCTTCTTCCTGATGGCCACCGCCGCGCTGACGCTGGCGGCCGTCTGCTCGCTGAAGGAGACACGGGGCTGCGCCCTGCCGGCGTGAGCAATGAGCGGAGTGGGCGACGAGGTTCAGTTGGCGCTCGCCGGAGGCAGCCTCTCGAGCTGTGACTACCGGCGCAGGCCGCGACGGATCGCCTGCTCAACGGGCGATATCCCGCGGTCTACGTCGTACGGCTCGACCGGGTCCAGGGGCGGCTGGGCGAGGAACCGCGGCCGGGTGCCGTGGTGTGGTTGGGCGGCGTGTACCAGGAACGGGTGGCACAGGTAGACATCGCCGGGCCGGCCGGTGGCGAAGGCGATCGGGCGGTGCTCGGTCGCCGGTACGGCCCGCGTCGAGATCTCCACCATCGTGAGGCCGTCCTCGCCGTAGGGCGCCAGCAGGGGTGCCACGTCGAGGTGCGAGCCGACCCGGATGCGAGTGGGCGCGTCGTTCTCGTCGGTCTCGGAGAAGAGGAAGAGCATGAGCAGGGCCCGTCCCTTGGATGCCACGTTGACGCGATAGCTGAAGTAGTCGCCCGGGTCGGCGTCGCCTTGGAAGCTCGCGTCGAGGTGCCATCCATCGTCGCCGGGTGGCGCGGTGCTGGGGAACCGGATCGGAAACGTTCCAAGCCCGCCGCGCGGCGCCCACCGGCCCGGCCCAACCAGTTGGTCGAACGCCGTAGTCAGTCGCAGGCTGTTGGCGGCGGCCCGGAACGGCTCTTCCGTATGCCCGTTGATCCTGATCACCGGTTTGGTCCAGGTGGCCGGGTCGTCGGGGGCGCAGCCGGTCTCCCTCCAGAGGATCGTCCGGCACTCAGCGGCCGCCTCCTCGGGGAACGCCTGCTCGACCTTGACGAAACCGTCCTCGATAAAACGGGTGACCTGGTCGTCCGTCAGCATGATCCCAGTCTGCCAAGACCCAACTGTCGCAGGCGAACAGTTTTCAGGCGTACATCGGGCCTCGGCGTACTCCCGTTGCTTCGTCTCCGACCCGTTCGTCAGGCCGAACGAGTAGCCGACGAACGAGACTTGTGCAAGGTCTGCGAGCGCGGTCAGAACCAGTGCAGGCAGTGCGGGGAGCGCTCGGCGCGGAAGAGTGCGTCAGCGAGGGCGGCTGCGCCTGGGCGGTGGGCCCGGATGTGTCCGGCACGCACGAGCGTGCTCGGGGCAGTGCCGCCGAGGTAGACGGAGCCCAGGTCGCTGATGTCCAGGGACAGGTCGGGCTTCCGGTCCGTCGGGACGCAGTCGGCCTTGCTGTCCCGGATGGTCAGCAGATAGCGGTCGTGTTCGCCGAGGAACGGGTCGTCGATGTCGAGGACGAGCTCGCCGTCCATGAACCAGCCGCGCGCGGTCAGCGCACGCGGGACGTCCAGCAGTCGTACCCAGAGCCAGTCCATGTCGCCGCTCACCTCGCCGGCGCGGAAGTCCGCGAGCTGCCAGCGCAGCGGGTGCTGGGGCGGGACGTGCTGGAACACGACCTGAGAGACCAGGTCGTGTTTGAGCACGAACCGGGCCAGGGCCGTGAAGACGGCGTCGTCGGTGGCGATGGTCTCGTCGACCGTCAGGGTGCCGGACTCGATCGAGTAGCTGGCGTACCCGTCCGGGGCGCCGTCGGCGTCCCGGTGGACGGCGACGTAGCGCGGCGCCGGCGAGATCGGGGGTTGCCCCGCGCGCAAGGCCCACCAGCGGTGCGGCCGGGACAGCGCGCCGGGCTGGGCGCGGCGATACCGGTCGTAGACCTCTTCCAGTATCTCGCCGCACTCGGCCCGACGCAGCACCTCGACCGAGCCGTTGTCCGAGCCGGTCGCTGGTGCCTGGGCCACTCCGCGCGCCCGGGGAACGGCGAGGGCGGCCTCGTGGCGCGGCACCGTCAGCCGCGCCGTGTAGGTCGCCGGTCCGTAGCCGAACCTGCCGTAGATCGGGGCCTCAGAGGCCAGCAGCACGGAAAGGCACTCCCCGCGGGCCCGCAGCTCGGTGAGCTGATGCCGCATCATCGCGCTGAGCACGCCCTGGCGCCGGTGCGAGGGCAGGACGCCGACGGCGGTCACCCCGGGGGCCGGGACGAGGGTCTCACCGGGCAGGGTGAGCTCGAAGGCGTGCGTGGCGGCGGTGCCGACGGGCCGCCCGTCCGCCGTCAGGGCGAGCATGCAGCGGTCCATTTCGAGCGCCGACCACCAGAGCCCGCCGCCCTCGATCGGGGTTTCCGGGAAGCGCCCGAACGCGGCATGGACTGTGTCGACGAAGACGTCGAGATCCTGGTCGGTCGTGGAACGGATCTCCATTGCTGCCGCTGCCTCCTCGGGATACCGGCACCACGACTCGTGGTGTCTGGCCACAGTGCAGCGTTGACCCGGCGCCAGGGCAAGCGAATTACGGCCGGGCCCGCGGCCGCATCGACGGCCGCCGCCCTGTGGTGGACGCCGATGAGTTGGCGGACTTGCTGGCGCGGTAGGCGTCCTGACCGCCGTTGGTGTTCAAGCTGACGCTGCCCCGGCGCGAGGACATGACGCCGATGGTTCCGGTTGGCGCGACCAGCGAGCGGAAGGACTCGACCACGCGCATCGGGCTGAGCGCGTTCGTGACCATGACCTCGACGAACATCTCCTCCGGGACGTCGCCGATCGGAATGTCGCCCCTCGTGCCGGAGGCGTTGACGAACAGCAGGTCGAGGGTGCGCTCCGCCAGGCGCTCGCGCACCGCGGTGAGCTGATCCGGCTTCGTCGTGTCCAGCGTCTCGACCGTGACCCGGCCCCCGGACGCCTCGGCCAGGTCGTGGAGACAGCTGCGGCGATTGCCCCGGACGGTCCCGATGACGTCCCAGCCGCGGTGCGCGTACTCGGTGGCGAGGCCGAGCCCGAGGGTGCGGGATGCCCCGACGATGAGAGCGGTCTTGGCGTTCACGCCCGGACCGCCGGCTTGAGGACCTCCTCACTCCGGCGGCGGCCGCGGCCTGAGGCGGCCGTTCGACGACTCGGGGTTGCATACCATCCCCATCGGCCATGAGCCCAGGGTCGCTTGCATGCCCGCGGCGCACCCGCTGGCGTGCCGTGACGAACTCACTTCCGCGGACCTCGGCGGCGAGCGGATGTTCGACGCACCGACGCGGCGGACGTCTTCACTTGAAGAGAAGTTCGAGCTCATCGCCTCCGGGCACGGCATCGCGCTGGTCCCGCTGAGCGTCGCGCGCTCCTACTCCCGCCCCGACCTCGCCCACCTTCCCGTCACGGACGCCCCCGGGATCGAGACGTGCCTGGTCGTCCTCGCGGACCGGCGGGAGAAGCTGCTGCGCGACTTCCTGGAGATCGCCACTGCGACGCTGCGGCACACCTGAACGATCAGCGGGCGGGACCGCGGACGGCGCTGCGCCGGCACAGCGGCCCGTTGCCGGACGAGCCCGCAGGGACGTTCAGGGCCTGCGGCCGTGGAAGGTGCGGCGCAGGTCGTTCACCCAGGCGTCGGGGTTCTCCCAGGGGATGAAGTGGCCACCGTGGTCGTGGGCGTTGACGTTGACGTGGTTGAACCAATCGGCCTGCGGGCCGGTCTTGAACGCCTGGACGCGCTCGGTGGCGGTGTGGATGCCGGGCGGGTTTTCGTACGTGACGAAGGTGAGGCCGACCGGGGCCTGCACGACCGGGGTGCGGTCGTGGGCGGGGGGCCAGGGGTAACGGTTGGCGTTGGCGTAGTAACGCATCGACGTGGCGATGGAGTTGTTCACCCAGTAGATGGTGGCGTGGGTGAGCAGGTCGTTTTTGGTGAAGACGGATTCGACGTCGCCGCCGTTGTCGCTCCAGGCGTTCCAGCGCTCCAGCAGCCAGGCGAGCAGTCCGGCGGGTGAGTCGCTCAGCCCGTGGGCCAGGGTGGCGCCGTCGAGCATGTGCACGGTCAGGTGGGACGCCGAGCGATGGTCCAGCTCGATGATCCGGGCGCGGACGTCGGCGGGCTGGTCGTCGGTGAGGGGCCGATTCCGGGCGAAGTCCCAGGCGCGGGGGCCGGTGAAGAAGTCGAGCGGCAGCCCGGAGCCGATGTGGATGCCGTACAGCTCGTCGGCGTACTTGTGGCCGAGGTGGCTGGAGACGATCCCGCCGATGTCGCAGCCCCCGGCGGCGTACTTCTCGTGTCCCAGGGTCTCGGTCATCAGGGTGTGCCAGAGGTCGGAGACCTTCCAGAAGTTGACGTCCGGAAAGCCGGTGAGCGGGCCGGGGAAACCGAAGCCGGGCAGGGACGGCACGATGACGTCGAAGGCGTCGGCGGGGTCACCGCCGAACGCGGCCGGGTCGGCGAGCGGGTCGATCACCTTCGACCAGTGCCAGAACGTCCACGGCCAGCCGTGGGTGAGGATCAACGGGATCGGGCGAGGGCCGCGGCCGGGCTTGTGCATGAAGTGCACCGGGACACCGGCGACGCTCACCTGGTAGTGCTCGTAGACGTTGATGGCGGCCTCGGCCTTGCGCCAGTCGTAGCCGTCCCGCCAGTAGGCGACCAGCTCACGGAGATAGCTGTCCGGGACGCCGTAGGACCAGTCCCCATTCCCCTCGTCCAACGGCGGACGGGTCGATGTGAGACGGGCGCGCAGGTCATCGAGGACCTCGTCGGACACATGGATCGGGGTGGGCTCCAGGGGGAAGGCGCGCGGGGTGGTCATGGCGTGGTTCCTTCTGGGTAGAGGGGAAGCGGTGTCGTCGGTGGTTGGACGGCGAGCCGGGCATTTCAAGGGGTGCGGGCAGCGTGGCGGAGAGTGGCTGCCGGTGGTGCGGGTCGAGCTGGTCGGCCAGGGCGGCCAGGCGACCGATGCGCTCCCTTCGCCGTGACTCGACCACCTTGGCACCGGCGCGGACACTCAATGGCTCTGACGATAGAACGCAGTGCGTTCGCGCAGGACAAATGCCGAGGCCGCAGCCATAAGGACTGCGGCCTCGGCATCACAGACGTAGTCGCGTTACTGGAGCCCCAGGTAGCGTTCGGCGTTTCCGCGGGCGATCAGGTGCCGGACGTCGTCGTCAAGGTGCGGGCTCTTGCGGACCACCTCGCCCGCGGGGCGCTCGCCCAGCGGATAGGGATAGTCGCTGCCCACCACCACCACCCGTTCCGCGCCCACGGTGTCCACCAGCAGCCGCAGGGCCCGGTCGTCGAAGACGACCGAGCGCCGGCGCGGCGGCCGTGGTCCTCGGCACCACTCCGTACGGGCTCACCGGCCGGGAACTGACCGAGGTTTCGCTGTCCCTGGACCGCGACGGCACTCCGTTGGCCTCCGGCACCGGTGCCACCGCGCTGGGCTCCCCGGTACGGGCCGTGACCTTGCTGGCCCGGGAGTGCGCCCGCTTCGGACGGCCGCTGGCGGCCGGAGATGTCGTGCTCTCCGGTGCGCTCACGCCGCCCGTCGCGTTCGACGTCCCCGGCCGCTACCGGGCCGAACTGTCGGGGTTGGGCCATACCGAGGTCCGGCTGCGCACCGAGACCTGACTGAGCGTGGACGGAGGGCCTGTCGGCGGCCGGTGGGCCGGCCGCCGACAGGGCGGGTCAGGAGCGGTAGCGGCCGAGGGTCCGCAGGCCGGGCAGCGCCTTGTCGTCGAAGTCGAACAGGGCGAGGTTCTCCCACGCGTTGCCCGACGTCGGGTCCTGCGGGTTCCAGCCACTGCCGGCGCGGTAGGTCCATACGCCTTCCCAGTAGCAGTAGCCCAGGCCCTGGCCGTCGGGGACGGCGGCCGACAGGTCGGCCACGGTGCGCAGCCATGCGGCCTGCCCCTCGGGAGTGGCGGGATAGCCCTCGGTGAGCTGCGAGGGGCTGTTCATGATGTCGTTGGTCTCGTCCTCGCTGTTCAGCGTGAACGGGTACGCGGTCTCGGCGATCACGCAGGGTTTGCCGTAGCGGGCCGTGATGTCGGCCATGTTGGCGGCGGCCTGGTCCAGGGGGCCGTGCCAGAAGGGGTAGTAGGACAGGCCGATGATGTCGAAGTCGACGCCGTAGGACATCGCGTTGTCGAACCACCACCGGTACAGGCCGTTGTCGCCGCCGTTGGCCAGGTGGAGGATGGTGCGGATGCGCGGGGTGGTGTCGATCGCGGCGCGCAGGCCGGCCTTGAGGAAGGCGGCCAGGTTGTCCCAGTGCTCCCAGTTGCCGGTCGGCCAGAGCATGCCGCCGTTGAGTTCGTTGCCGATCTGTACGAGGTCGGCGGGCGTGCCCTGGTGCCTGAGTGCCCCGAGGACGTCGGCGGTGTGGTCGTAGACGGCCCGGGTGAGGCCCGCGACGTCCAGGTCGGACCAGGCGGCCGGCTTGGTCTGGTGGGCCGGGTCGGCCCACGTGTCGGAGTAGTGGAAGTCGACCCAGATGCCGATGCCCGCCCGCTTCAGGCGCCGGGCCAGCGACAGGATGTGCCTCTTGTCGTTGTAGCCGTCGGCCGGGTCGACCCAGACCTTCAGACGGGCGTGGGTGATGCCGGCCTCGGCGAGGATGCGGATCGGGTCGTCACGTCGGCCGTCGGCCCGGCGGTAGACGGCGCCGAAGTCCTCGTTCTTGGGCAGCGAGGAGATGTCCATGCCGCGTATCGGCAGGCGGTGGGGCGCGGCGCCGCCGGTCGCGGTGCTCGCGACGGCGGGGACGGCGCCCAGGGCGGGCACCGCCAGTGCCGCGGCACCGACTGAGGCGGCGGTGAGAACGCTGCGTCTGCGCATGTAAAGGGGTCCCTTCACAGTGGAATCGGCTCTGGGATGACACGGGTGCCGCGCGGGACGGCGTACTGCTGCGGGAGGGAGCCTGCGTCTGCGGACGCGCGGGCGCCCGCCCGCCGTGCTGCGTGCACGAAACTGGAGCCGCCGCCCCTCGGACCGCCTGCGCCGATGGGGAGGTGCTTGTCAGCGCGGGTCGTGGAAGACCTCGACCGCACCGGCCGGGACGACGGCCCTGGTGGCGTCCGGCAGGAGCACCTTGGCCTCGGTGGAGGTGTGGTTGACGGCGAAGCGGAAGGTGCCCGACTCGCCTTCGCGTACGTCGAGTTCGACATCGCGGGGCAGTTCGGCGGGGGCGATACCGGCGTCGGCGAGCGCGAGGTCCACGACGGCTGCCAGGTCGGCCCCAGTCAGGCGGGTGGCCAGGTAGCAGGCGGCGCCGTCGCCGAGCGCGTGCCGGGTGAGGGCGGGGTGTCCAGCTGTGCGGCCCTCGAGGTGGTAATCGCCCCCGTATGCGAGTGGCAGGCGGTCGACGGGGCGGAGGAGGGCATGTCTTGCTCCCGGAGGATCGACGGGATTGATGCCGGCGATTCCGTGAACGTGCACAGGAAAGGTGTTGGCCAGCATGCGTGAGCAACGAGTAGATAACCCGACATTCGATGCACTGGCAAGAGTGCGAGACAGTTTTTGACTGTGTACGTTCCCAGAGGGCTGCGCGGCCCTCGCATCCAGTGCTCGGTCACGTGCCCCGCAACCCCGTCCCCATGGCGGCTCGTCGCGCACGTGGGACTTTCCGGGGCCGGCTTGGTCCCAGTCGGGGGAGTTGACGATGTCGATCCATCGCCGCCAGATCAGCAGGCGCCCCAAGCTCGCCGGGGCTTTGGGCGCCGGTCTGGCCAGCACCCTCGCCGCCTGCGGCGGTTCGGTCACCTTGGCGCCTGCGGCTGGCTGCCGTCTGTCGAGACACGATCACCGCGCGTCTGCGGGGCGGCCAGGCGGCGGCGTATATGGACCCTGTGTAGCGTGAAAATCGAGCCGCATGCGGTGGACGCGGCAGATGCGGTGGACGGCAGGTGCGCGCGAGCACGGAAGGAGCCGGGCTGTGTGTGGGATCGCCGGCTGGATCGCTTTCGACAGGGATCTGACCACGCAGGGAAGCGTTCTGGCAGCCATGACCCGGACGATGCAGCTACGCGGGCCGGACGCCGGGGGAACCTGGCTGGACACCCACGCGGCGCTCGGCCACCGCCGTCTCGCGATCATCGACATCGAGGGCGGCAAGCAGCCCATGTCCGTCCAGGACGGCGATCGCACGCTGCTGGTCACCACCTACAGCGGCGAGGTGTACAACTACCGCGAGCTGCGCGCGGAGCTCGAAGGGCTGGGTCACCGCTTTCGCACCAGTAGCGACACGGAGGTGGTGCTCCACGCCTACCTCGCCTGGGGAGCGGACTTCACCGCCCGGCTCAACGGCATGTATGCGTTCGCCCTGTGGGAGCCCCGCACCGAGGAACTGCTGCTGGTCCGTGACCGGATGGGCATCAAACCGCTGTACTACTTCCCCACCCCGTCGGGCGTGCTCTTCGGTTCGGAGCCGAAGGCGGTCCTGGCCCATCCCTCGGTCGAGCCGGTCGTCGACGCCGAGGGGCTGCGCGAGTTGCTGGCGTTCACCAAGACCCCCGGGCGCGCCGTGTATGCGGGGATGCGGGAAGTGCGCCCCGGGCATACGGTCAAAGTGCATCGCGGCGGCCTCACCGAGCAGCGCTACTGGGCACTGGAGGCGCAGGAGCACACCGACGACCTGAGGACCACCATCGCCACCATCCGCTCGCTGCTCGACGACATCATCGGCCGGCAGCTGATCGCGGACGTCCCGCTGTGCACTTTGCTGTCGGGCGGTCTGGACTCCAGCGTCATCACCGCTCTGGCAGCCAAAGGGCTGGCCGAGCAGGGCGGAGGACCGGTCCGCTCCTTCGCTGTCGACTTCGTCGGACAAACCGAGCGCTTCATCCCGGACGCGCTGCGCGGCACCCCCGATACGCCGTATGCGCACGAGCTGGCCGAGCACGTCGCCGCTGATCACAGCGATATCGTCCTGGACAGCGCCGACCTGATGGATCGCCGTGATCGTGATGCCGTACTGCACGCCCGGGACCTGCCGGGGCTCGGCGAGGCGGACACCTCGCTGTACCTGCTGTTCCGGGCGGTACGCGAAGAATCGACCGTGGCACTGTCGGGGGAGTCCGCCGACGAGGTGTTCGGTGGCTACCAGTGGTTCCACGACCCCGAGGCGGTCAGTGCCGATGCGTTCCCCTGGTTCACCGCGGCGCAGCAGTTCTCCGGCGGCAGCGTGTCCCGTGAGTCGCTGCTCGACCCGGCACTCCTGGACCGGCTCGACCTCGACTCCTACCGCAAGGACCGCTACCAGGAGGCGCTGGCCGAGGTGCCGTATCTGGACGGGCAGAAGGGCAACGAGCGAAGAATGCGGGAGATCTGCTACCTGCACCTGACACGCCTCGTGCAGTTCCTGCTCGACCGAAAGGACCGGACGAGCATGGCCAACGGCCTGGAGGTGCGCGTTCCGTTCTGCGACCACCGGCTGGTGAGTTACGTCTTCAACACCCCTTGGTCGATGAAGACCTTCGATGGCCGGGAGAAGAGTCTGCTGCGGGCGGCCACCCGAGACGTACTGCCGGACTCCGTCGCCGAGCGCGTGAAGAGTCCGTACCCGAGCACGCAGGACCCGCGGTACGCCGAGGCACTGCAGGCCGAACTGGCGCAGCTGCTGAGCGACCCCGCGGCCCCTGTGTACTCTCTGCTCGATGCAGACGCAGCGCGACGCGCGGTCAGCGCGCAGAGGGATCCGCAGGCGCTGCGCAGCAGTGCCGAGCTCGTACTGGGGCTCGACTCCTGGCTTCGGGATTACCAGGTGCAGGTCAAGGTCTGAGCGCCCTGTACGTACCGGCCTGACGGGGCGGCTTGCCTCCTCCGGTCGCGATGCTCTCTCACTCCTCGTACTCGCCCGGATCCGCCGACGGGATGCGGGTGTCGTCCGGGCACCACGGGTCGATCGGCGCGCACTCCCTGCGTCGTCCGAGGCCGTCCAGAATCCAGCCCAGCCGTTTGACCGTGCGCAGTACGACGGCGTGCTCGACGATCTGGAACTCGGGCAGCGCGGCGTTGATCCGTTCCTCCAGCTCGTGGGCGCTGTCGGTGGAGTGCAGCCAGGTGGACACCCGGAAATTGGTGCCTCCGCTGGTGGCGACCAGCAGGCGGACCTCGGGCATGCGGGCCAGCCGGTCGCTGACGCGCTTCCGGTCGCCCGGCGGCACCCGGCCCCACAGCAGCGTGGTCACCGGCCAGCCCGTCAGCTGCTGGGAGATCTCGCAGCGGAAGGAGATCGTGCCCGAGTGCTCCAGCCGGGACAGCCGGCGTCGGGTCGCCGTGTGGCTGGCGTCGATGCGTTCGGCGAGGTCCGTGACCGACAGCCTGCCGTCCGGAGCGAGCGCGAGCAGGAGCGCGCGGTCGGCGGGTGACAGCAGTCCGGTCCGTATCTCCGTGGTCGTCGGCGCCGGGGGCTGCAGTCGCTCGCGCTGGGAGCGGGAGAGGGCGTCCAGCCGCCACGCGCTTCCGGACATGTAGATGCGCGTGGCGATCTGCACATCGACCTTCACCACGCCGGGGAGACGGCTGACCTGGTCCAGGACGAAGCGCGACAGTGCGGGCAGATCGCGTGTCATGACGTTCACGTGCAGATCCCGTCCGCTGGCCACCTCCATCACCGACTTGGTTCTCGGATCACGGGCCAGGGCAAGTGCCACCCGGCCGCGCTGCGCCGGATGGCACTGGATGTCGAGGAAGGCGTTGCACAGCGATCGCCACAGGCTGGGACTGCCGGTCGCGGTGACCCATGCCTGCCCGGTGGCGGCCAGTCGCCGCCAGCGCCGGGCCACCGTGGCCGCACTGAGGCCCAGGACGTCGCCGAGTGTGGCCCAGGGGGCTCGCGGCGCTATCTGGAGGCAGTTGGCCAGTGCGAGATCGGTCTCCTCGAGACGGTCGTCCCGGAGGGAGGCGGCGAAATCGTGCATGCAAAACTTCCTATCGGCGATTTCCGACGAATCTCGGGCGTGTCCACGGTCGATGCACACCATGATCCAGCACGGCGGGTCGAGTCCGAAAACGGCGGTCCAGTAACCGGCGGGACTCGACATGCGTCGCCCACCATCGACCTTCTTGCCGAAAGGTTCGCTTTTGCCATGGCCTCTGAGCTGACCACCAGACAGGTGACTCCGCAGTCGGCGGTACTGCGGAGAGCCTTCCGCGGCTTCGCCCTGATCGAACGGGTGGGCAACAGGCTTCCCCATCCCTTCTGGTTGTTCTGGCTGCTGGCGCTGCTGGTCACCGGGCTCAGCGCGGTCCTCGCCGCGGCGGACGTCAGCGCCGTCCAGCCGGGCACCGACGAGACCGTCACCGTGACCAGCCTGCTCAGCCGGGACGGAATCGCGATGATGGTCGAGGGGGCGGTGGACAACTTCGCGAGCTTCCCCCCGCTCGCCACCATCATCACCGTGATGCTCGGCATAGCGGTGGCCGAGCGCAGCGGGCTGATCGGCACCCTGATGCGTCGCCTCGTCGCACGGGTGCCCGCCAAGTACCTGACCTTCGCCCTGTCGATGACCGCGATGGTCGGCCATGTGGCCGGCGACGCCGCCTACGTGACGCTGATCCCGCTGGGCGCGCTGGTCTTCCGGGCCGCCGGCCGCAGCCCGGTGCTCGGCTGCATCGTCGCTTTCGTCTCCATCTCGGCGGGCTATGACGCCTCGCCCTCGCTGACCACCACCGATGTGCTGCTGTCGTCGATCTCCACTGCGGCCGCGCAGACCATCGACCCGGACTTCGTCGTCACCCCGGTGGCGAACTACTACTTCAGCCTCGCGTCCTCGGTGCTCGTCGCGCTCGTCATCACGATCGTCACCGAGAAGGTCCTGGCCCGCAGGCCCGATCTGGAGACGGACGAACCGTCCTCCGAGCTGGAGGCCGCGGAGCTGACCGAGGTCGAGGTCTCCGCCGCCGAGCGCCGGGCCCTGCGGGTCACCGGGCTGGTCGCGCTCGCCTTCGTCGCGGTACTGGTCCTCGTCATGCTGCCTTCGGGGTCCCCGCTGCGCGGTGAGGACGGCAGTGTGGTCCAGTCCCCGATGTTCTCGGGAATGGCTCTCCTCCTGGGTGTCTTCTTCGCGGTCCTGGGCACCGTGTACGGCCGGATGACCGGCAGCATCGCCGCGGCCCGGGACGTGGTCGCGGCCATGGTCGAGGGTGTCCGGTCCATGGCGCCGATCCTGGTGCTGTTCTTCGCCATCTCCCAGTTCCTCGCCTACTTCAAGTGGAGCCACATCGGTGAGGTACTCGCCATCAAGGGTGCGGAGGTGCTGAAGGACCTGGGCGTGCACGGAGGTGTGGTCCTGCTGGGCATCGTCGTCCTGGTCACCTTCATGAACCTGGCCATCACCAGTGGATCCGCACTGTGGGCCCTGGCCGCACCGGTGTTCATCCCGATGCTGATGCTCATCGGCATCAGGCCCGAGGTCACCCAGGCCGTGTACCGGGTGGCCGACTCGGTCAGCAACTGCGTCACTCCGATGAGCCCGTACTTCGCGATGGCGCTCGGCTTCATCCAGCGCTACCGCAAGTCGGCGGGGATCGGCACGCTGGCCTCCTTCACGATCCCCCTGGCGGCGGTCGTCTGGGTCGTGTGGGTCGCCTTCGTGCTGGCCTGGTATCTGCTCGGTATCCCCTTCGGCCCCGGCGCCTGAGAAATCTGAACCTCCCGAACCTCAACGGAGCGATTGCACCATGATCTCCGAACTCGCACGCCGCGCGGACGCCGCGACCGCGGACATGCTCGCCGACATCGCCGACCTCGTCGCCTGCGAGACCCACAGCTACGACCTTCCCGGCCTCGCGGAAGGCCTGGCGCTGGTGAACGACCTGCTCGCCCGCCGGCTCGGCGCCCCGACCCGGGCGGAACGGATCCCGGGCGGCGAGCGGGGCGACACCACCGTCGTCACCTATGAGGGGACCGGGCCGGGGCATGTCGCCGTCGTCGGCCACTACGACACCGTGTGGCCGCGGGGCACACTCGCCGACTGGCCGGTCGCCTCCCAGCGCGACGAGCACGGCAGGCAGCGGCTGACCGGACCGGGCATCTTCGACATGAAGACCGGTCTCGCCCAGGGCATCTGGGCCCTCAAGCTGCTGCGCGAGAGCGGTGGGGCCGTACCCACGGTCACCTTCGTCATCAACGGCGACGAGGAGATCGGCTCCCTTTCCTCGCGACCGGTGATCGAGCGCGTCGCAGCGTCCGTGGACGCCACGCTGGTGCTCGAGGCGAGTGTGGACGGTGCGGTGAAGTCCGGCCGTAAGGGCGGGGGCATCTTCACCGTGACGGCCACCGGCGTGGAGGCACACGCGGGGCTGAACCCCGAGGCCGGGGCGAGCGCGATCCACGCGCTCGCCGAGTTCGTCACGGCTGCCGCAGCCGTCGCCGCACCCACCGAGGGAACCACCGTCAACGTGGGGCGGATCAGCGGCGGGACCGGCACGAACGTGGTGGCCGGACAGGCGACCGCGAACATCGACATCCGTGTCCTCACCCAGGAGGAACAGGACCGGGTGGACGTGGCCTTCGACGGGATCGAGGTGAGCGACCAGCGCATCCGCATCGACGTCCAACACGGCTGGAACCGGCCGCCGATGATGCTGAACGCGGTATCGGAGCCACTGCTGAAGACGGCGCGAGCGGTGTCGGAGGAGCTCGGCAGTCACCTCGCCGATGTCACCGTCGGTGGCGCCAGCGATGCCAACTTCGTCGCAGGGCTCGGCCTTCCCGTGCTCTGCGGTCTGGGAGCGGTCGGCGGCGGAGCCCACGCGAGGCACGAGTTCATCTACCCCGACACGGTGTCTCACCAGACGGCCCTGGTGGCCGGGATCCTCAACCGGCTGGCGAGGGCCGAAGACCCGAGGCCCTGAACCGGATGCAGCGCACGTCCCCGCCGGTCGGCGGGGACGTGGAAGCCGGGGCAGTGCGGCCGAGCCCCGACCCTGTGCGTGCCGGGCCGTAGCCGGCAGGAGCGATCGGTCTCTCAGTAACCGACGGAGAACGTGGCGTCCGCGCGGTCGGTGGCGGTGGAGATCGGGTCGATGCGCAGGGCGAAGTCGGAGTGCCTGAGGTAGCGGTCAGGGAAGTTGTGCGACTGGTACGACGTCCAGGAGGAGTCGGCGAGGCCCGCGGTCGGATGGAACGTGGCGTCCTGGGCGAACGACGTGGTGCCGTCGTTGACGTCCAGCCTGAGCTGGTAGCTGTAGTGACGCAGGTAGCGGGTCGGGTAGTTGACCGACTGGAAGGACACCCCTGAGCTGTCGGCGAGACCCGGCACGATCTTCCACTGCGAGTCGGTGTACGGGTCGAAGGGGTACTCGTCGATGCGGCCGGCGAAGCTGGCGTGCCGGACGTAGCGGGCCGGGTAGTTGTAGGACTTGAGCCGGTTCCAGGCGGGCTTTCCGTAGTGCGCGACGAGGTTGTCGTACTCGGTCGTGGTGATCGACTCGATGGTGCCGTGCTTGGAGTTCACCGGCTGGGTGTAGTCGCGCTGGTCCAGGGCGGTCCAGGTGCCGGAGGCGAGGTCGCTTGTCTGCCAGGCGTAGAAGACGCCGTTGGGGGTGTAGGTGTCGCCCCACAGGTACCAGGTGCTCGAGGTCAGGGACTTGGCGAGGATCGGCGCCTCGGTGCCCCCGTGGGAGACCGGTGTGCTGAAGACGGTGAAGCTGCCGGGGTCGAGGGTCGTGGACTTCGCACCGACCAGTGCCTGCGTCGAACTACGCTTGAAGTACAGGTAGTTGACGCCGTTCACGCCGACGGCCATGTCGCCGTCGATGACGTCGTAGCCCGGGTCGAAGAAGACCTGCGGGGACGTCACCGTCCGGAAGTCGGTGGTGTAGTTCACCATGATGACGTTGTGGCCGCTGGAGTTGACGGACGAGTAGATGACTGCGTACTGGCCGCGGCCCGCGTCCCAGAACGCCTCGGGCGCCCAGCTGTGGGTGACCATGTCGTGCAGCTTCAGCCGCCGGTAGCCGGTGAGACTGCGCAGGTCGGTGGAGTCCCAGACGTGGATGTACTGGCTGTTGTAGCTCCAGTCGGTGCCCTTGAGGTCGGTGGCGAGGACGACGAAGGTGCCGTCCTGCTTGCGCATGATGAACGGGTCGCGCAGGCCTCCGGCGCCCTCGGTGGGCGTGACGACGGGGTTGTTCTGGTTCAGCGGCATCCAGTGGCGGCCGTCGGTGCTGACGGCCAGGTGCAGACCGTAGTCGGTGCCCACACCGTTCGGGGACTCGGTGAAGTAGCCCATGACGTAGGCCGAGTCCGCGGCGAGGGCGGGCCCTGCCCCGAGGGTCAGGTCGGCGGTCACGGCCAGCGGTACGGCCGCGGCCATACCGAGGAACAGCCGGCGGGACGGCTGCGAGCCGGGGTGGGGTCTTGCGTTCATCTGGTCTCCCAGTGGGGGGTGCGAGGCCGGTGGAGCAGCCGCATCAGGCAAGGGGGAGACCCTGATCGCTGGTGAGCGACGTCCACCAATGACTGGTATTTCGAACGTGGTTCGGTGAAGCGATCAGAAGCTAGAAGGGATGTGAGTACGCGTCAATATTTCTGTCACTTTTCGCTGATTCCTGCGGGGAACGCACGGGTTCAGCGGGGGCCGCCCCGAGGACTCCTCTCTGGGCGCGGCTGCGCGGTGCCGTACGGCGGCAGCTGGGCCGGGCTCACCTGTTCGCCCAGTACCTCGGCCATGAACGAGACCAGCCACCGCTGGGAGGGGCTGCGCGAGGACTCGTGTCGTGCGTACAGGGCCACCTCGATGGGCTCGGTCTCGAAGGGCAGCCGTACCAGGCGTACGCGGTGGGACTCGGTGAAGACCTCCGCGACGTACCCGGGGACGATGGCGATCAGGTCGGTCTGCTCCAGGAGGTAGGGGAGCATCGAGTACCGGGTGGCGTCCACGGCCACGCGGTCCAGGAGCCCGTGCGTGGCCAGTACGGCTCGCGGCGCGACGTGCCCGCTGGGGCCGAAGACCGTCGCGTGGTGCTCGGCAGTGAGGTCCGTGAGGGTGACCGAGTCGCCCCGGATGCGGGGGTGGTCGGCGGAGACCATGCCGACGTAGCGCTCGCGGAAGAGCGGGATCCGCACGGTCCGGTGGGAGGTCAGCACCGGGGTGGCCACGAACGCGTCGAGTTCGCCGCGGCGCAGCTGGCGCTCGGCGTCGTCCACGTCGAGCGCACGGATGGTGAACGACACCTGCGGCGCGCGCTCACGTGCCGCCGCCAGCAGGCGCGGCAGGAGGGTCACCTCGCCGAGGTCGGAGAGGGCAAGCGTGAAGCGGCCCGACATGGTCCCGGCGTCGAAGTCGTCGGCCTGGCGGGTGGTCGCCCCGTCGATCTCCGCCAGTGCGCGCTGCAGTGGCTCGTACAGCCGGCGGGCGCCCGCGGTCGGTGTCAGTCCGCGCCCGGTACGCCGGAACAGCTCGTCGTCGAAGTGCCGGCGGAGCTTCCCCAGGCTGTAGCTCACGGTGGGCTGCGTCACGTGGAGCGTCTCGGCGGTGGCCGTGACGCTGCCGGTCTCGTAGAGCAGCACGAAGACGCGGGCGAGATTGAGGTCGAAGTTGGTGCCCATATCGAAGGACTCTATATCGGAGCCGCACAACATCTATTGGTGCCCATGTCACAGCGTTGCTTAGCGTGTCGAGCGCTCATCGAAAGGAACGTCTGTGCCATCCGTGCGTCGTGTCTCCCACGAGCTCCTGGAGCGCCAGGGACTCACCACCGTCTTCGGCAACCCCGGCTCCAACGAGCTGCCCTTCCTCGCCGACCTGCCCGACGGCTTCCGCTATGTCCTCGGCCTCCACGAGGGCGCCGTCGTCGGTATGGCCGACGGCTACGCCCAGGCGACCGGTCGGCCCGTCCTGGTCAACCTGCACGCCGCCTCCGGCTCGGGGAACGCGATGGGCGCGCTGACGAACGCCGTGGCCTCCCGGACACCGCTCGTGGTCGTCGCAGGTCAGCAGGTGCGGTCCGCCATCGGCCCGGAGGCCAACCTGGCCAACGTCGACGCCCCGGCGCTGATGAAGCCCCTCGTCGGCTGGGCCGCGGAGCCGGCATGCGCCCAGGACGTACCGCGCGCGCTCGCCCAGGCCGTCTTCGAGGCGCAGCTGCAGCGGCGGCCGACGTACCTCTCCGTTCCGTACGACGACTGGGCGGCCGAGGCGGACGACAACTCCCTGGCGGTGCTCGACCGGCAGGTCCAGCGGGCCTCCGTGCCCGGCACGGCGCAGGGCCGCCGGCTCGTCGAGCAGGTCACCTCCGCCCAGCGGCCTGCTCTCGTGCTGGGCGGCGACATCGACTCGGCCGGCCTCTTCGACGACGCCGTCCGCCTCGCCGAGCGCCTGGGCGGCCCGGTGTGGGGGGCCCCGTCGCAGTTCCGGCTGCCCTTCCCCAACCGCCACCCGCTGTTCCGCGGCGTGCTGCCCGCCGGGATCGCACCCATCTCCCAGGCCTTCGAGGGCCACGACCTGGTGCTCGTGCTCGGAGCGCCGGTTTTCCGCTACCACGAGTACCTCCCGGGCCGGTACCTGCCGGAGGGCACCCGGCTGATCCAGGTGACCGACGACGCCTCCGCCGCCGCGCGGGCGCCGATGGGCGAGGCTCTGGTCGCCGACCCCGGAGCGGTCATCGACCTGCTGCTGAAGGCGCTGGACGCCCCCGCCACGCCCGCAGGCGCGTACCGGCCCGCACCCGGGCCGCTCACCGTCGATGGGCCGGGCCTGCACCCCGAGGAGGTCTTCGCCGCGCTGCGCGACGAACAGCCCGAGGACACCGCGTACGTGGTCGAGTCGACCTCGACGAACTCCTCGTGGTGGCGCCAGATGGACCTGCGCCGGCCCGGCTCCTACTATTTCCCGGCCGCGGGCGGGCTCGGTTTCGGGCTGCCCGGCGCGGTCGGGGTCGCCATGGCCCAGCCCGACCGCCCGGTCGTCGGCGTGATCGGGGACGGCTCGGCCAACTACGGCATCACCGCCCTGTGGACGGCCGCCCAGCACCACGTCCCCCTGACCATCGTGCTGCTGCGCAACGGGACGTACGGGGCACTGCGGTGGTTCGGCGGCCTCCTCGGTGTGCCGGACGCACCCGGCCTGGACATCCCGGGCCTGGACTTCACCCGCATCGCGGAGGGCTACGGCGTCCGCTCCCAGCACGTCACCGGCGTCGAGGAACTGCGTGCCGTCCTCGCCGAGCGCCCGGACGGCCCCCGGCTCGTCCAGGTGGACACCGCACTCACCACCCCCTCGTAAAGACCACCCCCCCGCAGAGAAAGAAGTGACGGATGAAACTCCTGGACAGCGACGTCTGGAGTAAGAGGTTCTTCAGCGACGGCTGGAAGGACTCCACCTCCGAATGCCCGGTGATCGAGCCGGCGACGGGGGAGCAGCTCGGCGCGGTCGGCCTGGCCACGGCCGAGGACGTACGCCGCGCCGCCGCCCGCGCCGCCGAGGCCCAGCGCGCGTGGGCGGCGACCGCCCCGCAGCAGCGGGCCGCCGTGCTGCGCCGCGCGGGCGAGCTCCTCACCGAGCACGCCGCCGAGATCGAGGACTGGCTGGTGCGCGAGGCCGGCTCCGTACGGGCCAAGGCGGGCTTCGAGGTGCAGCTCGCCGTGGGCGAGTGCTTCGAGTGCGCGGCGCTGCCGACCCACCCGCAGGGCGAGGTGCTCACCTCCGAGGAGGCCCGCTGGTCGCTCGCCCGCCGCCGCCCCGCCGGCGTCGTGAGCGTGATCGCGCCCTTCAACTTCCCGCTCATCCTCGGCCTGCGCTCGGTGGCGCCCGCGCTCGCCCTGGGCAACGCGGTGCTGCTCAAGCCGGACCCGCGCACCGCGGTGAGCGGCGGCGTCGTCATCGCGCGCGTCTTCGAGGAGGCAGGGCTGCCCGCCGGCGTACTCCACCTGCTGCCGGGCGACGGCTCGGTCGGCCAGGCGGTCGTCGAGGCCGACGAGGTCCGGGTCGTCTCCTTCACCGGCTCCACACCGGTCGGGCGGGCGATCGGCGAGCAGGCCGGCCGCCTCCTCAAGCGGGCCCATCTCGAGCTGGGCGGGAACAACGCCCTGGTCGTGCTGCCCGGCACCGACGTGCAGAAGGCGGCCTCCGCCGGCGCCTTCGGCTCCTACCTGCACCAGGGCCAGATCTGCATGACGACCGGACGCCACATCGTCCACGAGTCGCTGCTCCAGGAGTACACCGCCACGCTCGCCGCGAAGGCCGAGGCGCTCCCTGTCGGTGACCCCGCCCGCGAGGACGTGGCACTCGGCCCGATCATCGACCGCCGCCAGCTGGAGCGCGTGCACGGCATCGTCACCGAGAGCGTCGCGGCGGGCGCGACCGTCGCCGCGGGCGGCGAGATCGCCGGTGCCGGCTACCGCGCCACCGTACTGACCGACCTGACGACCGACATGCCGGCGTGGCGCGAGGAGATCTTCGGCCCCGTCGCACCCGTCATCGGCTTCTCGACGCTCGAGGAGGCCGCGCAGATCGTCAACGACTGCGAGTACGGGCTGTCCGTCGGCATCCTCGGGGACGTCGGGACGGCGATGAAGCTCGCCGACCGGATCGACTCCGGCAAGATCCACATCAACGAGCAGACCGTCAACGACGAGCCAGGCGCCCCCTTCGGCGGGGTCAAGGCCTCCGGCACCGGATCCCGTTTCGGCGGTGCCGCGGCCAACATCGAGGCCTTCACCGAGACCCAGTGGGTCACGGTCCGCCCGGACATCGCCGACTACCCGTTCTGATCCTGCTGATCCCGGCTCTCCCGTAGCCGCCCCGTTTCTCCGTATCCGCTCATCTCCCGTAGCCGCCACAGGGGGGAATTCCCACCATGCCATCCGCCATCTCGTCCCACGCACCGGCGCAGACCGGCACCGACAGACGCAACGCCTGGACGGTGATCCTTTGCTGGATCACCGTCATGCTCGAGGGCTACGACCTCGTGGTTCTCGGCGCCATCATCCCGACCCTGCTCAAGACCCATCACCTCGGCATGACCGCGGGTGACGCGACCACCATCGCGACGCTCTCGCTCGTCGGCGTGGCCATCGGCGCGGTCTGCGTCGGCCCGCTGGCCGACCGGCTGGGGCGGCGCCACCTGCTCATCGGGTCGGTGGTGCTGTTCTCGCTCTTCACCATCCTCGTGCCGATGGCCAACTCCGTCGCGATGTTCGCCGGGCTCCGCCTCATCGCCGGCCTGGGCCTCGGTGCCTGCATGCCGGTGTCGCTGACCATGATGTCCGAGCACATGCCGGCCAGCCGGCGGGCGCGGGCCAGCACGCTGACCATGACCGGCTACCACACCGGTGCCGTGATCACCTCGCTGCTCGCGCTGCAGGTGACCGACAACTGGAAGATCCTCTTCTACGTACTCGGCATCGTCGGCTTCGTCGTCGCCGGTATCCAGTGGTTCTACCTGCCCGAGTCCGAGGCCTTCGTCCACGCCAAGCAGGCGACCGAGTCCCAGCGCGTTCCGTTCACCGAGCTGCTCAAGCCGGTGTACCTCCGCGCGGGCATCGGGATCTGGCTCGCCTCCTTCATGGGACTGCTGCTGGTCTACGGCCTCAACACCTGGCTGCCGAAGCTCATGAACGAGGCCGGCTACCCCGTCCCCACGGCCGTCACCCAGCTTCTCGTGCTCAACCTCGGCGGCGTCGTCGGCCTGGTCGTCGGCGGCCTCATCGCCGACCGGCGGGGCATCAAGGGCACCGCGCTCGGCTGGTTCGCCGTCTCGGTGGTCATGCTGGCGTGCCTGAGCATCAAGATGGAGAGCACCATCCTGCTCGACGTCGTCGTCTTCTTCACCGGCGTGTTCGTCTTCTCGGCCCAGGTGCTCGTCTACGCCTACGTGACGAACTACTACCCGGCCGCCATCCGCGGCACCGCCCTCGGCTCGGCCTCCGGCATCGGCCGGATCGGCTCGATCGTCGGCCCGACGATCACCGGCGCCCTGGTCACCGCCGGAATCGGTCACCCGTGGGGCTTCTACTTCTTCGCCGTGGTCGCGGTCCTCGGCTTCCTGGCCGTGCTGACCCTGCCGCGCGGGGCGGCGAACGCCCAGGTGGAGGGTGTCGAGGCCGTCGCCTGACGCGCCTGTGGGCACTGCCCGCCACCGTGCAGCGGCACGGGCTCCGCACCGGGGCCCGTGCCGCTGTCATGCATGCCATGCCGTGCAGTGGTGACCGGCGCCGCAGTGGCGTCACACGGTCGTGCAGGCGGTGCCGTTGAGGCTGAATTGCGCCGGCTCGGTGAACGTACCGCTGTAGGTCCCCTGGAAGCCGAACGTCTGGCTGCCGCCGGACGTGATCTGCGTGTTGTGGGCAGCCCCCGTCGCCGTGACGGCCCCCGAGGACGGGGTGACCGAGGCGTTCCAGGCGTTGGTGATCTGCTGTCCGGAGGGCAGGGTGAAGGCGAGCTGCCAGTCGTCGACGGCGGACGAGCCGGTATTGGCGATGGTGACCGAGGCGGTGAAGCCGCTCTGCCAGACGTTCGTGGCGTACGTCACCTCGCAGGCCACCGAATCGCTGGGGTCCGGGTCGCTCGGAGTGCTACCGCCACCGGTGTTGACGGTCGAGGAGAAGGAGTTCACCGCGAGCCCCGCGCCGTTCTGCCAGGGTTCAAAGCCGGCCTGCACGCTCGTCAGGTACCAGTCGTCCTCGGCGAGTCCGCGGGACACGGCCTGCTGGACGAAGTCCATGACGTCGAAGCTCCAGCTGCTCATCGCCGAGGGGGAGACGAAGGACAGCACGTCGTTGCCGCCGTTGTTGCCCGACCACACCTCCCAGGAGCGCCCGGCCACGGTGGCCGTACCCACCTGCGAGCCCACTGGCTGGATCGATCCGACCCTGTTGAACCAGACCATGATCTCGGTCTGGTTGACGCCGTCGGTCTTCGCCGTCGGGTCGAGCCAGATGTCGTACGCGGCGTCGAAGACCGCGTTGCTGACGTAGCTGTACGAGATGCTGGTGGGCGCGCTGGAGATGCCGCTCACCTGCGCCGGGAGGTTGGTCCCCGGTGAGCAGTTGGTGTAGTGGCAGCCGTTGAAGGCCGACGGGTAGGACTTCGGAGCGCCGTTCGTCGGCACCGAGCCGTCGGCCTGGGTGACTGTGAAGCCCGAGTCGGTGACGTTGATGCACTGCGGGTCGCTGGTGCCCCAACGGTTGTTCTGGACGACATAGCGCCCCTGGATCGTGGTCGATCCGAACTGCTCGCAGATCGTGGTGTCGGCCTGGGCCGCCGTCGTCGTGGTCGCGAGTGCCGCAACGACGGCGAGAGCGGTGAGCAGCGCTCCGAACAGACTGCGCAGGGGGTGGGGCCGGGGCGGTGACGATCGCATGCGGGGGTCCTCTCTCGGAGGGATGTGGGGGGAGGTCTGAGGGTGTGGGAGCGCTCCCAAGTGTCGGTGGGACTGTAGGGAGTAGGGCATGTTCCTGACAAGACTCCGGACATCAAAGCGTCGAATGGATTTCGAAAGGCCAGGTCATGCGAGGTGCGCCGGGTCGGATGCCAGTCGTGAGAGTGCTCCGAGTGTGCGGCAGTGGTGCTCCGCGAGCTGCTTGAGGAGGTCCTCGTCAAGCAGCTCGCGGACAGGGCCGCAGAGGATGCCGCTGCAGAACCCGGCCCGAACACGAATCCGCTGGAACGCGAAAAGAACGCGAAAGGAACGCGATCGATCAACTGTCCAGGTCAGGGCCTGGCTTCGGAGGCGACCAGCGCTGTCGCGGGGCCGATCTCGAGCTGGTCGACGCGGATGGCGGTGCCGCTCTCCAGGGAGCGGTTTCCGGCCAGGCCCACGACGACGGAGCGCACGCCGTCGTGCCAGGAGGCCGCGTGCCCGAGGGGGTCCTCGCCCGCGCCGGTGAAGACGTCGCGCAGGAGGGCGGCGTCGCCTCCGCCGTGCCCGCCTTCGGCCTGTGGGATCGGAACTTCGCGGGCCTTCTCGAAGTGCCGCTGCACCACGAGGCGTTCGCCCACGGGACGTTCCCTGTCATCGACGACCAGTTCGGGGTGGGCGCTCGGGTCGGTGATCACGTGGCCGTCGGCGTCCGTGGTGACCGACCCTCGTTCGACGACGGTGAGTTCGGCGCGGCCCTTGGTGCCGTTGACGCCGATGACGTATCCCTCCCACGGTGAGTGGGCGTTGAGCGCGTAGGTCATGGAAGCGCCCGAGGCGTAGTCGACGATCAGGGAGAGGTTGTCCTCGATGGTGATGCCCGGGTCGAAGACGTCCTGGTCCCGGCGGTAGTTGTCGAAGTGCTCGGTGTCCAGGTAGAGCGCCTTGTACCAGGGCTCGTGGCGCAGGTCGAGGCTGAAGGCGTCACGCAGGGGCGAGTCGGTCGTGCCGCGCTCCGGGCGCGGTCCGAGCCCTCGGCGGGCGGCCGCGTCGGCGCCGTAGAAGCGCAGGCCACCGCTGGCGAAGACACGCCTCGGGACGCTGTCCAGCCACCAGTTGACCAGGTCGAAGTGGTGAGAGGACTTGTGGATCAGCAGGCCGCCGGACTTCTCCTTGTACCGGTGCCAGCGGCGGAAGTAGTCCGCGCCGTGGGCGGTGTCCAGCAGCCACTCGAAGTGCACCGAGGTGACCTGCCCGATCTCGCCCGAGACGATGACCTGCTTGAGGGTCGTATTGCGCGGCGAATAGCGGTAGTTGAAGGTGACGGTGACCTGTCTGCCGGTGCGCTCTGCCGCCTCCGCGATACGGCGGACCCCCTCCTCGCTGGTGGTCAGCGGCTTCTCGACGACGGCGTCGGCGCCCGCCTCCAGAGCGGCCACCATGACGTCCGCATGCGTGAAGTCGGGCGTCGTCACGATGACGCGGTCGATCCGGTGCCTGCGCACCGCCTCGGCCACCTCGTCGGGGGCGAACCGCACGGGTGGCACGGCGCCGGCCTCCCGCATGCGCCGCTCGTAGACGTCCAGACGTCCGCGGTTGGTGTCGCTCCAGGCGACGAGCTCGGAGACCGGGGCATGGACCCCGGTCATCGCGTCGATGTACATCTGCGCACGTGACCCGGTACCGACCAGGGCGTAACGCAGCGGGGACGTGGAGGTGGGCACCTTGGTTCCTTCGGTGAAGTAGGCGTGGGCCATTTGATACCGGTTCATTTGATACCGGTGCATCTGATTCCGGCTTATTTGATTCCGGTCGTCGCAATACCGCGCAGCAGCCAGCGCTGGCCGAAGAGAAACATCAGGAAGAGCGGCAGGAGCGAGACCACCGACATGGCGAACATGCCCCCGTAGTCGGAGGACGTCTGGGCGTCCAGATAGGTGTTCAGGGCCAGTGGGGCGGTCCAGTTGCTCTCTTTGGTCAGGTAGATGAGCTGGCCGAAGAAGTCGTTCCAGGTGCCGATGAAGGTGAAGATCGCGGTCGTGGCCAGGGCCGGCGTCATGAGCGGCAGGATGATCCGCAGGAAGATCCGCGGATGTCCGGCGCCGTCGATGCGGGCGGCCTCGTCCAGTTCGCGTGGCAGGGAGCGGATGAACTGGACCATCAGGAAGACGAAGAACGCGTCCGTGGCCAGGAACTTCGGGAGGATCAGCGGCAGGAAGGTGTTCAGGAGGTTGAGCTGCGAGAAGATCACATACTGCGGAACGATGATCACGTGGATCGGCAGCATGATCGTGCCGAGCATGACGGCGAAGAGCACCTTCCGGCCGCGGAACTCGAGCCGGGCGAAGGCGTAGGCCGCGAGCGAGCACGAGACGAGGTTGCCGATGATCGACCCGAGGACCAGGATCGCCGAATTGATCAGGTACTTTCCGAAGGGCGACGCAAGGGCCGTCCATCCGTTGCTGTAGTTGGAGAGCGTCAGGCCGTCCAGGCTGAGTCCCGGATCGCGGAAGATCATGTCGCTGGGCCGGAAGGAACTGATGACCAGCCAGATCAGCGGGTAGATCATGGTCACGGCCAGGACCGTCAGAAGCAGGTGCTTGAAGAGCCTCGACACCCGGTTTCCTCCGGCGCGCACCGGGCGGGAGCCGCGGCGCCGGGCGGCGGACGGGGCCTGACCAGGTGTGGCCGGGGGGCGCTGGATCGTCTTAGTCGTCATAGAACACCCAGAATCTCGAGGCCCAGAAGTTGACGGCGGTGAACAAGGCGACGAGGACCAACAGCGCCCAGGCCATGGCGGACGCGTAGCCCATGTTGAACCTGCCGAAGCCCTGCTTGTAGATGTACAGGGTCGTGAAGAGGGTCGAGTCGCTCGGGCCCCCGGTGCCCCCGGAGATGATGAAGGCCTGGGTGAACGACTGGAAGGCGAAGATGACCTGGAGGACCAGGTTGAAGAAGATGATCGGGCTGAGCAGCGGCAGGGTGACCGACCGGAAGCGGCGGAACGTGCCGGCCCCGTCGACCGCCGCGGCCTCGTAGTACATGGCCGGGATCTGACGCAGCCCGGCCAGGAAGATCACCATGGGCGACCCGAAGGTCCATACGTGCAGCAGCACGATGGTGCCCAGCGCCGTGGAGGGATTGGATATCCACCCCGGCCCCTCGATGCCGAACAGCTTCAGGAAGTCGTTCACCAGGCCGTCCAGGCCGAACACCTGACGCCACAGGATGGCGATCGCCACCGAACCGCCCAGCAGGGAGGGCAGGTACAGCACGGAGCGGTAGAACGGCAGGCCGCGCAGGCCGCGGTCGAGCAGCAGGGCCAGGCCCAGCGCGAGGGCGAGCTGAAGTGGCACCGAAGTGACGACGTAGATGAGCGTGACCTTCAGCGACGTCCAGAACTCGCTGTCCCCGAACATCCGGGTGTAGTTGTCGAATCCGCTGAACTCCGGTGACTGCAGAAGGTTGTAGTCGGTGAAGGACAGATACAGCGATGCCAGTACCGGTCCGATGGTGATGAACACGACGCCGAGCAGCCACGGGGCCAGAAACACGTAGGCGACGCGGGTGTTCTTGCGCTCCTTCGCTCTGCTCGGCCCGGACCGTTCGGTCCGGGCCGGCCGGCGGAGTTCGCCGATGCTGCTCACGTCATTTGACTCCTTCGTCCTCCTGCGCGACTCTGTGCGCGCAGTCGTGAGAAAGCGTTTTCACGGCGTGATTATGTGTATAGGGCATGCACTGGTCAACCCATCTCGCACAAGATTGAGGGGCCGTCATGTGGTCTCCGCGTCTCGGAGCCGTATGCCCAACGCACCGCCCTCTGCCCGCTGTTCTGCATGCATCGCACCTGAGGAGTCACATGACGCCCAAGCAGCGCTCGGGATCTCCGACCATCACGGATGTGGCCGCACGGGCCGGAGTGTCGTCGGCGACGGTCTCGCGCGTGATGAACGGCCGCTTCGTCGGCGACCCAGCCGTCGCCGAGCGCGTGCGTGAAGCCGCCTCGGCGCTGCAGTACCTGCCGAGCCCGCTGGCCCGAAGTCTCGTGCTCGGCCAGACCAAGACCGTCGCCTTCGTCGTCCCCGACCTCGGCAACCCGACCTTCCAGGAGCTGCTGCACCGTTTGACGAAGGCGGTGGCCAAGGACGGCTACCGGGTGCTCGTCGCCGACTCCGGCGAATCGCCGGAGGAGGAGGCGCTGCTCGCCATGGAGACCCGCCGCCGATGCGACTCCCTGGTGTTGTGCGCGCCGCGCATGCCCTCCAGGGCACTGGCAGAACTGGCGCCGCGGCTGCACCCTTTCGTCCTGATCAACCGGCCGACGCCGATCCCCTCGGTGCCGTCGCTGTCGGTGGACTACCGCACGGGCATCGTCGAGCTCGCCCGCCATCTGCACGGCCTGGGGCACCGGCGTCTGGTCTATCTCGCGGGCCCTGCGATGGCCTTCTCCAACAGGGCACGCCTGCGCGGTCTCGACGACTTCGCGGCCGAGGTGTCCGGAGTGGTCGTCCATCGGCTGGATGCCGGATCCTCGTCCGCGGACGGCTATGCGGCCACCGACGCGGTGGTCGCCAGCGGTGCGACGGCCGTACTGGCCTACAACGACCTGGTCGCCGTCGGCCTGCTCACCGGGCTGGCCGAACGCGGACGGCGTGTCCCCGAGGACATCTCGGTCGCCGGGTACGACGACATCCCCCTTGCCGGCTATGTGACTCCGTCCCTCACGACCGCCTCGGTGTCGTGGGAGGAGCTCGCGGCCCAGGCCTGGGCGCGGCTGCATGCGGTGATCCGGCGCGAAGGGCCTGGAGACGGTGATCCGGAGACGGTGATGTTTCGCTCCAGGCTGACCGTCCGGAACAGCTGTGGGCCGGTACCCGCAGTTTGAACGTCCGTCAGGAAGTGTCTCCGAGGCGTTGACAGGCTGTGACGGCGTAGTTAACTTCTCGCCCCGAGAAATCGTTTTCGTGGCCAGTACAAATATGTTCCCCGAGTTGGACGGACCCGGCCACACCTCCAACTTCCCTCAGCCCTGCCCCCCGTACCTGCGGGCATGGCACCGCTTGTCAGGAAAGACGAGGCATCTGATGCGGAAGACGTCGAAGAGTTTCTTGAGGGCGCCGGCGGTCGGGATGGCTGTTGCCGCGCTGGTGACGCTCAGCGGTTGTTCGTCCTCAGGGGGAGACTCGGACTCCACGACGACCATACGCTTCGCCTGGTGGGGCGACGACGCGCGCGCCGCGACGACCAGGGCAGTGCTGGCCGACTTCGAGAAGGCCAATCCCGGTATCAAGGTCGAGACCGAGACGAGCGACTTCGACTCCTACTTCGACAAGCTGGCCACCGAGACCGCCGCCCGGGACGCCCCCGACGTCATGACGCTCGGCGGTGCCTACCCGCGCGAGTACAGCGACCGGGGAGCCCTGCTCGACCTGAAGGAGGTCTCCTCCCAGCTGAAGCTGTCGAAGTTCCCGGAGACGACCCTCGCGGCCGCCAAGTTCAACGGCACTCTCTACGGGGTCCCCACCGGCGGCAACGCCATCGGCATGATCGTCAACCCTGCCGTCTTCAAGGCCGCCGGCGTGGACCTCCCGGACACCGACAACTGGACGTGGGAGGAGTTCGTCGAGGTCGCAGGCGAGATCACCGCCAAGAGCCCCAAGGGCACCTACGGTTTCGAGCCGAAGGTCAACGACACACTCGGCGTCTACGCCGGCCAGCGCGGAACACCCATCTTCGACGAGAAGGGCGAGGTCGGAGTCCAGGCCTCCACGGTCGAGGACTACTTCACGCTGGAGAAGTCGCTGCTGAAGGGCAAGGGCATACCGCCCGCCGAGAAGATCCAGGAGGTGGCCGCGGCGACGCCGGAGCAGACCCTCATGGGCCAGGGCAAGGCGGCGATGACCATCACCTACTCCAACCTGGTCGGCGCCTACGCCACTGCGGCGGGGACGGACTTGAAGATGGTCTCCATCCCCGGTGAGAAGCAGTACAAGCAACCGGGGACCACCGTACTGCCCTCCCAGTACTACGCGATCTCCTCGCAGTCCAAGCACGCGGAAGCCGCGGCCGAGCTCGTCGACTACCTGGTCAATTCGCCCGCTGCGGGCAAGAAGATCCGTGACGACCGCGGACTGCCCTTCAACACCGATGTCCTCAAGGCGATCACCCCGTCGCTGGACGAGGCGGGCAAGGCCAACACCGCCTACATCGAGAAGGTCGCGAACAACGGCGCTCCGGCCGCCCCGATCCCGCCGGCCGGCGGTTCCGCGCTCAACGACATCACTTCGAAGAACGACGCGAACGTGCTCTTCGGCAAGGCGTCCCCGGCGGACGCCGCCAAGGAGTGGGTGTCGCAGTTGAAGAAGGCGCTGGAAGAATCCCAGTGAGCCTCGACCGCGCGGGCGTGGTGGCACGCCACCGCATCCGGGTCCGCGAGATCCTCGGGCAGTCACCGCTCGCCGTGGGGAACGGCGAGTTCGCCTTCACCGTGGATGTGACCGGCCTGCAGTCGCTACCGGACCGGTACCCGCTGCCGGACCGGTACGGCCAGGGCACCGGCACCCTGCTTGCGACCATGACCCAGTGGGGGTGGCACTCCACGCCCGCGCGGCCCGAGCAGGCCCACGGCCTTCGGTCGACGCTCCGCCGATACGACACCGCACACGGCCCCGCCGACTACGTCGACCTCGGCGGGACCCTCTCCGCCACGGAGCAGTCCGGGATGACCCCGACCGAGGAGTGGCTGCGGGCCAACCCGCACCGGCTGGACCTCGGACGCATCGGCCTGTGGACCGCCGACACCGAAGGCCTGGTACGGGCGTCGGACCTGAGCGGCATCGACCAGGACCTCGACCTCGCCACCGGCGTCATCACCAGCCGGTTCAGGCTGGGCGGCCGCGGCTTCACCGTCCGTACGGCCGCCCACCCGGGCCGCGACGCCCTGGCGGTGGAGATCACCGCCGACCCCGGGGCGGCCGTCGGTCTCGTCGCCGCCTTCCCCTACGGCTCCGGGGCCTGGGGGGACGCCGCCGACTGGTCACGTCCCGACGCCCACCACACCCGGCTGGTCCGGGAGAGCGGCGGCTGGCGCATCGACCGCGAGCTCGACGCCACCCGCTACACCGTCCGGGTGTCCGGCCCCGCAGTGGAAGCCGAGATCACCGGGACCCACCGCGTCGTCGTCCGCGGTGACGGTGCCCGCTTCGCCGGCGTGGTGGAGTTCGCCTCGTACGGCGCCCGGCGGTCAGGCGCGCCTCTGACCAGCCAGGAGGTCTTCGCCGCCGCGGCGTCCGGATGGTCCTCCTTCTGGTCGTCCGGGGCCGCCGTCGACCTGTCGGGCAGCGAAGACCCGCTGGCCGAGGAGCTCGAGCGGCGCATCGTGCTCTCCCAGTACCTCACCCGCATCCACTGCGCCGGATCGATGCCCCCGGCCGAGACCGGGCTGACCGCGAACTCCTGGCGAGGCAAGTTCCACCTGGAGATGCACTGGTGGCACGCGGCGCACTTCGCCGCCTGGGGACGGCCGGAGCTGCTGGAGCGGAGCCTGCCCTGGTACGAGAAGGTGCGCCCGCTCGCCCGCGCCACCGCGGCGCGCCAGAAGCTTCCCGGGGCGCGCTGGCCCAAGCAGGTGGGGCCGGACGGCGAGGAGACGCCGAGCGACATCGGACCGTTCCTGCTGTGGCAGCAGCCGCACCCGATCCATCTGGCCGAACTCGTCCGCCGGGCCCGTCCCGGCGACCGCGACGTCCTCGAGCGGTGGGCGCCGATCGTCTTCGACACCGCCGCCTTCATGGCCGCGCTCCCCGAGCGGACACCCCGCGGCTTCGAGCTCGCTCCGCCGCTCGTCCCCGCGCAGGAGTCCTACGCCGCCGACCGCCGGCGCCTGCGCAACCCCACCTTCGAACTGGCCGCCTGGGCCTGGGCGCTGAGTGTGGCCAACCAGTGGCGTGTGCTGCTGGGCCTGCCGGAGGAGAGCCGGTGGCGGCAGGTCGCCGACGAGCTCGTGCCCCCGCCGGTGCGTGCCGGGATCTACGCGGCGATCGGCGTGCCGCCGTACACGGTCCGCGACGACCACCCCAGCATGCTCGGCGCCCTCGGGGTGATCCCGCGGACACCGCTGGTCGATCCCGCGACGATGGAGCGGACCCTGGAGTCGGTGCTGGCCGACTGGGACTGGGCGAGCGCCTGGGGCTGGGACTTCCCCATGGCGGCCATGACCGCGACCCGCGTCGGCCGCCCCGACCTGGCGACACGGGCGCTGCTCCTCGACCAGCCGAAGAACCGGTATCTCCCCAATGGTCACAATCGGCAGGACGACACGCTGCCCCTCTATCTCCCCGGCAACGGCGGCTTGCTCATCGCAGTCGCGCTCATGGCCGGGGGCTGGGACGGTGCGCCGCCCGCCGCGCCGGGTACGGGTCCGGGGTTCGGCTCCGGCTGGTCGGTGCGGCACGAGGGCATGGTGCCCCTGCCTTGAGCGGCCGCCCGCCCCGCCGCTGTGGCGCGGCCGTCAGGTGGCCGCCCGCCGTATTCCGTCCCTGCCTGAGCCGTACCCGAACGATCGCACCCGGAGGAAGACCAATGACCGCACTGCAATGGCTGCATGTCGACGGCGACAGGCTCGCCGACGAGCAGGGCCGGACAGTGGTGCTACACGGCGTCGGCCTCGGCGGCTGGATGAACATGGAGAACTTCATCACCGGCTACCCGGGCAGCGAGCAGGACATCCGCCGCCTGCTGCGGGAGGCCATGGGGGAGGAGGCGTACAACGCCTTCTTCGCCACCTTCCTGGTCGACTTCTTCGACGCGGCGGACGCCCGTCACCTCGCCTCGCTGGGCCTGAACTCGGTGCGCATCCCGGTCAACTACCGGCACTTCGAGGACGACGACCGGCCGATGGAATGGAAGGAGGCCGGGTTCGCGGCCCTCGACCGGGTGATCACGCTGCTCGCCCGGCACGGCATCTACTCGATCATCGACCTGCACGCGCTGCCCGGTGCGCAGAACCAGCACTGGCACAGCGACAACCCCACCCACCGCGCCGCGTTCTGGACCCACCGCCACTTCCAGGACCGCGCCGTGGCCCTGTGGGAACAGCTCGCCGAGCGCTACAAGGACCGCCCCGAGGTCGCGGGCTACAACCCGGTCAACGAGCCGTCCGAGCCGACCGGCGAGATCCTGCTCGCGTTCTACGAGCGACTGGAGCGGGCGATCCGGGCGATCGACCCGCGCCATGTCCTCTTCCTCGACGGCAACAAGTACTCGACCGACTTCTCGGTCTTCTCCCGGCGCGACGAGCCCCTCCCCAACTGTGTCTACACCGCCCACGACTACGCCCTGCCCGGCATCACCAGCGCGACGGAGTACCCCGGGATGACGAGGGGCGAGTACTTCGACCGCTCCGTCGTCGAGCAGACCTTCCTGCGGCGCACCCAGTACATGAGGGAGACCGGAACACCTGTCTGGATCGGGGAGTTCGGGCCGGTCTACCCCGCCGCCCGGCCGCAGGACACCTGGCGGTCGGCGCTGCTGCGCGACCAGTTGGAGATCTACCGGGAGCACGGGGCGAGCTGGGCCCTGTGGACCTACAAGGACATCGGCCTGCAGGGCCTGGTACACGCGTCCGCCGACAGCCCCTACCTGCAGCGCATCCGGCCGGCACTGGAGCAGAAGGAGCGGCTCGGCGCCGACTCCTGGGGAGGCTCGGACGCGGGGGTGCGCGACGTCCTCGACCCGATCGATGCCCTCTTCGACCGCGAGTTCCCCGCCTACGAGCCCTACCCGTGGGGCCGCAAGCCGCACATCGCGGTGCTCGTCCGGCACATCCTGCTCGCCGAGCCGCTGGCTGAACGGTTCGCCCGGCTCTTCGAGGACATCACGGTGGAGGAGGCCGTCGAGGCGGCGCGCTCCTTCCGGTTCGATCGGACAGTGGAGCGGACGGGGCTGTCAGAGGTGCTGCGGAAGCACTTGCTCGGCGCGGGGTAGGACACGAGGCTGCTGACGACACGTCGCATCAGTGGCCCACCCTGCCCGATGTGGCATTTGGTACACACATGAATCGTCTCGCTGTAACCTGTCGCTACTGTGTGCGAGGAGCTGCAAACGCTACGCGGAGGGTAGGGGCGGATGAGTCTCCGGGCGATGCAGCCCCGCAGTGGACAGCTCGTGAAGATCGAGGACGAAGACGAGCAGCGACGGCTGTCGGTGTTCCATCTCGCCGGGCTGGCGGCCGGGGGTGTGATCGGCTCCGGCTGGATGCTGGGCGCGGAGGACGCGTTCAAGGTCGCCGGATCCGACGCCTATCTGGCCTGGCTGTTCGGTGGCCTGCTCATGCTGCTGATCGCAGGCGTCATGGTCGAGTTGGGCACCGCCGCTCCCAAGACCGGCGGGTTGATCTTCCTGCCGCTGCAGAGCAGCGGTGCGCTGGTGGCGACGATGGTCGCGGCCGGTCTGTGGATCTTCTACGCGATCAACCTGGCCAGTGAGGCCGTCGCGATGACGAGGGGGCTCTCCTGGAAGGTCCACGGGCTCCTGGACTCCGGCGCACTGACCCTCAAGGGCTGGGGCTATGCGCTGGCCTTCATGGCGGCGATCTCCGCGGTGAACCTGCTCGCCCCGTGGCTCTTCTTCAGGATCAACTCCGCGTTGACGGTGGTGAAGGTCGTCATCCCGGTCCTGACGGTCGCTCTGCTGATCGCCTCCGGCTTCGACCACCAGGGTCTGCACGCGAGTCACGACAACACCGGAAAGGGCGTCGGCGCCGCCTTGACCGCGGTGGTCGGCAGTGGCGTCATCTACGCCTACGTGGGCTTCCAGGGGCCGCTGGACTTCGCCGGGAACATCAAGCGGCGGGGGATCGGCGAGGCGGCCCGGCTGCGTCGGGCGGTCTTCGGCACGATCATCTACTCGATGGTCCTGTACATATCGCTTCAGGTCGTCTTCAGCAGGTATCACGCGTACTGGAGCATGGACAACGTCGAGTCGTCGCCCTACGCCCAGTTCGCGTTCGCCGCCTCGCTGTGGTGGCTCGGGTGGCTGCTCAGGATCGGCGCCGTGGTCTCGCCCATGGGCGCGGGACTCGTCTTCGCCCACGCGGTCACGCGCGAGGTCGCAGCGCTCAGCCGGGCCCATCTCACGCACCGGGGACTCCAGACCGCCCGCAAGGCGTCGCTGAGGCGGCGGTACGACGCCTACTGGCTGGTGCTGGTGGTCGACTTCTTCATCGCGGGGATCGCGTTGCTGGCGGTCGGCGGCAGCTGGAACACCCTCGTCGCCATCACCGGAGTCCTGACGCTGGTCGTCTACGCCGTTCCGGGCGTCGTCCTCGTATCGCTGCGCGAGCACCTGACCGGCTACTCGCGTCTGCGGCATGACGTCCACGAGGTCCTGGCACGGGCGAGTTTCGCCCTGATCACGCTGATCCTCTACGGGGCGGGCTGGGCGCCCATGTGGCGCGGCATGGCGACCCTCGCGGTGGCCTGCGTCCTGCTGCTGTGGCTCCCGAGCCTGGCCCGGTGGCTGCCCGCCTTCGGGCGGATCTACGACGCCAAGGTGCACGTGACGCTGTTCCGGCACTGGCGCACCAGCCCCGCCGCGCAGGCAGCGATCTGGCTGATCGGCCATCTCACGGTGCTGACGCTGTCGACGCTGCTGGGCAACTCCCCGGTCGCCGTCCTTACCAAGCCCCTGGGGGGCTTCCTGGCCGTCGCCGCGTCACTCGCGGCCTTCGAGGGGCTGGTCAGAGCCTCCAAGCGGCACATGGCCGAAGTCGCGCCCATGCTGCCGACGCCCGGCACCGGCCGTCCCTCCCCGGCCGCTAGCGCAGCGAACGAATGACCTCCGTGGCCTCCGCGTCGAACCTCCTGCCACGCAGCTCCTCGACCGCCTCCTCCCTGCGATGCGCGTCGGACCAGCGGCCCACCGTGGCACGGAGCAGAAGGTGCCTGTCCTCTTCCTGCATCGTGCTGGCGTGCAGCCTGCCGACGATCACCGCCACGTCCTGAGGAGTGACCCGCTGCTCGTTCTCCAGGCAGCGTTCGAGCAGGTCCCAGCCGTCGCGGCGCAGACGTGCGCCGTACAGGCGGGCGGCGATATCGGCGATGATCGCTCCCGAACCCTCGGGCGCCCGGCCGGAGGCGGAGGGGTCCGCCAGCTCTTTGCAGGCCAGGTAGACGGCCTCCGAGCGGCCGGAGGACCGCAGCCCTCTCACGTAGTCGACGAACAAGCCGGCGTCGGCGCCCTGTTCGAGTACGTGTGCGGTGAGCTGCTGGGCCACCGTCTGCGCCGCACGGTTGCGGTCACGCGGCCGCTCGATCCTTTCCAGCAGGGCGGCCATGTCGGCCCCGGAGCGGCCGTCGGTGTGCGTCGCGGCGGCGATGCGCAGCAGCCTTCTGCACTCCGGCTGGGCGTTGAAGTTGCCCAGTACCGTGTCCAGATACTCGAGTTCCCTGGGCGAGCGCGGTCCTCCCTCGCGCGCCGTTCCCCTGGCCACGATGTCGGCGAGCAGGTCCTTGGTCGTCTTGGTGAGGGCCTCGGAGCGGTGCCAGGCTATGACGATCTCGGCCAGGTGCTCCACATTGTCGCGTGATGCGGCATGTTCGCGGATCGCCGCGCACTTCTCGGAGGACGGAGGCTTGGCCAACTGGCCGCAGATTTCGACGATGTCGTGCTGCGAGAGCCTTTTGCCGACGTGTTCCACAAGGGTGTCGGGGTTGTCCGTCCGGGTGGCTATCAGATGGGCGATGATCCGTCTCGTTTCAGGGACGTGATCCGGGAGCCGCAACTGGGCGTCGACCCATTCCTCCAGGATCCGCTCGGACGGACTGAGCTGGTGCAGCGCCCCGGCGAGATCGTTGAACTCCCTGGGCACGGTGTCCGACGCCTGCAGCGAACCCTGTTCAGTGATCGCGACGAGGGTCTGGCGGAGGAGTTCGGCGGCTTCATCGGGGCACTTCTCGTCGCGTAACGCGATATAGAGCAGGGCCTTGTCGAGATTGGTCCGCCCTGAACTCGGCGTGGTGAACACGCGCAGGGTCTTGTCCACCAGTTCGCGGTTGCCGTTTCGATGGCATACGCGGATGAACACGGCGACATCCAGGACGGTCCGCTGGCATGCGATGTCATGAATGACGCCGTCGGTCAGCCGAGGGCGTCCGTCCTCACTCTGGCGCTCGGCATCCCATTGTTTGATGGCGAGTTCCGCGGCATGCATGATGTTCCGGCACAACGCCGCCGTCGCCAGCATGTTGACGGCGTCCCGGTAATCGAAGCTCGCCGCGGACTCGATGAGCTGGTCGATGGGGCGCTTGATGGCGAAGGCGTGCATCGCCCGGATCGCGGTGGCGGGCCGGGGCTTCTCACTGCTCTCGGTGACCGGCTTCTCGCCCTCCCGCATGGCCTGCATACGCTCCACGAAGGCCTCGACCGAGCAGCTGGTCACCCATTCGTAGCCGAAGCTCCACGGCTCCCCGCCCTCACCCTCGGAAGCCTTTGCCGTGTCGGAGCCTTTGGCCTTCTGGCCCTCCCTCATGCGCGCAGTGCCTTCTCCACCTGATTCCAGTAGCGGGCAAAGGCGTGCGGTGAGCTGAACGTGTTGTTGGCCTTGACGTCGATGTGCCGCGCGAGATGCCGACTGGCCTCATCCGACCTGGCACTGAGGATAGCGACGACGTCGCCGGTCTTCCGCTCGTCCTTCAGCAGCTCGTCCAGGCGGGAATCCCGGTCCAGCATCAGGGTCTTGACCCAGTCCGCGGGCTCGACAGGAAGTTGCGGGACCTGATCGCGCCTCTTGGGCTCCATGCGGTTGGTGAAAAGCGGCGTGCCGTCGCGGGCGTCGTTCAGCGACATCCTCGGCACCTGGTGCCGGGCGGCGGTGCAGCTCTCCATCTCCTTTTTCACGGCCTCACGCAGAAGGCCGATGGTGAGCTGATGATTGTAGTCTTTCGTCCCGTCCTGAAGTATGTGCAGCAGATGCCCGCTGAACGGTGTGCACTTCGATAGTTCCCCGGGCAGGGCTGAACAGCCGTCGGCCGAGGCGAAATTCAGGTTCTTGACCGCCGTGAAAACGCAGGTTCCTTCGTCCAACTCGCCCAAGACCCCGGGGAGGACCGGTTCCTCGCCCAGTTGAGGCAGCAGATTAGAATAGCAGCAGTCGGCGATCAGTACTTTCAGCCTCGCCCTGGATTTGCGCATGACGCGGTAGACATACCAACTGGACAGCCAGGTCCACGGTTTGTCCCGAGAGGACGAGCCCACCGAGAAATGCACCTGCGCGCCGGGAAGGTCGCTCCAGTACTGACCGTGACCGACATAGACCACCAGGAAGATGTCGTCCGGCCCCGTCTCGTCCGCGGCCGCCTGCAGCGCCTCCATGACGCCGTCGGCCGTCCTGACCTCGTCCTCCGTGAGGACCCGGCAGCAGTCGGGGCCCCACATGTCGTCGCCCGCCAGGACTTCGCCGTACATGCGCGCGCTCTCGCCGATCGACGGATGACTGTCGATCCCCGAGTACTCGGCGTACCTCGCCGGTCCGATCACCACCGCCCGGGATGCCATCTCAGCCGTCCAGCCTCTCCGCTGCCTGCGCCTGCGCCGCATCCTCGTCCGAGTCGGGTACGGACTGCGTGCCGACCGACGTCTCCGGCGGATCCAGCCTCTCGCGGCGCCAGCGCTCGACGACCCGCTTCACGGCGTCCACGGTGGCCACCACGGTCATCTCGGTCGCCTTGCCGACCACGGCCACGAGGATGATCTCGACGATGCCGCCGGTGAGGACCTTGTCCTCGTCGACCGTCCGTGACTGCCACGACAGACCGGTCTCCGCCTCGAGGTCGCGCAGCATATGGTCCGGATCGTCCAGACCGGTCAGCCCTTTGACGGACACCGAGATCCTCGTAGCCATGCCAACGCCCCCGCATCGAGCTCGGACTTGAAGAAGGACGCCGAAGCCGGTTCCGCCGCCTTACCGCGTCAACGCCCATACCAGCGTACCCAGTCAGGCAAGCCCACCCGAGTCGCGTACCGAGTCAACCGTCGATCGACGTGAGGTGGTATGTCGTGTCCACCCAGAATCCGTGCCCGGTGTCGGCCTTGATCTCCAGGACGTACGCCCCGGCCCGCAGCGGAGCGAGCGCGCCCCACAGCCCCCACGTCGAGCGCCGCAGCAGCAGGGACCGGAACTGCCCGTGGAACTCCTCCAGCGGCAGGGGAGCGCCGTTGAGGAACGACTCGGCTCGTGCCACCGGCAGCCGCAGCCCCTCGGCCGAACGTCCGCCGGGCACCTGGACGTTGAGCACTGGGAAGAACACCGGTCGATCGGCCGGTATCTCGCAGTGTCTGGTCACCTTTCCGCCGTACGTGCCGGCGAGGAACCACACGTCCTCCGGCTGCTTCCACCCCGCGTGCTCGCCCGTGGTGTCCTTCACGGGGCTCGCGTCGTCAGGAGCGGACAGCGCCCACTTCCACCACCGCCCCGCCAGCGTCCCGCCCTCTTCGGGTGAGAGCTTCCACGTCGAACCCGTGACCGACTCCGCCACGATGTGCCCCCTTCATTTGCCTTCATGTACGCGACAACCCAACGGTGCTGCTGCGCCGCAGGCCAGAACGTAGCCCATGATCTTGGGGTGTTCGGGACCAGGGCTGTTCTGCTTCGGCCCGCACGAGCTGGTCCGCCGGGGGCCCTTTTCTGCCTGTACCGGTCAGGCGGCGGCTCCCGGCTCCTGCCGGTCCTCCGGTTCCCGCCGACGCCATCGGAGCAGCAGCCGGCTCGTGAGGAACGAGACGACGGCCGCGACGACGATCAGAGGCATCTGGCCGTGCCCGTCGCGGCCGAGCAGCAGCACGCCCAGGACCGCGCCGGTGAGGGGCAGGCCCGTCACGGCCGCGGCAGCGGCGGAGATCCCGAGGCCCAGGGCCGGGGTGGGGCCGAGGCCGGGCAGCCCCGAGCATGCCAGGGCGGTCGCCGCACCCAGCAGAACGGCCGGGAAGATCGGACCGCCGCGCAGGCTTCCGAGGCTGATGCCCCAGGCCAGTCCCTTGCAGACGACGAGCGCGAGCAGGGCGGCCACGGACCAGGCGTGCGGGTGGGCGGCGAGGTCGCCGAGGGCCGCCTGGCCGGAGAGCGCGGCCTCCTCGGGGGAGCGGCCGGTGAGCAGGGCGTACGCCGCGATGCAGACACCGGCTGCGACGGCGCAGACCACCGTGCGCCTTCCGGTGTGCCGCCCGGTCCAGATCGCCGTACGCCGGCCGAGTCCGTGTGCCGCGGTGACGACCAGCGCGACCAGCGCCGCCGCCGGGACGCCCCACAGGAAGTCGCCCGCGTCGGGGCCCACGTCGGGCGGCACCGTGGGCAGGCCGAGGGCGCCCACCGACAGGCCCGTCCACTGGCCGAGGCCGGTGAAGACCAGGGCTCCGGCCGCGCTCGCCAGCAGACAGGGCAGCAGCAGGACGACCAGCTGGGTACCGGCGAGGCCGGCCGCCTCGACGACCATCAGCGCGGCCACGAGCGGGCCGCCCAGGATGGTGGAGATCGCGGCGGTCGACCCGGTGGTGGCCACGATCGCCCTGGTCCCGGGGTCGGGCGCCGTCCGGGCCATGCGCAGGGACAGGAGCGCCAGCCCGCTGCCGAGCGCCATCAGCGGAGCCTCGGGCCCCAGGACGACACCGAGGGGGAGAGTGCCCACGGCCGCCAGGATCACGCCGGGCAGCTCCTTGGGGCCGATGGGCCGGCCCCCGAGGCCTTTCACCGGCACATGGCCTCCGCGCCCCGGCATGCGGGTGACGATCGGCGCGAGGATCAGCCCGGCCAGCAGCAGCGCGGGCAGCGGCCACCACCAGGGGGCGCGGTCGTAACCGACGGCCCGCGGCAAGGACTGCCACACGCCGCTCTGAAGCGCGTGCTGAAGGCTGACGAAGAAGAAGCTGGCGAGCGCGACGGGCACGCCGAGCAGCACGGAGCGCAGAAGAACCCGCAGATAGCCCCGGCTGAGCAGGACGTCGCTCCGATCTGCCTCCCCTGGTGCGGAATCGCCGGTTGCCGGGCGGCTCATGGCACTGGAACCCGGCCCTGGACCAGGCACGTTGAGACCAGGAACGTCGAGACCCGCATGCCCTCCATGCAAGGCCCGTCGGCGACGCCGTGCCCGTCGGCGGGCCTGAACGGGGGAGAGACACCCCGGCAGTCAGCGTGCGCAGGGGCCTGAACGGGTGAGAGACCAATCCGCGGTGCGACGCGGGGCTCCGGGCTCCGGGCTCCGGGCTTTGGGCTTCGGGCGTCCTGCGGTGTCATCCCTTGACGACGCCGAGCGGCACCAGGCGGGCGACCAGCCGTGCGAGCCCCGCGCCTTCGGTGGCGGTGGCGACCGCGTCGACGTCCTTGTAGGCGCCGGGCGCTTCTTCGGCGAGCCCGCGCCACGACGACGGCCGTACGGCGATGCCCTGGGACTCCAGTTCGCTCCGGAGTTCCTCGCCGCGGACCCTGCGCAGCGCCTGATGGCGGCTCCACACCCGCCCCGCTCCGTGGCAGGCCGACCGGAACGCGTCATTCCCGGTGGTGCCGACCATCACGTACGAGGCGGTGCCCATGGTGCCCGGGACCAGTACGGGCTGTCCGGCCCCGGCGAGATCCTCCGGCAGGCTCGGGTCGCCCGGTGGCAGGGCCCGGGTGGCGCCCTTGCGGTGGACGCACAGGCGGCGCCGGACACCGTCCACCTCGTGCGTCTCGATCTTCGCGGTGTTGTGGGAGATGTCGTACACCAGGTCAAGGCCCACCCCGGCCGCGACGGCGAAGGCATGGCGTGCGGCCTCGGCGAGCAGTTGCCGGTTCGCGCGTCCGTAGTTGGCGGCGGCCGCCATCGCCCCGAGATACGCGCGGCCGGGCGGGGAGACGACGGGTACGCAGGCCAACTGCCGGTCCGGGATGTGGATGCCGTATGTCCGCAGTGACTGGTCCATGACGCGGACGTGGTCGGTGCACACCTGGTGTCCGAGGCCCCGCGAGCCGCAGTGGATCATCACGCAGACCTGGCCGGGGCGCAGTCCGAAGGCGGCCGCCGTCTCCGCGTCGTACACCTGGTCCACCGCCTGCACCTCCAGGAAGTGGTTGCCCGAGCCCAGGCTGCCCACCTGCTGCAGCCCCCGGTCCACCGCCCGCTGCCCCACCTGCGACGGATCGGCCCCGTCCAGCACGCCGTAGTCCTCGCAGCGCACCAGGTCGCGTGGCACGCCGTGGCCGCTCTCGACCGCGTACCGGGCGCCGCCCACCAGCAGCTCGTCCATCTGGGAACGCCCCTTGAGCTTCCACAGCCCGCCACGGCCCATGCCCCGCGGGATGGTGTCGCCGAGGATGTCCATCAGCCTGCGCATGTTCGGGGCCAGCGGACCGCGTTCGATGTCGGCGGCCAGCAGCCGGACACCGCAGGAGATGTCGAACCCCACCCCGCCAGGCGAGACCACACCGGCGTCGTCGATGTCCGTGGCGGCCACCCCGCCGATCGGGAAGCCGTACCCCCAGTGCACGTCGGGCATGGCGAACGAGGCACGGACGATGCCGGGCAGCGTCGCCACGTTCACCACCTGCTCCAGCGCCTTGTCCCCGGCCGCCTGCGGCAGCAGGTCCCGCGTGGCGAAGACGACTCCGGGCACCCGCATCGGATCCTGCTGGTCGATACGGAAACGGAACGGGCCGTCCTGGACCAGCGTGATGTCCATAGTTCGAGCGTACGTGCGCCTCGACTGGCGGGCACCACTCGACTGACAGGCGGCGAAAGGGACGTCGGATCAGGGAAAGCCGTACCGGCCCCGCAGGCGTACAAAACGGGCCGCGGTCAGCAGCCGCCCCGCGTCCAGCCCCGAAGCCGTGCGCCGGAACGACATGACCTCCTCGTCGCCGCCGGAACCGATGGGCTGCGCGAGGCGGCCGCCGGGCCGCAACTGTTCGATCAGCGGCGCGGGTACCTCGGGGAACGCGGCCGACACGATGACCGCGTCGTACGGAGCACGGTCGGGCACGCCGCCGCTGCCGTCCCCGACCCGCAGTTCCACGTTCTGGACGCCCTGGCCCGCAAGGTTGCGCCGGGCCTCGGCGGCGACGTCAGGCCACATCTCGATGCTCACCACGTCGGCGGCCAGCCGGGCGAGCAGCGCGGTCTGGAAGCCGAGACCCGTACCCACCTCCAGTACGTGCTCGTCCCCGCCGAGGCCGAGGCTCTCGATCATCATGGCCGACAGCGAGGGCTGCGTGGTCACCTGCTCATGACCGATCGACACGGGTACGTCGTCGTAGGCCGCCGCAGCACGTCCGCTGGGGACGAACCGCTCGCGCGGCGTCGCCCGCACGGCCTCGAGCAGCCGCTCGTCGGTGATCCCGGCCGCGCGGAGGGCCCGTACGAGATCCTGGGGAGTACGGGCGGGATCCCGCGAGCGCACCGGGAGCCGGCCGGACTCAGGCGTGGTCGACCAGCTGCGCGAACCCCTTCTGGCGGGCGCAGTGCGCGCAGCAGAAGAACTCGCCGTCGGCCTGAAGGCCGTGGCCGAGGATGCGGCACTGACAGTTGGTACAGGTCGGGGCCATCTTCTGGGCCGCGCATTCAAGGCTGTCGAAGACGTGGACGGCTCCCTGCGCCCGTACCTCGAACGCCATGTCGTAGTCGTTGTTGCAGACCTCGCACACTGCCATGAACCTTCACTCCTTGATGTTGTGCGGTCATCGGGCCGCATGCGGCCCGCCCGGCTCGGCTCCCGCTCGGAAAGGTTGCTCCCGACTCCCTCTTCCACGGGCCAGGAGCGCGGATACGCTCCGTGCTCAGGGATCACACGGCTGGGGCGGCAGATGCCGCCGTACGCAGGGATCAGGGCACCTCACACGTCGAGCGTCACCGAGCAGGTCCAGCCTTCGGGGTGGTGAGCGAAGTACAGGTCATGCAGCGTGACCGCCTTCGGTGCCGCCCCCGTCACGGGAAGCGCCGATGCGTCAGCCATGTGCAGGCCGGCTCGCAGACCCTGGGGGACAGGGGTCAACTCCACGTCGACCGGTACCTCGTCCGCGGTGTCGAGCCAGTACACGACCTCCTCCAGCAGGGCCACGAGGAGGTCCTCGTCACTGTCCGCCCGTACCCTCACGTCCCGCCTGCGGACACCCGCCGCTCCCGTCAGATCGAGGAACGACTCGCAGACACCCCGCACCGCGTGTGCCAGACACTCCTCACGGGTCGGGGCCCACGCCTCCACCCGCAGATCCGCGGTGTGCGGCACACCGCGGTGGCCGGCGCGCCGCGCGCCGCCTTCCGGATGCACAGGCTCCGTACCTCTCACATCGTCATGGTCACCCCTCCACCGGGATGTCACACTCGCGGCCGCGCGGGCCCTCTTGGACGGCAAGGACACCTCGGAATCGGAACCCTCGGAGAGGGGAAAGCAAGTGAAGCTCGTCGTTTTCGGAGCGAACGGTCCGACCGGACGGCTGGTAACCGAACAGGCCATCGCGGAAGGGCACGCGGTCACCGCCGTCACGCGTCGGCCCGACGCCTTCCCGCTGACGGACCCGCGCCTGCACGTGGTCCGCGCCGACGTACTGGACCCGGCGGCGGTCGAACCCGCCGTGGCCGGGCACGACGCGGTGATCTCGGCACTCGGCGTCCCCTACAGCCGGGACCCCGTCACGGTGTACTCGGACGGCATCACCCACATCACGCAGGCCATGACGAAACAGGGCGTCCGACGTCTGGTCTGTGTGACCTCGACCGTGCTGTTCGGGGAGGCGCCAGGGGAAGGATTCTTCTTCCGCAAGGTGCTCGAGCCGTTCATCGTGCGTTTCGTGGGACGCACGGTGTACGACGACATGCGGCGCCTGGAGGAGATCGTGCGCGAGAGTGACCGCGACTGGACGGTCATCCGCCCCGCCGGCCTCTTCGACGCGACCGCCGTCAGCGACTACCGGGTCGCCGACTCACGGCTTGCGGGCCGGTTCACCGCGCGTGCGGACCTCGCGAACGCGCTGCTGCGCCGGGCAGTGGACGGCGGTTATGTGCGTACGTTCATCGATGTGCGCACCACGGAGGGAACCCCGAGCCTCATCGACCTCCTTCGGAAGGAGGCGGTGGGGAGCAAGAAGTAGGGACCGGCGCGGTTCAGGGGCCGAGGGACTCGGGCCCCGACGCGGCTCAGGGCTCCAAACCGGCCACCGAACGTCAGAACAACCGAGGCAGGCTGCCCTCCGCCGGGAGATGGATCCAGCCCTCGATCTCGGCCGCGGCCAGGTCCTGGCCCTCGGGCAGCGCGGTCAGGCCGAGTGCGGCGGCCCGCGCCACCAGTGCCGCGATCAGCGCGTCGAAGGCGTGCTCGCTGCGTTGGTACAGCTCCTGGACGTGCGGCTCGCACTGGAGCTGCGGTGCCGCGCGCAGCAGGACCTCCATGGAGCGCGGGCTGCCGAGCCCCCAGCGGAGCCGGGCGGCGGCGGGGTACACCTCCACAATGCCGCCCTTCCCCGTCCGCTCCACCTCCAGCCCCCGCGCGGCCAGCGCATCGGCAAGGTGCGCCCAGCGGGCGGTGGTCGCGCCGAGCCTGTCGAAGGCGACGGACAGCGGCGGACGGGCCCCTGCGCCGAGCGCCCGATGGGTCAACAGATCCGTACGGCGAAGGCGCAGGGTGGCGCGGTGCGCGGCGCTCTCCGCCCCCCGCCCGGGCCAGGGCCTGCCGGCCGCATGGGCGGAGACGGCCTCGACGAAGGGGATCGGCCAGCCGAAAGGACAGTCGATCCCGGCCCGTTCACCTGGCCGGAGACCAGTGAGGAGTCCGAGCAGATCCTCATCGGTGCACCGCAGCAGCGGGGGCTCGACGACGGCGCTCGCCCCCTCCCAGACGATCACTGCGGCCGCGGTGGTCCGGGGGCCGGCGGCGAGGTCGATGCCAAGGGTTCGCACGAGGTCATCATGGCAACCTGCTTTCGGCAGGCGCGCGACAGTCGCGCATGGGGCCTCTGCCTCACCTGTCGGTGATCTCGGAGAGCCAGGCCGGATCCTCCGCGCCCGGTGGCGCGTCGGGGCCCGGCTCGGGCAGCCGGCGCACCTCGCCCGTGCCCAGAGCGACCGTGACCCGCGGCCGCATCGGCCCGTCGCCCCTGCGCGAGAGCAGAACGAGCTCCCAGACCGTCGCCGTCATGGCGTCGAGCCGGGTGGCGCAGTCGGCGGCGACCCGCTGCGGTTCCTGGGTGCGGCCCAGGGACAGGTGAGCGGTGAAACTCTTCCCGCGCCCACGGCAGCGCGGGAATCGCTGCTGCAGTACGCGGTACAGACCCGCCCACGGTGCCGCGCCGGACGCCGCCGGGTCGAGCCACACCGTGGAGTACGCCCGGTGCCGGAAGGTGCGTACGCCGTCCAACCGGGCCGTGAAGACCGGCGACTGGGCCGCCGCAGCGGCGAGCAGCGGGGCCGCCTGCCCGAAGTCGGACTCCGGCACGAAGCCGAAGAGCAGATTGACGTGGGGCGGCCAGCGGTGGATCTGCGGATCGTAGTCCTGGCGGATGTCCTGGATCGGTTCCCACAGCTCGGCAGGCGGGATCCAGGCCACCGCCGTGCGAGCGGTCGGGTATGCGTCGAAGGCGGTGGTGGGCCCGCTCCAGCCGAAGTCCGGGTCGGGGCGCAGGCCGGCTTCCACACCGTATTGATCACCGTATCGGTCCGACGCGTACCAGCCCTCCGTGGCTCGCAGGCGGCGCGGGCCCCGCACACGGCCGGCGTTCGACACGTCGATGCGGTCCACACCCGTGGCCCGGTCCCAGACCACCTCGCCGTCCGCCTCGATGAACACCACCCGGTGCCATGGGATGTCGCCCCCGGGTACGAAGGAGGTCAGCGCGATGCGCTTGGGCGCACCCCCGCGCTGGCTGATCCCCAGCACGAACCGGGCCGGATCGAGCCGCGGGTCCCAGCGGACCCGGTGATAGATCTCGTCGCTGGTCCGCATCACGCCTCCTCTCCCACCTTCACACCATCTCTTCCTCCAGAGTGCCGCCGCCTGTAGGTTCTGGACCCGGCCTGCCTGCCGCGGCCGGTAGCGTGGGCAGCGGAGACACAGCCCGGCGAAAGGCCAGAGCGGGAACCATGCGGATGATCTTCAATCCCGCGGAGGAGCACGAGTACGAGGCGGCCTGCGGTCTCCTTGTCCACCGGTTCGACCGGTGGGCCGGGGAGAACGGGTTCGACGCCGATCCGTTCGTCGCCGAAGCCGCGCTGGAGTACCGCCACCTCGGCACGCCCGACGGCAGGCTGGGACTGTGGGACCAGCGGCACATCGAGGAGTTCCTGCTCGACTGGGTCCCGCGGACGGTGACCGTACTTCCCGACGAGGAGCCCGCCGACGCACCGGGCACTCTGCGGGCCCTGTTGCACTATCTGGACGCCGTCCACCTCGCGGATCCCCGAGGGGCGTCCCTGTCCGAGGCGCTGGAGGCCGTCGACGCGGCAGCGCCCCGCTACGCGGAGGCGATGGCCGACCGCAGCCGCTGGGGCCTGGCGAAGTTCTGGATCACCATCGCGGCGGAGCAGGGCGTCGACGTCCACGACGAGCAGGCGTTGCAGGAGTTCGTGGAACGGGCACAGCGCGAAGAGGTGCCCTACGACCCCGAGGTGCTCGACGCGATCGTGGAGCGGCAGATGCGGAGACCCGGGCCCGTACGGTCCGAGCCGCAGCTCCCGGTCGCGCTCCCGGGCGACGACGTCCTGCGGGAACAGGCCGACCGCTCACCGGTCCTGCGGCAGCTGCGCGGCCTGACCGAGTGGGCGGGGCGCGACGGTCGGACGCTCACCGGTTCCGGCAGGCTGCGTCTGTCCGACGCCCGAGAACTCGTAGAGCAACTGAACACCGGAGACGTCACCGACTCGGTCCGCTCGTCCGCGGACCTGCCGCGCCTCAACCTCCTCGTGGAGTGGGCGAAGAGAGCCAGACTGATACGAGTCGCCAAGGGGAAGCTGTACGCGGTGGCCAAGGCGGAGCCCGTACTGAACGACCCTCTTGCACTGTGGCAGCGGGCGTTCGATGCGTTCGGCGAGCTGCGCAGTCCAGTGAGGGGCGGGCCCCGCGGCAGGTACGGAGAATCCCTGCGATTCGACGAGTACGACCTGTACGACGTCATCCTCCCCGACGTACTGGCGACCCTCTACAGCCTGCCGTACCCCATGCCGTGGCCCGGGCTGCGCGAGACCGTCCACCTCGCCTACCGCTCGAGTTCTTTGCTGGGAGTGCTCGGCACGGGCTCCATCGGGTGGGAACAGCCCGACGACGACAGCGATCTGCGCAGGCTGCTGGGAGTTCTGGAGGACCTCGGGGCGATCGAGTGCCACCAGGGGATGGCCGAACCTGTCTTCGGGGATCTGGCGATGAGCGAGGACGAGGTCGAGGGCGAGGACGAGGCCGAGGGGTGGGCCGGAATGCCGGCCGCGGACGATGACGACCTGCTGGACGGTGTACTGCTGGATGACGCTCTGTCGGCTGACGCTTTGTCGGATGACGAGGCAACCCTGCGGAGCCGGAAACTGAAGTACGAACTGAGTGCGGGACCCGTTGAGTTGATCAGCCTCACCGACCTCGGAACGGACTCCGTGCGCCGCCGTCTGCTGGCCGAGGGCCGGGATGCCCCCTTGATCGGCGAGCTTGCCCAGGCCCAGCCGGCCGGCCTCCTGGGCGTCCTAGCCGACCACTACGATCCGGAGTCCGCCCGGGTCGAGCTCGCCGCATGGATGGCCGCCAACGGCGGCCGCTCCGCGGCGCTGGAGCAGCTCGTCCACGCGGTGCGGACCATGCCGTTCCGCACCCGGGCCGAGGCCATGCTGGACGTCCTCGCCTCATCGCTCGACGACGGTGAGATCCTGCTGCGAAGCCTGCGCTCGGACCCATCCCTGGCTCCCACCGCGCTGAGCCTCCTGGCCCGCCGGGAGATCCTCACCCCCGAAGACCTGACGGAGCCGGAAAGCCTGCTCATGGTCGCCGAAAGCCTGTTGCAGCTCTATGAGGCGACCGGCGCCGACGGGTTGGGCGAGATGCTGCACCAACAGGGCCACGAGGCCGAAGAGGCCCTTCGGACGGCTCTGACCTCCGGCCACCCGGACCGTGAAGGCCTTGCGGACCTTCAGACTCTCGCCGACCGTGGGTCCCGGGAGCGGAAGACCCACATCGGCCGTCTTCGGCAGCGCGGCCACCGGAAGAACGACAGACGGGGCGGTAGGCGGCGCCGCTGAGGACTGGCGCTCCCGGCGCGCCGGGTGCGGCCACTATCCTTCGGCGCGCTAGGTGACGGTCGGCGGGACCGGTGCGTACCCGGCGCCTGCGCGGTCGGGTGCGAGGGGCCTGCGCCGGACGTGCTCCCCGTACGCGGGGCGGTCGGTTGCGTGGCCGGTCGTTTCGATGCCCGTTGTCTGCTATGACTTTGCCGGTTCACTTCGCCCTCGTACGGTCACTGCGTTCTCGGGGGCCGATAGAACTGCAGGGGTGGACATGAAGAACATGGCGACCGGCCGTATCGCTGCCGCCGCGGCACTGTCCGCGTGCCTCGCCGCCGGGGGCGTGGCGATGGCGGTCAGCTCGACCCAGCACACTGTCTCGCCCGCGACGCGTGCCGTCGCAGCCGAGAGCCGGCAGGACGGCGTCCTTGCACAGGCATTCGACGCGGTCGATCGCAACACCGCCTGGCAGCTCACCGGCAAGCTCAAGCTCAACTTCGCGACCTACCACACCGAGGGGATGGTCCAGGCCGGAGGCCACATCTTCCTGTCCGCGGTCCAGATCATCGAGCCCACCCAGAAGTACCCCACCCCGCAGGGCGGGTACGACCGCACTCCCGGTCGTGGGATCGGCCACGTGTTCGTGATGGACGATGAGGGACACCTGCAGCGGGACATCGTCCTGGGCCAGGGGGACATGTACCACCCCGGTGGCATCGACTCCGACGGGAGTTCGGTGTGGGTGCCCGTGGCCCAGTACCGCCCGAACAGCAGCTCCATCATCTACCGCATCGACCTCAAGACCCTCGACGTCCACAAGGAGTTCGAGGTCAAGGACCACATCGGCGGCATCGTCCGCGACGAGGTCACTGGCCACCTCATCGGCAACAACTGGGGCTCGCGCCACTTCTACGAGTGGAACGAGCAGGGGCGGCAGATGGCCGACTGGGACAACTCCCAGTACTTCATCGACTACCAGGACTGCCAGTACGTCCCGGACCGCAAGATGCTCTGCGGCGGCGTCACGAACCTGCCCCAGACCCCGGCCGCGGGCGGAACCGGCGCCGTCTACGAACTCGGCGGGATGGCCCTGATCGACCTGCGCAGCCACAGGGTCCTGCACGAGGTGCCCTTCCAGCAGTGGTCGACCGCCGGCCACGTGGTCACCCGCAACCCTCTCAAGCTGTCCGCCGACGGAGACAAGATCACGATGTGGGCCGCTCCCGACAACGGCGAGGAAGGCAACGGCACTGAGATCCTGACGTACCAGGCGAGCGTGCACCCGGTCGGCTGATGTGCCGGAGCCCGGGCTCGGCGAACCGTGGCCTGGCTGCTCGAGGCTCCACCGATCTCGGTGCGGTTCACTCCTCCGCCACCGCATCGGAGGGGGGCCGCCGTCGGTCGTCGACGCGATCGAGTGGGGCAGCAGAGGCAGGGTGCGGACCTCCGCATGCTCAGCCAGGACGACCTGGATGCCATCGCCGCAGAACTCAACGACCGCCCCCGCAAGATCCACCGATACCGAAGCCCCGTCAGACGTCTACTCTGGGCTCCTGAACAGCGGTGATGCGTTGATCGCTTGAGCCCGCCATCGTTTATGCGAGATCCCGCCGTCCATGGGTGTCACCGTCAGTACGAGCTAAGCCGAACGAACGCCCTGAAACGTTCCCGCCGCGGTGAACGCGTCGGTGATCGGCGAGATGAGCGAGGCGAAACGGCGGGCACCCGCGTTACCGATCGGCTCCCACAGCGCGGAGCAGTGCTCGTCCGTTTCCACCTCGATCCGCTCGCGCGCCGCGTTGCCGGCGTCGGTGATCATGGCCTGGGAGTCGAGCCAGCCGCGCGCGACGAGACGTGCCGTAGCCGCGGTCCACTCCTCATCGTCCCACTGGCGGGTCGCCCGCGCGAGAGCCGTCGGGAGGCGGCCTGTCGCGGTATGCAGAACGAGGCAGTCGCACGGTCCGAGACCGTTGTCGGCGAGCACGACGAGATGCGCGTCGCCGCGCCACTCGCGCGCCACCGTGATCTGCTGCCACAGCGCGACGAGTGGATCGGACGGCATCGCGACCGACGCGTTCGCGGCGGCCAGCACCTTGCCGGCGTAGTCGGCGCCGGTGACGACCGGGTCGATCAGCGATCGCGCCTCAGCGAGTTGGTCGGCCGTGATCTGCACTCCGACGCGCCGCATCGCCCGCCCGGCGGCCAGGAAACGGGCGGCCTGCCACTGCTCGGGCGGCGCGGCGTCCCACACGCCCGCCATGGCCCGCACCGCCCGCGGGCTGAAGTTGTAGAAGGCTGCCAGCGTGACCTGCCACGGAACCGCGCCCATTGCGGCCGACCGGAAGGCAAGGTACGCCGGTCCGCGGTTGGTCACGCCGAACTTGGCCGCCTCTTGGGCGCTCTCGGGGGCGAGATAAATGAACAGGTGGGCCGCGCTGATGGCGCGGCTGACTTCGCGGACGGCGTTCAGGTCCATCGAGTCGTCGCCGGGGCGAACGGAGTCGGGAAGGTCGTCGAGGTGCATCGCGGTTGTTCCTCCCGGGAGTTGGGCGGCGCCGTCAGGCGGAGGTCTCGGCGGTGGCGATCAGTACCGCGCGGCCGAGGGTGTGACCGGCCATGGTGAAACCGAGGACAGCCGGGGTGGCGTCGGCCGGGACGCCGATGGAGGCGACGTCGAGGGCGTGCACCACGACGAAGTATCGGTGCGGGCCGTGCCCGGCCGGCGGGGCGGCGCCGATGTAGCGGGCTGCGCGGGCGTCGTTGGGTAGCTGGTAGGCGCCTTCGGGCAGGCCCGAGCCGGTGTCGTCGCCGGCGCCCTCGGGCAGTTCGGTGACGGTGGCGGGGACGTCGGCGACCGCCCAGTGCCAGAACCCGGACCCGGTGGGGGCGTCGGGGTCGTAGACGGTGACGGCGTAGCTCTTGGTGCCGTCCGGGGCGCCGCTCCAGGACAGCTGCGGGGAGATGTCCTTCCCGCCGGGCAGGCCGGAGGCGTGCTGTTCGGGCGGCCAGGCGGCTCCGTCGGTGACGGTGGTGCTGGTGACGGTGAAGGACGCCGCCTCGGGGAGGCGGGCGAAGGGGGCGTTGGCGTTCACGCGATGTTCCTTCCAGGTTCCTTCCAGGGCTGTGCGCTGGGGGCGGTGGCGCGGCCGATTACCGGGCCGCAGAGTCGACGGAACGGAGTCGGCGATGACTCCCGTCCGCCATTGATCGACGATAGCAGCAATAATCGATTATTTGTGAAATCGTCTATGCTGAGTTCATGACTGGCACGCCTCACAACCCGGCTCCCTCCGGGAAGCAGATGCTTTCCGAGCAGGTCTACACACACCTGCGGGGCGCGATCATGCGCGGGGACTACGCCCCTGGTGACGCCCTCAAACCGCAGGACCTCGCCAGGGAACAGGGCGTGAGCCTGGCCGTCACGCGCGAGGCGCTCGTGCGGCTGGTCGGCGAGGGGCTCGCCGACCGGCTGCCCAACCGCGGCTTCGCGGTCCCGTCCTTCTCCGACCGCCGCTGGCAGGAGATCGCGGAGGCCCGCCGGACCATCGAACCGGTAGTACTGCGCATGTCCATCGAGCGCGGCGACGTCGGCTGGGAGGCCCACGTGCGGGCCGCCCACCATCGCCTGGTCCGCACCCCGGCGTACGTGCCGGAGGAGGGCGAGTACTACACCGGCGCTTGGTCCGAGGCCCACAGGGCCTTCCATCGCACGCTGCTGGAAGGGTGCGGCAACCCCACCCTGCTGGAGACCTTCGACCGGTTGTGGACCGCGAGCGAGCTGGCCCGCCGTTGGTCGGCGCACCGCAACCCCGACCGGGACGGCGAAAAGGAACACCGCAGGCTGGAGGAGGCGGCGCTGGCCCGCGACGCCGACACCGCAGCCGCGGTCCTGGTTCAGCACCTCACCTTGACCGCAGCTGCTCTGACCGACGATTCAGGTCAGGCCACCTAGGCTTTTCCCGGAGTCCGGACAACGCCCCCGTGCACGTGGACCGCAGCGTCCGCATACGTGCTGACCTGCGCTTTTGCGTCCCTCGTGGGGCGTGATCGAACCGGCCGTGGAGCGGGATGGCGTCCAGCGGGCCCTTGTCCGTGACGTCCACGGTGTCGTCGGGGGCGGTCGTAGTCGGTGTCCGCCAGGGTGGAGCGTTCGCCCCAGTCGCCGGCCTCGTTGCGTTCCGACAGGGACACGTTCGCGCGTCTCATGTCGGTGTTCGGTCCGGCGCGCAGCGAGTGGCTGGTGACCTTCAGGCTGTTGACGTACTCAACGCCGGCGGCGGGCGCTGGCGGACGCGGCGTCGGGCCTGGCCCAGATCGAGGCGCGGCTCCGGTTGATCGAGAACGAGGGTTCCATGCCCCAGGAAGACGTCGTCATCAGGCAACTGCCCGCGGTCCGTCTGGCTGAGCTGAGCGCAATGGCCACGAGCTTCAGCCCTGACGAGACCGGCCCGCTTATCGGCCGGCTCTTCGACGAACTGCGCAGGCGGCTCAACTCTGCCGGAGTTGCTCCGACCGGCCCTCGCACCGTCTACTTCGAGACCCCTGACGAAGGCGACTACGGGATCGTCGTGCACGTCGGCCTCCCTGTCCCCGCGGGAGTCACGGAATACGCGGACCTCCAGATCGTCTCACTGCCCTCGGTGGAATGCGCCGCCACGATCGTGCACCGCGGCATGACGCACAGTTTTCTGAGCACCAGCCAGCTGCTTGTTCGCTGGGTCGACGCGCACGGCTACCGGTTCGACGGGCATGCGCGGGAGGTCACGCTCAACTCCTCTGAGGATTCGCACGAGTCGGTGGCCGAGCTGCAAGCTCCAGTCGTCACGACCTGACCTTGGCTGCTGCCACGTCGCCACCGCCAAGCGGGCTGCGAAACCCGGTGCCGACCGGGCCCGGCGCGCCCCCGCGAGATCGCCCACGGTCACCATGTGACTGAGCCTCGCGGGGGAACGGGGCCTATGCGGGAGAGGGCCAGTCCAAGCCGGATGTCAGAACGCGATCGAGCGCCGCCCGGCCTGCGGGTCCCCATGTCGGCTTGCCGCCAGGAAGGCCCCGGTCCCCGGCCTGGCCCATAAGGATGAGGAAAAGGCTTTTCAGAGCAGCCAACCCTCGGGCACGCCGGATCGTCGCCTCGTCCGCATGCGCGTACACCTCGAAGAACCGTGAGCCCGCACCCGCGGGAAGGAGCAGCCACGCGGCCGCGAGGTCCCACGCCGGATCGCCGGCGAACATGTCACCGAAATCAATTACGCCCGAGAGCGTCCCGTCCGAGACGACGACATTCGCGGGATGGAGGTCACCGTGCAGCCATACCGGCGGGCCCTCCCACTCAGGGGTCGCAACAGCATCGTCCCAGACGGCCCGGACGTCGGCGGCAATGCCGCCGGGGGCAACGGCTTGCAAGGACTTTTCGAAGCCGTCCGTGCACTTCTTGGGGTGGTCGCCGCGGTCCAAACTGATCGGCGCCTCAGCCGGCGCCTCCACGTGGAGCGCCCTGAGGAAGCCCGCCAACGTGTCGGCCGCGTGGTCGCCGCGGCTGATCGAGGTGTAGTCGAGTGGCTCGCCGGGAACCCACGTCATGATGGTCCAGGGCTTCGGGAAGCGCGCGGACGGTTCACCGATCCGTACAGGGTTCGGGACCGGAAGCGGCAGGTGCGGGGCCAGGACGGGCAGCCACCGGCGCTCCCTGCGCTGGAGATCCGGGGCACGTTCCGTGCGCGGCATGCGCACGGCCAACTCGTCCCCAAGACGCCACATTTGGTTGTCCCAGCCGCCCGCTACTTCGCGGATGGCCAGCCCTGCAAGGTCCGGATGCTGGTCCTTGAGTAGATCGTGTACCAGCTCTTCGGTGATCTCGATCTCGGAGTCGGTCATACGAAGCCACAGTACGGCGCAAGCAGCTGGAGTACGCGACACCTCAACATGCGGGCCTACCAGTCCCGAGGCCGTACCTGGCGCAGGAGCTGGAGCCCGGCCGCGCCGACCGGGACACCCTGGTGCAGGCGCGGCGCTGGATCGCCGAGGGAGCCGGCGTCCCGTCCCGGCGGGTGGCTGCTGGCGACGACAAGCGGATCACGTTCGTCGCCGAGGACGCCGGTATCTGGCTCGACCGCGGGGCTCCGAAAGGTCCCCGCTTCGATCTGGCCTACGTCGACTGGCGACGGGGCAAGTTCGAGCGGCTGCCCGATCTGCTGGCCCTGCTCAAGCCCGGCGGGCTGTATGTGGTGGATGAGACCTGCTGCCCCAGGCCACATGACCCGATGACCACCAGCAGCGCGTCGACGGCTTCCTCGAGCACCTGCCCGGGTAGCGCGACCTCCGTGCCGTGCCGTTCAGGTGGGCGTCCGGGCGGGTCGTCGGCGCCCGTATCTGACGGGCTATCGTGAACGGCATGTCCGTCTCTGAGCTGATCCGCATCGTCTCCCGCGACTCGCCCATGGCCCTGGCCCAGGTGGAACGCGTCCGCACCGAGCTGGCCGCGCTCTACCCGGGCCTGCGTACCGAGGTCGTCCCGGTGAAGACGACCGGCGACAAGTGGATGGGCGACCTGTCCCAGGTGGAAGGCAAAGGCGCCTTCACCAAGGAAGTGGATGCCGCGCTGCTGGCCGGTGAGGCGGACCTGGCGGTGCACTGCGTCAAGGACGTCCCCGCCGACCGCCCCCTTCCGGCCGGCACGACGTTCGCCTCGTTCCTCAAGCGCGACGACATCCGCGACGCCCTGGTCCACCCGGGCGGGCTCACCCTCGATGAGCTTCCCGCCGGCACCCGGATCGGTACCTCCTCGGTGCGGCGCATCGCGCAGCTTGCCGCCTCTCATCCGCACCTTCAGTGCGTGCCGTTCCGCGGCAACGCCAACCGGCGCCTGGAGAAGCTGCAGCAGGGCGAGGCGGACGCACTGTTGTTGGCGGTGTCCGGCCTGGAGCGGATCGGCCGCACCGACGTGATCACGCAGGTGCTGCCCACGGACGTGATGATGCCGCCGATCGGCGCGGGGATCCTGGCCCTGCAGTGCCGCGAGGACGACACCGCAGTGATCGACACCGTCAGTGCCCTCGGCGACCCCGCCACTCACCGCGAAGCCACCGCCGAGCGCATGTTCCTCCACGTCCTGCAGGGCCACTGCAACAGCCCGATCGCCGGATACGCACGGGCCGAACGCGGCGGCGGCCTCTCCCTGCGGGCCTGCGTCTTCACCCCCGACGGCAAGACCGTCCTCAACGCCCACGAATGGGCCGGCCCGCTCGATCCGGCAACCCTCGGCACCTCTGTCGCCGTCGCACTCCTGCGCCAAGGCGCCCGCGAACTGATCGACAACATCGCGCACTAGGCCCCTTTGGTCACCCATCCTCTGGGCGCCGGATCGAGCCGCGTCTGTCGTCGCCACCAATGCTCAGGCCGTCGGGTCGGCGGCGTCCGGGCGCGTCTCGGCTTCCCCCTCCACACTCCAGGTTCTGAGCACGCGCTGACGGCCGTCGGTCCCCTCGATGAGGCGGATGACCACGTTCGGGTTGCTGCCGTACAGCCCGACCCATCCCCGGTAGGTGCGCAGCGAGGGTGTGGCCCAGGTAGTCCGTTCCAGTGCGCTCGGCGTAGCGCATCGCCGTCTGAGGGCTCACGCCCAGGGCGTCCGCCAAGACGGTCCCGGGCTATGGCCACGCGCCCCAGAGCCTGGATCCAAATGGTCTGAGAAGCCCCGCCCGCAGACAGGCGGCGCCTTCTGCGCTGTCCACGTGCCCCAATCGGGTGTCATCGACTTACCGCGCCGACCGGGTCCCCATCGGCCGGGCCGGCGTGGTCGTCCACCAGGTCGGTGTGTCGGGCCGAACTCGCCACCCTACGCGCCGAACTCTCCGTGCGCGTGGGCACCGGCTGCCCGTTGCGGGCAGCCGGCCAACCCGGATGAAAACGGGTGGGGAGCATGACGAGCCCGACCGGTGACCAAGACCGTCGAGGGGCTCACCCCTCCCGGCGAACAACGTAGGGAAGACAAGCACGCGAAGCCTCTGGTGGATACGGTTCTCTTGGTCGAAAACCCATCTACCAGGGGCTCAGCTGTCTGTCAGCTTAACTGCCAAGCCCGTCTGCCAAGCTGGAAGGGCCAGCGCGTGGGCCACAGTGAGGAGTCGAGTTGTTACGGTGTGAGGCGGTCGGTAAACGTTACGGCGGAGGACGGTGGATCCTCAGCGACGTGGACATGGAGATCTCGACCGGTGACGTCCTCGCGGTGGTGGGCAGCAATGGTTCGGGGAAATCGACCTTGCTGAGGATCCTCGTCGGACTGTCGCAGCCCACCTCCGGGAGCGTGTCGGGCCGACCACCGCACATCGGTTACGTACCGGACCGCTTCACCGTCCACGACCGCATCTCGGCGATCTCCTATCTCACTCACATGGGGCGTATCCGTGGCATGTCGGCGTCCACCGCCCGTGCCCGAGGCGATCACCTGCTCGAGCGACTGTCCCTGGTGGGCGGCCGGAACGCGTCGTTGCGCACGCTTTCGAAGGGCAACGCGCAGAAGGTGGCGCTCGCCCAGGCTCTGCTTGTTCAGCCCGACCTGTTGGTCCTCGACGAACCCTGGTCAGGTCTGGATGCTTCGGCCCACGGTGTCCTCGCCGAGTTCATCGACGAAGTGGCCGCACAGGGCGGGTCAGTAGTCTTCACCGACCACCGCGAGGCGATCACCCAGACGCACGCCAGCGGCGCCTACACCATCAGCGACGGCAGGGTCACCTTGCTCGGCGGCCGGCACGCCGGGAGACGCACCTCGATGGTCGAGCTGGTCCTGACCGTGCCGCCCATCAGCGTCATGCCGGACGAGGTGAACTGGTCCGCGCTGCCGGGTGTGGTGGACACCGCCAAGCGCGGCGGGGAGGTCGTCCTGCGAGTCGAGCGGGAGCACTCGGACGCCGTACTGCTGACGGCGCTGCAGCACCGTTGGTCGGCAGTGAGCCTGGTAGGGGCCCGTGCGCGAACACAGTTTCCGGGTTGATGTGAGGAGGACCGCCCTGTGATCGCCCTGGTCCGCTATATGTTCACGGTGCTGCTGTTCTCCCAGCGCTACCTCGCTCCGCTGCTGTTGTTCCTTGGCCTGGTGGCCGTGCTGACCAGCAGCGACACCGGTCCGCTCACCGCGACCTACGCCTCGGTGGCCGGGGCCATGCTGCTGTGCTCGGTCTGGCTGACCATGGCACTGATCGGCCTTGAGGACCAGTCGCACCGCTCGATCATCGTCATCAGCGCCGGCAGCCATCTACGCGTCCTGCTCGCGACGGTCGGGACGGCCGCAGTGTGGTGCCTGCTGCTGATTGCTGCCGGTCTGGTGCTGCCGCTCATGTTCGGAACCCACACACCCGGCATCGCGGACCTGGCGCTCGGGACAGAGGCCCAACTCACCTGCGCCTTCACCGGCATGGCCATCGGACTGATCTGCTCGCGGCTGGTGTTCCGGCAGCAGGGCTACGCGCTCGTCCTCGCCCTGGTGCTCCTCTTGGCCGTGCTGCTGGGCAACGGCGTTTCCCCGGTCAACATCATGCTCACCCACCTGCAGAACACGTCGGACCCGGCGGACGCCCTGGCGCCCACGAGTGCCCTGCTCGCCGTCGCCGCGGGCTTCTTGGCGGCCGCAGTTGCTACTACACAGGCGATCGCCCGCAGAAAGGCATGAACCCTGCGGCGGGTTGCCCGCACCGGCGCAAGATCAGCCGCACCCAGCCGGGCGGCAGCCGGCCCGCGCCGCCCACCGCACCCGGACGGGCGCTCAACTCGGTCTCCAATTCATCGAGCAAGAAAGACGGTTCGGGCCGCGCATCCGGATCGGCGGCAAGGCAGGGGCGTATCAGCGAGTCGAGTTCGGGTGACAGGCCCGACACGTCCACGTCGGCGCGGGCGACGCGGGCCAGCAAGCGCAGGGTGTCGTCGTCGTCCGCGTACGGTGGGCGGCCCGCGGCCAGGTGAAAGAGGGGGGGCGCCCATTGCGTACCCGTCGGACGCGGGTGTGCCGGGCTCGCCTCTCGCCTCTCGCCTGCTCGGGCGAGGTGAAGGCGATCGTGCTCAGGGTGACGCTGGTGCGGGTGGCGTCGTGGGCGTGCGAGATGCCGAAGTCGATGACGCGGACACCGTCCAACGGCAGCGGGATGCTGGACGGTTTGATGTCGCGGTGCACGATCCCGGCCCCGTGCAGGGTGAGCAGGGCCTCCGCCACGCCGGCGGCGATCCAGCGGACGCTGTCGGCCGGCAGCGTACCCGCCTCGCGCACCAGCGAGGTCAGGGACGGCGCGGGGATGTACGCCGTCGCCATCCACGGCGTCGGCCTCAGGAGGGCGCTCGGCTGAGGTTCGGAAGGAGGAACGTCACCCGCTGTCTAGGATGACCCCTGTGACCAGCCCCGATCAGACGAGTGCCACCCCCCGGCCGCAGTCGCTGCTGCTCTCCTTCTTCGGGATCCATGTCCTCGGCCGGGACGCCGCGCTGGCTGCCGGGAGTCTGATCGACGTCTTCGCGCGGGCCGGGATCACCGAGGAGGCCGTGCGATCCACGCTCACCAGGATGGTCAAGCGCGGGCTGCTCGAACGGCACCGGCGGGGGCGGAAGACGTACTTCGGGCTGACGCCTCGCGCCGCGCGCGTACTGCAGGACGGGCACGACCGGATCTGGCAGACCGGGGCGGTCAACCGGGACTGGGACGGTACCTGGACGCTGGTTGGGTTCTCGCTGCCGGAGGCGTGGCGCAGTGAGCGGCATGATCTGCGGTCGAGGCTGGTGTGGGGCGGGTTCGGGTCCCTGCAGAACGGCCTGTGGGTGGCGCCCGGTGCGGTGGACGTGTCCGCCGTCGTGGCGGGGCTCGGGCTCGACTCGTATCTGAAGGTCTTCCAGGGCGCGATGGCCTCTGGGCCCACCGATGCCGGGTCGGTCCTGGAGACGGCGTTCGACATCGAGGCCATCGCCAAGGGGTACGACGTGTTCCTCTCCCGTTGGGGAGCGGAGGCTGAGGGCGGTGGCCGCTCATCCAGCATGGGTGCCGAGGACCTGGGAGAGGACGGCGTCGATGCCGTCGTACGTCAGTTGCTGCTGCACACCGACTGGCTGGAACTCGTCCGGCAGGACCCGCACCTGCCCGCCGAGCATCTGCCGGAGGACTGGCCGGCGGGCCGGGCCGAGGAGCTGTTCCGGGAGCTGGCGCGGCGGTACGAGGGGCCGGCCGGCCGGGAGGCCGCACGCACCCTCGACATGATCACGGACTTCGGCGACCCGGCCTGATCCACTCACTGGGACGCCTGCGGTCCTTCCTTCGATCACAAGGTGACCATCCCTGTCGCCCCTTATTTGCCGCATCCGCTGCTTTTCCAAATTTGCTGCATTTGTTGCATCACCTCATGTTGCCGCCCGGCTGGGTCCCCCTTGATCGCGGCCCGTCCTGATCGCGAACTGTGCTCTCTTCGCCCACGTCTGCCCGCCCTCGCCGCTCGACATTGGGCATTCTATTGACGGCAGTCGAAAATCAGCCCTACATTCGTCGCGTTCTCGGCACGCCGCATCCGAGGCTCCCCGCCCTGCGGGCCCTTTCCCCACGCCTCGTCTCGCCTTGCCGTCGTCTCCCGTATCCCCGCTGCTCAGCCGCTCAGCCGCACAAGGGAGTGCACGTGTCCACTGAAACCACCGAAACGCGTACGCAATCGCCATCGGAGTCCACCGAGAGCGCACCGGCAGGAGGCCTGCCCATCGGCACCCTCATCGCCGGCTGTTTCGCGGTCTGCCTGGCCCAGATCGCCCTCGCCATGCCCGCCACCCTGAACGGCCTCTTCCAGGAGGACCTGCACCCCATCGGCTCCCAGCTCACCTGGATATCGGACGCGTTCCTGCTGCCCGTCACCGTCCTCGAGCTGACCTTCGGTGTCCTCGGTGACCTCTTCGGGCGCAAGCGGCTGCTGGTGGGAGGCGGTGCTCTGCTCGTCGTCGGTGAGGCCACGGCCGCCGCCAGCAACGGCATCCACATGCTCTGGGTGGGTCAGGTGATCGCGGGCCTCGGTGCCGCCGCGTTGTTCCCGACCTCCCTCGCCATGATCGCCGCCGGTACGCACACCCCGCGCGACCGTGCCCGGACGATCACCATCTGGGCCGCCGCCCTGTCCAGCGGTGGTTTCGTCGCCCCGGTGCTCGGCGGCATCACCGGTAACTACGGTTCCTGGCGCTGGGCTTTCATCGTCGTCACCGGGCTGGCTGTCATCAGTACGGTGCTCAGCCAGTTGCTGGCGCAGAACTCCAGCGCGCCGGAGGGTCGCTCCCTCGACCTCGCCGGGCAGATCACCGTCGGCATCGGCATGTTCGCCCTGCTGTACGCGGTCATCCAGGGTCCGACGGACGGCTGGACCGCGACCCCCGTGGTCATCGCCTACGTCGTCGCCGCCGTCTTCATCGGCCTGTTCATCGTCGCCGAGCGGCGCGCCGCATCCCCGCTGCTGCGCCTCGACCTGTTCACCAACCGCGCCTTCGCGCTAGCCTCGTTCGTCGCGGTCGTCGGCATGTTCAGCTACCTCGGCACCGCGTACGCGACGAGCATCCGGCTTGGCCCGATCCAGCACCAGAGTCCGCTGCGCGGTTCGTTCGCCTTCATCCTCCTCAACTGCTGGACGCTGCTGCTCCTGCCTGTGATCTCCCGGCTCCTGGAGAAGGTCAGCCCGCGGTGGGTGCTCGGCGGAGGCCTCGCGCTGATGGCCGCCGGTGACTTCCTGGCCGCCGCCCTGCCAGTGAGCGACACCGCGCTGACCTCGCTCATCGTGCCGATCGGGCTCGTCGGCATCGGCTTCGCGCTCACCGTCTCCTCGATCACCGCGACCGCCGTCAACACCGTGCCCGTTCACTACGCCGGTATGGCGAGCGCGTCCACCAGTCTGCTGCGCGACTTCGGCTTCACGCTCGGCCCGGCCGTCATCGGCGCGATCGCCCTGAGCCGCGCCGCCAACGAGTTCACCGCCAAGCTCGCCTCCTCCGATCTCAGCGCTCAGGTCAAGGCCGCGGCAGGTGAAGTCGTGCGGGAAGGCGGACCTCTCGCCGTCAACTCCGTTCCGCCCACCTCGCCCCCTGGCGGTGCCTCCTCGATCGCCATGGAGGCTCTCGGGAACGGGTACTCCATCGGCTACATCGTGTGCGGTGTCGCGGCCCTCGCCTGCTGCGTCCTCACCGTGGCCGCCCTGCGCGGGGAATCGGGCGACCAGGCCACCACCCTTCCGATCGACGAGACGGTGGCCGACGCTCCCGGCGAGGACAAGGCAGCCCAGGCAGCCACCGCCACCCCCACCGTTCCTGTCGACTAGGTCCGTGTTCTAGGAGTCGCTGAACCGTCTGGTTGGTTGGCCGAGATCGTTGCGACCGACCCGCCAACCAGACGGACAGCCCCTTCGCGCTGCGACCGGTACTCGTCTCTGCGTCAGGAGCTCGTCAGGATGACGAGTTGCTGGGTCGCTCGGGTCATCGCGACATAGCGGTCGACCGCTCCCTCGACGCCCTCGCCGAACTCCTCCGGGGCGATGAGGACCACCAAGTCGAACTCCAGCCCCTTCGAAAGCTCCGGGGTCAGCGACCGGACGCGGGACGACGTCGCCCGGAACGTGGGATCGCCGATCACGCAGGCGATGCCTTCGGCATGCGCAGCGAGCCAGGTGTCGAGGATCGAGTCCAGATCCGAAACAGATCCGTGTACGACGGGGACGCCGCTGCTGCGGATGGAGGTCGGCACATTTGCGTCCGGGAGCACGGCTCGGATGACCGGCTCGGCTTCCGCCATGACCTCTTCCGGTGTCCGGTAGTTGATGCTCAGGGAGGCCAGGCTGATCCGGTCGAGCCCGATCCGCTCCAGCCGTTCCTGCCACGACTCCGTGAACCCGTGCCTGGCCTGGGCGCGGTCCCCGACGATGGTGAAGCTCCGGGACGGGCACCGGAGCAGCAACATCTGCCACTCCGCGTCGGTCAGTTCCTGAGCCTCGTCCACGACGATGTGCGCGAACGGGCCGGCGAGCAGGTCCGGGTCGACGGTGGGCAGTTCGGACTCGTCGACCAGGCTGACCTGGGCGTCCTCGCCGCGCAGCATCGTCACCAGGCCTTCGCCGTCGTCGCCGTCGGCTCCGGAGTCGGCTGCGGCCCCGATCAGGTTGTCGACGACCTGCGCCATGCGCTCGCGCTGGGCGGCGATGACGGCCTCGTGCCGGCGCTTCCGCCGGGCCGTCTCCGGGTCGCCGAGCCGCTGCCGTGCCGCGTCCAGGAGCGGCAGGTCGGACACCGTCCAGGCCTGGGCGTCCCCGCGCTGGAGCCTTTGAACCTCGTCGCGGCTGAGCCAGGGAGCGCACATCCGCAGGTAGGCGGGTACCGACCACAGGTCTCCGACGAGGTCAGCCGCTTCGAGCAGTGGCCACGCGCGGTTGAAGGTCGTGAGCAGCTCCCTGTTCTGCAGCAGCGACTTGCGCAGCAGGTCGGCCGAGACGTCGCCGTCGTGCTTGTCCACCAGGATGGTGAGCAGCTCCTCCCAGACCTGGTCGCGCGCCTCGTTGTGCGGAGTACCGGGATCTGCCGCTTCGAACGCCACGGCCCAGTCGTCGGCGCTCAGCCGGATGTCGGACCAGTGGGTCGTGACCGTCATCCCCTTGGTGGGCGGCTCCTCGTAGAATCTGACGGCCGTCTCGATCGCCTTCACCATGTTCGCGGACGACTTCAGGAGGGCCACGTCCGGGTCGGCCTCGATCGCTGCCGCGGCTCCCTCGGCGACGAGGTCCCGAAGGGTGCAGGTCTGCACGCCCTCCTCTCCGAGGCTGGGGAGGACGTCGGCGACGTAGGCCAGGTAGGGCCGGTGCGGACCGACGAACAGCACGCCGCCCCGACGGTGACCGAGGCGGGGGTCGGAGTGGAGGAGGTAGGCGGAGCGGTGCAGAGCGACGACGGTCTTCCCCGTACCCGGACCGCCGTCGACGACGAGAGCGCCGCGGGATCCCGCGCGGATGATGGCGTCCTGGTCGGCCTGGATGGTGCCGAGCACGTCTCGCATCCGTGCCGACCGGTTGCCGCCCAGGCTGGCGATGAAGGCGGACTGGTCGTCGAGCGCGGCGTGCCCGACAATCCCGTCCGAGGTGAACACCTCGTCCCAGTAGTCGCTGATCCGGCCGTTGGTCCAGCGATACCTGCGGCGGCTCGCCAGACCCATCGGGTTGGCGTGGGTCGCTCCGAAGAACGGCTCAGCCGCGGGGGAGCGCCAGTCGACCAGCAGCCGACGACCCGCGCTGTCCGTAAGGCCAAGTCGTCCGACGTACACGGGCTCAGGATCGTCCGCGCCGACCATGTGTCCGAGGCACAGGTCCAGACCGAAGCGGCGCAGTGTGCGCAGGCGAGCGGTCAGCCGGTGGATCTCGACGTCCCGGTCCATCGCCTGCCGGCCTGTGCCGCCGGGCGCCTTGAGTTCGGCGTCGAGGCGGTCGGACAGATCGGCGATCGACTGATCGAGGCACTCCGCGATGGCCGCGAAATGCTGCTCATCGCCGGCGATCAGCGTCGGGTCGGCCTTGGGGGAGAGGTGGTCGGGTAGGTCAAACGCCCTGGTCGTCAGGGGGTTCACGGTAAGCTCCGATCTCTGGTCACACACGACCATTTCGCGCGGCAAGGCATCTGAACCGGCGTGACGAACCGGCGGCCAGGACGAGCAACGCTCCGCCTGACGTGGACCCCGTGGGCCGTTGTCGGTTCAGGTCGCCAGGGTTTGCACGTTCTCGTGTTCTGGGTGCCGGCTCGACGATCCCGCGTGGTTCACGCGGACACAGGCGGCTTTTCTCGGCTGATCTCGTCGAGCAGCAGCTTCGCGGCCACCGTCGCCCCGTCGCTGCGGATCTCGCCGGCAACGGCGGTCGCCCGTGCGCGGGTCTCGGGGGCCAGAGCCGTGCCGAGCACGGCCGACAGGGACTCGAAGGTCGGAGTCGGACCAGTGTGTGCCGCGCCGATGCCCAGGTCGGCCACCCGGCCAGCCCAGTACGGCTGGTCCGTCGCCTGGGGTACCACCACCTGAGGCGCGCCGGCCCGGGTGGCCGTCGTAGTGGTGCCAGCGCCGCCATGGTGCACGACGGCGGCCACCCGGCCGAACAGCGCCTGCTGGTTGATCTCGCCGACGACGAAGCAGTCGTCCCGGTTGTCGATCAGGGCCAGATCGGCCCAGCCGCGCCTGACGAGAGCGCGGCGGCCCTGTGCGCGGATCGCCTCGATGGCCACCTGGGCGACGTCCGTCGATGTGTGCATGGGCATGCTGCCGAAGCCCACGTACACCGGTGGTGTGCCGGCGTCCAGGAATGCCACCAACTCGGCCGGGAGCGGGCGTTCGTCCGGCAGGATCCACGCGCCGGTTTGCACCACGTCGAGGCCCGGCGTCTCCTGCCACGGGTCCAGGATCGGGTCCGTCGCCAACCACGGCTGGTCGCCGATGACGTAGTCGCGAACGTTCTCCACCGGGGGCAGGCCGATCGACGCCCGGTTGGTGTTGAGTGCTTCACCGAACAGCGTGTCGATGCTCTTGGCGTCCAGGTCCCACAGCACCCGGTTGTCGGTCACCTCCGGCGGGAACGGCCGACCCGGATACGCCAGTGGCGGGTGGTGCGGCGACGGCAGGGTGAGCTGCTGGAAGGTCACGGACACCGAGCGGATGCCCAGTTTCTCGGCCACCGACCGCGCGCCGGCCGCAGCCGGCATCACGCCGGTCGCCACCAGCGCGTCACATCCCTCGGCCGCCGCGGTCACCGCCTCGAACTGGCCGGCGATCAACTCGGCCGCGCGCTGGGGCAGGTTCCCCGCTGACGGCGGTGGCGCCGCCGCCGTCAGCGCGCGCGCCGACCGGCCGACGGGTACCAGCGGCACACCCACACCGGCCAGCAACTCCGCGAACTCCTCGTCCGGCGGCGCGCACACCCGCACCTCCGCGCCGAGTCCCCGCAACGTCACCGCGAGTCCCACCAGTGGTTCGACATCCCCGCGGGACCCATACGTCGACAACAACACACGCACTCGCGACTCCCCGTTTCTGCAGCTTTTGGCTTCGGCCAGCGATTCTGCGGCACGACCCGGGCCTTGCCGCAAGCCCCCTAGTGCGCTATACCTTGAGAGTGGCAAGGAGTGGGTGACCTCCTTGCCTTTGTCTTTTGTCGCCCGCTGTGGAGGGGCAAGCCCCTCGCGAGGCGGCGGCGACGCGCCACGTGCGGCGGTTCCCTTGGCCCAGTACAGCGGCCGGCCCTGACCGCTTCCTGCCCGGGGTGGCCCGCAAGACTCCCCGCTCACCCCACGAGTCCGCCCAACGCCCCGGCGCCCGCCACCTCTTCACTGCTCGCGCACCCCAACACATATTCGTGTCCAGGACATTGACTCGGCATTGGAAACGTTTTAATTTCCTCTCGCTCCGAGTCGCACGAAGAGGGGGACCGGTGGACGTCGCGTTGCACGAACACAGAGATCAGCGAGCAGAGCAGCCCTCGAAGGGTGCTGCGAAGCCCGTTCGACCCGTACGAAAACGTTTTAACAAGGGGTCGAGCTGGGCGTTGGCCCTGCTCATGGTTCCCGGGCTCGCCTACTTCCTGCTCTTCCACTACGGCGCCCTCGTCGGCAACGTCATCGCCTTCAAGGACTACGTCCCCTTCGACGGCGTGTGGGGCAGCCAGTGGACCGGCCTGGCCAACTTCCAACGCATGTTCAGTGACGAGGAGTTCTGGTCGGCCGTCCTCAACACGCTCTGGATCGCCGTCCTCCAGCTCGTCTTCTACTTCCCCGTGCCGCTCGCTCTCGCCCTGCTGCTGCACAGCCTGACCTGGAGTACCGTCCGGCGGTTCGTGCAGTCGGTCGCGTATCTTCCGCACTTCATCTCGTGGGTGATCGTCGTCGCCCTCTTCCAGCAGGTTCTCGGCGACACCGGCCTGATCAACGGCTATCTCGGCGACGCCGGGCTGCACACCGTCGACATCATCGGCAACCCGGACGCGTTCAAGCCGCTCGTCGTCGCCCAGGTGATCTGGAAGGACGCCGGCTGGGGCACGATCATCTTCCTCGCCGCGCTCTCCCAGGTGGACGAGCAGCAGTACGAGGCCGCCGCCATCGACGGGGCGGGGCCCTGGCGGCGCTTCTGGCACGTCACGCTGCCGGCGATCCGACCCGTCGTCGTCCTCCTGCTGATCATGCGGCTCGGCGACATCCTCTCCGTCGGCTTCGAGCAGATGCTGCTGCAGCGCGACGCCGTCGGGCCCGAGGCCGCGGAGATCATCGACACCTTCGTGTACTACCAGGGCATCGTCGGCGGCGACTACGGATTCGCCGCGGCCGCGGGCCTGTTCAAGGGCGTCATCGGCGCCCTCCTCGTCTACGCGGCCAACAAGGTCGCCCACCGCCTCGGCGAACAGGGGGTCTACAGGTGAGTTCCCACGTCCGGCCGGGCTGGATGGAGAAGCCGAAGCCGCTCACCCAGGGCGCGAAGGCGGTGGCCCTCATCGCCGTGGTCCTCCTGGTCTGCGTGCCGTTCCTCGTCATCGTCTCGACATCCCTCGCCTCCACCGACGAGGTCGTCGCCAACGGCGGCTGGGTGCTGTGGCCCACCGACCCCACGCTCAGGGCGTACCGCGACATCCTGGACGGCGGCATCGTCACCCACGCCCTCGGTGTCAGTGCCGGAGTGACCGTGATCGGCACTCTGCTCAGCCTCGCCTGCACGGTCACCCTCGCCTACGCCCTGTCCCGACCCGGCGTCTTCGGCGGCAAGCCGGTGCTGCTGCTCGTCCTGTTCACGTTCCTCTTCCCGCCCGGCATGATCCCGAGCTTCCTGCTGGTCAAGGAGCTGGGCCTGCTGGACAGTTACGCCTCGCTCGTCCTGCCCGTCCTCGTCAACGTCTTCAACCTGGTCGTCCTCCGCGGCTTCTTCCAGGGCATCCCCGAGGAGCTGTACGAGGCCGCGCGCCTGGACGGGGCGGGGGACTGGCGGGTGCTGTTCTCCGTCGTACTGCCGCTGTCCAAGGCCGCGTTGGCGGTCGTCGGACTCTTCTACGCGGTGTCGTACTGGAACTCCTGGTTCTACGCCTCCCTCTACATGGAGAACGACCACTGGCCGCTCCAGCAGGTGCTGCGCACCTACGTGGTGGCCGGTTCCGGACTCACCGACGCCACCACCGGTGAGGGCACCGTCACCGCCCCCCAGACCGTGCAGATGGCGGTCCTCGTGATCGCCACCGTGCCGATCCTGCTCGTCTACCCCTTCCTCCAGAAGTACTTCACCAAGGGCGTGCTCACCGGCGCCATCAAGAGCTGACCCAAGCCGACACGAGGTGGTTCACCCATGCCAAGCCTGTCCCGCCGTACCCTGCTCGGTTCCATGGCCGCAGTCGCCGTCCCCGGTGTGCTGACCGCCTGCTCCACGAGCTCCGGTGACAGCGACGTCTCCAACGCGGGCAAGAAGCTCGCGCCCTGGCCCGCCTACCGGGCCGCGGCCAAGGCGCCCAAGCCCGACCTGGCGCCCACCGAGGCCGGTGTCCAGGCCGGATTCACGTCCTACCCCGCCGACCTGACGCAGTCCGTCTCCCGTACCCCGGGCGACGGCTCCACGATCAAGGTCATGACGGTGTCCTTCGGTACGCCGCCCAAGCCGGCCTCCGCCAACCAGTTCTGGGCGGCCGTCGAGAAGGCCCTCGGAGTGAAGATCGACTACACGATCATCTCCCAGGCCGACTACCAGAAGAAGATGGCCACGGTCATGGCGGGCGATGCCGACAGCCTGCCCGACATCATCAACATGTTCTCCGGGCTCACGGTGCCCCGTGAGGCCCAGTTCGTCCAGACGCGCGCCGAGGACCTCACCCCGTTCCTGTCCGGCGAGGCGATCGCCGACTACCCCAACCTGGCCAACATCCCCACCCACGCCTGGCGCGACATGGGCCGCATCGGCGGGCGTATCTACGGCATCCCCCTGGAACGCCCGCTGCCCGGCTCCACGCTCTGGATCAACCAGGCCATGTTCACCGGCGCGGGCATGAAGGAGGGCTGGACCTCCGACGACTTCGCCGCCGTCGCCAAGAAGGCCACCAGCGGCAAGACGTACGCCCTCGGTGCCGCGCAGGGTTCCGGGTTCGGCAACGGCTACCACTCCGCCGCCCACAACGCGCCCCAGGGCTGGTCCGTCACCAAGGACGGCACCTTCCTGCCGGGCTGCGCCGACGAGCGCTACAAGGCTTCGATCGCCTTCCGGGCCGAGTTGCGCAAGGCCGGCTCCTACTACCCGGACTCCACGTCCATCTCCCAGATCGACCTGAGCACCCTCTTCCTCAACGGCACCGTCGGCTCCATGCAGGACGGCTTCGGCGCCTACCTGCCCAAGTACCTCGACTCCGAGGGCAAGTTCACCCCGGCCGCGGCCCTCCCGTACAGCGTCGACGGCACCCCCGGCGGCGTCGTCGCCGCCCGCCGCTCCTTCGGCTACACCATCCTGAAGAAGGCGAAGAAGGAGCGCATCGAGCTGATGCTGCGCATCCTCGACTACCTCGCCGCGCCCTTCGGCACCAAGGAGTGGGAACTCGTCCACTACGGCGTCGAGGGCACCCACTTCACCCGCAACAAGGACGGCTCGCCGAAGGCCACCAAGCTCGGCGAGGTCGAGAACAACACCAACCTGCCGCTGAAGTACCTCGCCGAAGGCCCCCAGGTGCTGTTCGTGCCGGGCATGCCGGACCCCGTACGGGCCCTGCACGCCTGGCAGCAGAAGGTCGTCCCGCACGCCGTGCGCAACGCCTCCTACGGCCTGCAGTCCGCCACCAGCAACTCCCAGGGCGCCACCCTCGGTGCCCTCCTCGACGACACCGTCACCGGCATCATCGCGGGCCGCACCCCGATGTCCGAGTGGGACGCGGTGGTCAAGAAATGGCGCAGCCGGGGCGGCGACAGAATTGCCGAGGAACTGGCCAAGGACTACGCCGCCAACAACTGATCAGCGACCGGGAAACCGCTGAGCGGGAAACCGCCGAGCGGGAAACCACTGACGGGGGCGGCACGAAGGAGAGCGGACGGGGATGGGGAAGAACACGGGGGCTGCGGCCGCCGGTCAGGGTCGTCGAGTGACCATCCGGGAGGTCGCGGACCGGGCGGGGGTGTCCATCGCGACGGTCTCGCGTGTCCTGAGCGGCAACTACGAGACCCCGGCGGCCACCAGGGCCCGTGTGCTGCGGGCGGCCCGCGAGCTCGACTATGTGGCCAACGCGCACGCACGGGCGCTGGTCGGGGCCGGGCGCAAGATGGTCGCCGTGGTCGTACGGCAGGTGACCAGCCCGTTCTACGCGCAGGTCGCCGAGGGGGTGGAGGCCGAAGCCGCCACCCACGGGTGGCTCTGCCTGGTGGCCGCCACGGGCGGCGACCCTCAGCGCGAGCTGGAGATCGTGCAGCTCATGCGGGAGGAAGGCGCGAGGCTGGTCGTCCTCGTCGGCGGCGTCGTCGAGGACGAGGCGTACCGGGAGCGGGTGGCGCACTACGCGCAGGCGCTCGACGCGTCCGGGGCGCGCTTGGTGCTGTGCGGCCGCCCGGCCCCCGTGCCCGACATCCCCGCCCTCGTCGTGGAGTTCGACAACGAGGCGGGGGCGCGGGCCATCACCTCGCACCTGCTGTCGGCCGGGCACCGCCGCATCGTGTTCGTCGGGGCGCTGCCCGGCAACACGGCGCTGGACGCCCGTGTCGCCGGATATCGCGCGGCGCTCGCCGAGCACGGGCTGCCGCCAGAGGCCGCCCACGTCGTCGACTGCGGCCTCGGCCGGTCCGCCGGACTGCGGGCCATGACCGCGCTGCTGAAGGAGAGCGGCGGTGCCCCGGACTTCACCGCCGTCTTCGCCGGGGACGACATGGTCGCCGCCGGTGTGCTGCGGGCCGCCGCCGACGCGGGACTGCGCGTGCCCGAGGACATCTCCGTCGTCGGCTACAACGACATCCCGCTCGCCGAGGACTTCGACCCGCCCCTCACCACCGTCCGCACCCCCGCCGAGGAACTCGGCCGGTCCGCGGTACGGCTGGCCCTGCGCGATCCCGAGCACGCCGCCGGCACGCACCATCTGCTCGGCACCCACATCGTCGTACGCGACAGCGTCCAGCCGCCCCCGCCGGGGCCCGACTCGTCCGACGGAGGATCTCCCACCGCATGACCGCACCTCGTCTGTTCCTTCCGCGCCACGCCATGCCCAACCTGCCGGACCTTCCGCCCGACGACCGCCTCCGCTCGCCCGTCACCGGCTGGACCCGCGCGCACTGGGAGGCCGTCGCCGACCGGCTCCTCGACGCCCTCGTCCCGTATGCGACGCCCGGCTTCGCCCAGTACCGGCTGCCCGGACCAGCCAGCCACTCCGGTCCGCTCTCCGACGGCCTCGAGGGCTACGCCCGCTCCTTCCTGCTGGCCGCCTTCCGGATCGCGGGCGCGGGCGGGCAGGTGGACCCGACGCTCATCGAGCGATACGCGGCCGGTCTTGCCGCCGGCACCGACCCGTACAGCGCCGAGGCGTGGCCGCCCATCGAGGACCGGGGTCAGCCGATGGTCGAGGCCGCGTCCATCGCCATCGCCCTGCACGAGACCCGCCCCTGGATCTGGAACAGGCTGGACGGCGCCGTGTGCGCCCGTGTCGCCGAGTGGCTCGGCGGATTCGTCGGCAAGCAGGCGAACGACTCAAACTGGCGCCTGTTCCAGGTCGTCACCGAGGAGTTCCTCGCGTCCGTCGGTGCCCCGCACTCCCGCGCCGAGATCGACGGCGGACTCGACCGGATCGAGGACTGGTACCGGGGCGGAGGCTGGTACAGCGACGGCGACGGCCAGAAGTTCGACTACTACAACGGCTGGGCGATGCACCTGTACCCGCTGCTGTGGTCACGCATCGCCGGGCCGCGCGCCGACCCGTCGCGTGTCGAGACGTACCGTGCCCGCCTGCGCGAATTCCTCGCCACCTACCAGTACTTCTTCGGCTCCGACGGCGCACCCGTCCACCAGGGCCGCTCCCTCACCTACCGCTTCGCCACGGCCGCACCCCTGTGGGCCGGCGCCCTGGCCGACGCCACACCGTTGCCCCCCGGCCGCACTCGCCGCCTCGCCTCGGGCGCGCTGCGCCACTTCGCCGAGCGCGGCGTACCGGATGAGCGCGGGTTGCTGACGCTCGGCTGGTACGAGGCGTTCGAGCCGGTCACGCAGCGGTACTCGGGGCCGGCGTCGCCGTACTGGGCGAGCAAGGCGTTCCTCGGCCTGCTCCTGCCCGAAGACCATCCAGTGTGGACCGCGGCCGAGGAGCCGGGACCGGTCGACACCGCCGACGCGTGCGTGGCGCTGCCCGAGCCGGGCTGGCTGCTGCACTCCACGGCCGCCGACGGGATCGTACGGCTGGTCAACCACGGCAGCGACCGGGTGTTGCCGCCGCCCGCCAAGGTCGAGGACAACCCGCACTACGCGAAGTTCGGGTACGCGACGGCGGCCGCGCCGGACGCGGGAGACGCGGCGTGGGCGGCGGGCGTCGACAACCACATCGCGCTCGTCGAAGCGAACGGCACCGCCACCCGGCGCGGCCGCATCCATCCGCTCGGCGCCGCCGGACGGCGCGCCGCATCCTGGCACGCCCCCGCCGAAGGCAGCCGTATCGAGACGACGAGCGTGGTGCATGGCCCCTGGGAGGTGCGCGTCCACCGAGTTGTAGTACCTGCGGGTGTGGGCGGCGGTGCGGGTATGGGCGTACGGGAAGGCGGATGGGCGCTGGCGGACGACGAACCGCCTGCCACCGCCTCAGGACCCGGCTGCGCGCTGGCCCGCCGGGCGGACGGCCTGACCAGCGCGATCGTCGCTCTGTACGGCTGGGACGCCGCGCCCGGTGCGCTTGCCCTGACACAGGACGCGAACGCCTACGGCCGCCACTCGGCAACCCCGTATCTGACCCTGCCCGAACTCGCCGACGGCGGCGGGCTGTTCGTCACCTTGGTCGCCCTGACAGGCGATGACACCGACGGGCCGTGCACCGCCGAGTCCCTGCGAGCAGCGGTGACGGTACGCGTCAGGGACGACGGAGACCGTGCCGTTGTGGTCGTGCGCTTCGGCGACGGGACCGAGGAGGAGGTGGTGGTACAGGGGCCGACCGGAAAACAAGATCTGTCATGAGCACAATGCTCGTCCGATCAGTGCGATCGCTGGGCCGTCGTCGTCCGCGTGCCAGGCAACCGGACCACGCCGTCCAAGATGGCTCTGCTCGGTGAGGTGGCCGCGGACTCGGCGGCTCGGCTTCACTGCTGGCCAGCCCGTCATGCTCGCCCTCGACCGGACACAAGAGATCGATGCCGCGGTCGTCTCGGTGGACTGTCGCCTGGCTCCGGAGACCCCCTTGGTCCGGTCGAGGACTGCTACGCCGGTCTCGTCTGGCTCGCCCAGCACGCCGACGAGGTCAGCATCGACCCCCAAAGGATCATGGTCGCCGGCATCAGCGCCGGTGGTGGACTCGCGGCTGTGACAGCGGGCCCGCGGATTCCATCCCCTTTCCCGGTGAACGAGCTTGTCCAGACACTGGTATCGGGCGGTCGACATCCGCGAGCGGGCCAGAGTGCGCTTCGGGCCCCGACGAGGGACCGCAGCACCAGTAGCAGAAGAAGTCACGCAACAACTAACGATCAACTACTGGCGCAGGACGTTAGCTGGTCAACCCGCCTCGGGAGCGTCCGAGGGGGATCGAGCCCCCGTTTCGGGCTTGGGCCAACGCCGCGTACCCGTACGCGGCGCGCCACCGCTTCGCGAGAAGCTTGTCAGTTCCATTGGACGGCAAAAGGCAAAGGCAAGGAGAGCTCTCTCCTTGCCACTTTCAACGTATAGCGCACTGGGGGGCTTGCGGCAAGACCCGGGGCACGGCGCAGAATCGTCGGCCGAGGCCATGACCTGCGGAAACTCGGCGCGGAGGCGCGGGGGTGCGCGCCGCCCGACTGGGCGGAGCGGCCGGCCGAATCGTCAGAGGGAGGCAACCAGGGATGAGGACGTGCCCGACAAGAGGTTCGACAGAGTTGGAGGCGCCGGTGATTCGATCGGCCACCGCAGTGCAACGGAGCACGGCTGCCTCGGAGGTATCGCAATGATCGAACCGTACGTGTTGGATCTTCAAGAGATTGACGAGACGCAGGTCGCGGTCGTTGGCGGCAAGGGCGCGCACCTGGGCGGGCTGTCGGGGATCGAAGGCATCCGCGTGCCGGGTGGCTTTTGCGTGACGACGGACGCCTTCCGGCGGATCATGGCGGAAGCGCCGTCGATCGACGATCCGCTCGACCAGATGTCGCGCTTGAACCCGGACGACCGGGAGGCGATCCGCACGCTCAGCGCGCAGATTCGCCGGACCATCGAAGGGATTGCCATCCCGGGCGATCTCGCGACGACGATCACCCGTGCGCTCGCCCAGCTCGGCGAGCAAGCCGCCTACGCCGTCCGATCCAGCGCGACGGCAGAGGACCTGCCGACGGCCTCCTTCGCCGGCCAGCAGGACACGTACCTGAACGTCGTGGGGCCGACGGCGATCCTCCAGCACGTCAGCCGGTGCTGGGCCTCGCTGTTCACAGAGCGGGCCGTGACCTACCGCCAGCGGAACGGCATCGACCACCGTACGGTCCACATGGCCGTGGTCGTGCAGCAGATGGTCTTCCCGCATGCGGCCGGCGTCCTGTTCACGGCCGACCCCGTCACGGGCAACCGGAAGGTCGCCACCGTGGACGCCGGCTTCGGCCTCGGCGAGGCCCTGGTCTCCGGCCTGGTGAACCCGGACGTCTTCAAGGTGCGACACGGCGAAGTCGTCGCCAAAGCGATCGCCGCCAAACAGCGTGCCGTTCACGCCCTGCCGGCCGGCGGCATGCATGAAATGGCGATCGACTCGCAGCGGCAGGAGCAGCCGGCGCTGACGGATGCGCAGGCCGTGCAGCTCGTGCAACTCGGGCGGCGGATCGAAGCGCACTTCGGCCGCCCGCAGGACATCGAATGGTGCCTGGTCGATGATGGCTTCCAGATCGTTCAGAGCCGGCCGATCACGACGCTGTTCCCCATCCCCGAGAACGGCGACCAGGAGAATCACGTCTATGTCTCCGTTGGTCATGGGCAGATGATGACCGACCCCATGAAGCCCCTGGGACTCTCCATGTGGCAGCTGACGGCCATGGTGCCGATGCACGGGGCCGGCGGGAGGCTGTTCGTCGACGTCACCCGGCGTCTGGCCTCGCCCGCGAGCCGCGCCGGGCTCCTGGACGTCATGGGGAGAGGCGATCCGCTGATCAGGGACGCTCTGGAGACCGTCCTCGACCGCGACGATTTCGTCCCGTCGCTCCCGGACGCGGGTCCCGGCGTGCCGCCGGCCAGGGGTACGTCCGCCCCGATCGAGACCGATCCGGCCATCGTCACGGAGCTGATCGAGCGCAGCCAGGCGTCCATCGCCACCCTGCGCAGCGACATCCGAACGAAGACCGGACCGGCGCTGTTCGATTTCCTGCTGGAGGCCTTCGAGGAGCACAAGCGAGTCCTCAGTGATCCGCTGAACCTGCAGGCGATCACGGCGGGGATGGAGGCCACGTGGTGGCTCAACGACAAGCTGCAGGAGTGGCTCGGCGAGAAGAATGCGGCTGACACGCTCACGCTGTCCGCGCCCGGCAACGTCACGTCGGAGATGGGACTGGCGCTGCTCGACGTTGCGGACGTGATCCGCCCGCATCCGGAGGTGGTTGAGTTCCTGCGGGGCGTCGAGGACGAGGGCTTCCTGGACAAGCTGGCGAAGCTCGCGGGCGGGACCGAAGCGCGCGACGCCATCGAGGCCTACCTCGACCGGTACGGCATGCGCTGCGTCGGCGAGATCGACATCACGAGGCCGCGCTGGCGCGAGCGTCCCACCACGCTCGTGCCCGCGATGCTCGACAACGTCAGGAACTTCGAACCGGGCGCCGCCCAGCGGCGCTTCGAGCAAGGGCGCCAAGCAGCGCGGAAGAAGGAACAGGACGTGCTGTCGCGCTTGCGGGCCCTGCCGGACGGGGAGCAGAAAGCCGACGAGACGAAGCGGATGATCGACCGGGTCCGGACCTTCATCGGATACCGGGAGTACCCCAAGTACGGGATCGTCAGTCGCTACTTCGTCTACAAGCAGGCCCTGCTGGAGGAAGCCGAGCGCCTCGTGCAGGCAGGCGTCCTCTCTGAGAAGGAGGACATCTACTACCTCACGTTCCAGGAACTCCACGACGTCGTTCGCTCGAACCAGGTGGACGACCAGCTCATCCAGCAGCGCAAGGACGAGTTCCGGTCGTACCACGCGCTCACACCGCCCCGGGTGCTCACATCGGATGGCGAAGCCGTCACCGGGGCGTACCGGCGCGACGACGTGCCGGCCGGAGCCCTGGTCGGCCTACCGGTTTCCACCGGGACCATCGAGGGAAAGGCCCGCGTCATCCTTGACATGGCGGAAGCCGATCTCGAGGCGGGCGACATCCTGGTCACGACCTTCACGGACCCCAGCTGGTCGCCCCTGTTCGTCGGAATCACGGGCCTGGTGACAGAGGTGGGCGGCCTGATGACCCATGGCGCAGTGATCGCCCGGGAGTACGGCTTGCCGGCCGTCGTGGGCGTGGAGCAGGCCACCCGGCTGATCCGGGACGGACAGCGGATCCGCGTGCACGGAACCGATGGGTACGTCGAAATCCTGCCTTGACCGACAACACCGCGAACACGTCGCCCAAAGCGCGGTGAGGTCGAGTTCCAGCGATGCACGTCCTTCCAGATCGTCTTCGAAGGCTGTCTGACCCCAAGCGGAAGTTGACCAACTCCTGGCCAATCAAGGGGTGTTGGCCGAAGAAGGTGCTGTCGACAGGTGCCGCTATGATCCGCGTGGGAGTTCAATCGTTCGAGTACGTGGTGAATGTGCTCCGTGCGACGTCTTTGCTCGGCCTGCGGCGCTCGTGTCACAGATGTGCTGCAAGAGTCAATTGCCCTGCGATTGCCGGGCGATGATGTGGCGCAGCATGTGAGCGGTTTGTCAGGCAAGTTGATAGGGGCCCGCTGGTGGATGACGCGGTCGAGTTGGCGGACATGATCTGGCAGCTTCGCCAGGAGCTGAGCAAGGCGATGTGGGCCGGTGCCCACACCGACCTGCGGTTCAAGGCGGAGAAGCTCGAGCTGGAGCTGACCGTGGGGGTGGAGCGGACCACCGAGCCCGGGGTGAAGGTGCGTTTCTGGGTGTTCGACGCCGGCGCCACGGCACGGCGGTCGGCCATGACCACTCAGCGGATCACGCTGACGCTGCAGCCGGTACGCGCGGACAGGCCGGACGAAGTGGCGCTGATCTCCGGCGATGAGCTGGCCGACGAGGACTGACCGGGCCATGACGGAAACGCAGCCGAACCCCGGCCGGCCGGGGCAGCCGATCCCTGGCCAGGCAGGGCAGCCGATCCCTGGCCAGGCTGGGCAGCCGGTGACTGCCCGTCCGGACGACTTCGGACTGGACGCGCACCGCATCGCCGAGATCATCGTCATCACCGCTGCCGGTAACGGGCGGCGCGGGTCGGGGTATCGCGTCACCGACACCGCGGTGCTCACAGCGGCCCATGTGGTGGCCGACGCCACCGGCGTGCAGATTCGTTTCGACGCCGACCGGCCGGGCCAGTGGATGGTGCCGGCGAGGGTGGCCTGGTCGGACATCGACACCGATGTGGCCGTCCTGGCCTTCGCGCCGCCGGCGGGTTCCGGGGCGGTCGCGCCCACACGGTTCGGCCGTATCGCCGACGACCGTCACGCCGTCATCGATGTGCACGCCGCGGGGTTCCCGCTGTGGAAGCAGCGCCGCCGCCCCGACGGCAGGCGATTCCGCGAACTCCACCAGGCCGACGGCACCGTGGCAGCCCTGTCCAACCTGAGAACCGGCACCCTGGAGATCACCGTCGCGGCGGCGGCCGCCGACCCGGATCCGCACACGTCCCCGTGGTCGGGGATGTCGGGGGCGGCCGTATGGGTCGGCACCCACATCGTCGGGGTGGTCGCGGAACACCACCGCTGGGAAGGGCCGGCTCGGCTGACCGCGGCCCGCATGGACCACATCCTGCGCCGGGTCGGCGAACCGCGCGGGGCGGAGCTGGCCGGGCTGCTGGGGATGCCCGACCTCCAGCCGCTGCCCGAGGTGGGACCCCGGCCGGCTGACGCGGACCCGACGGCCAGTGCGACGGGTACGAACTCCGGGGTGCTGCACAGAGGTTCCAAGGTCATCGGGTTGCCGGTCGCGCATGGGCTCGAACTGTTCAAGGACCGCGCTCACGAGCGCGAAATGATCGGCCGCCACCTCGCCAACCCGGCCATCCGCATGGTGACGGTCACCGGGCGGCGGGGCATGGGCAAGAGCGCAGTCGCCGCCAAGGTCATGGAAATGCTGGAGGAAGGCGAGTGGCCGGGCCACCTCCAGGCGCCGCCGCCTTCGGGACTGGTCAATCTGAGCACCCGTACGTCGGGGATCTCCCTGGAGCGCATCTACTTAGACTGCGCCCACCTGCTGGGGCCGGACGAAGAAACGCGCCTGCTGAGCGTCTGGGCCATGAACCGATCCGTACACGAGAAGCTCGGCGAGTTGTTCGCCGCGATGGGGGACCGGCTCTTCGTCATCCTGCTGGACAACTTCGAAGATCTGCTGCAGGACGACGGCCTGCTCGAGGACGAGGAACTCAACGTCTTCCTCGACTGCCTTTTCCGGGCCAGATCCACGCCGCGACTGCTGGTCACGTCACAGGTACCGCTACGGCTCCCGCCCGAGTTGCGCCGTTTCGCTGCAGAAGTCGAACTGTCCGCGGGGCTGCCCCCCGAAGAGGCCGTCACGCTGCTGCGCGAACTCGACCAGGACGGCAGCCTGGGTCTCGCGCAGCTGTCGGACCAGCAACTGCTGCAGGCGGCGGTCCGTGTCCACGGCGTCCCGCGCGCGCTGGAGCTGCTGGTGGGCGCCATGGCCGACGACACTCTCATCCTGCCGACTCTGCATGAGGTGCTGGAGAGCTTCACCCTGCGCGGCGACGTGGTCGCGGGACTCGCCCAGGACCGGTACCACCGTCTCGAACGCGACAGCCGCACCGTCTTGAACGTCCTCGCAGTGCTGCGCACGCCCGTACCGAGAGAAGCGATCGAGTGGATCGTGGGCGGACTCGCCCCCGATCTCGATGTCCCACCGGTCCTGTCCCACCTGGTACGGGTGCGCATGCTGTCGGTCGACCGGGTCAGCCGCACCTTCGCGCTGCACCCGATGGACGCCGACCTCGCGTACGGCGCCATGCCACAGGACGGCGTACTGGGACGGCAGTCCGTGGAGCGGAGGGCGGCCGACTGGTACGCGAGCGTGGCCCCGCCCCGCTCGGACTGGCGGACCCTGGACGACATCCGGCCGTACCGGAGCGAATTCGAGCACCGGGCGCGCGCCGGAGACTTCGACGATGCCGCCCTGGTCCTCGGCAGGATCAGTGAATGGATGGTCTGGGCAGGCTCGGTGGTGACGGCTCTCTCGATGCATCTGAATTTGGAGGGGAAGTTGAGCGACGAACGGGCACGTCTTGCCCACCTCATCGGCTTCGGGCATGCCCGGCTCGCGGGGGGTCCGCTCCCGGACGCCGCCGAGTTGTTCAGCGAGGCCGCCGACCTGGCGCAGCGCGTCGATGACCGGCAAGCGCTGCAGAACGCCATGTTCGGACTGGGCGACGCCTACCGGCAGCTGGGCCGCCTGGACTCCGCGGTGGCTCCGCTGGCCCGTGCCGGCGACCTGGCCCATGAGAACGGAGACGCCGAAGCCGAGGTGCACGCCGTCCTGAGTCTCAGCCTCGCCCACAGCACCCTGGGCGATGGTCCCGCGGCCCTCACCGCTGCCGACAGGCTGCACGACCTAGCCGTCTCGACCGGCAATCTGCTCACCGAGGCCCGGTCATGGAATGCCCGCTTCACCGCCCTGCTGAGCATGGGTCGCTGGGAGGAGACCATCGCGGCCGGCGAGAGGGCCGTACGCGCCTACCAGGACGCAGGCATCCAGGAGGCAACCGACTACGCGCTCAACGCCAAGGGCGTGGCCCTGCTTGCGCTGGGCCGGTTCGCGGAGGCGGTGACGTCTCTACAGGCGGCCCTCAAGGCAGCGTCGCAGATGGAGAATCCGCGCACCGAAGGAGTCTGCCTCTACAACCTGGCGTGGGCCTACTGGACCGATGGCCAGTACGAGCAGGCATCCGAGACGGCCGAGCGCGCCACGATGTCACTGCAGATCGCCGGGGCAGCGGAGCAGGCGGCGGCGCAAGCCCTGGCCGAGGCCGCCCGCGCACGGGCCGCAGACGACACCCAGGCGGCCGCCGAGGCGCTGATCCGGGCCGCCGACGGCGTCGGGCGGAACGTCGAGATGGTCAGCCCGGCCTGGCTCACTGAGCATGCGCAGCGCCTGCAAGGTGAGGCCTGAAACCCGGCACGTCCTGAGGTCAGGGGCATTGCCTGACCGGTGACCGGTGACCGGTGACCGGGACCAGCCGGGCGTGCCGGTCGCGCTGTGGTGGCACCCTCGGTGCCACCACAGCACTCGCATCCCGGTCGCCTCACCCCTTGGTCATGCTCGCCGACCTCGTCATCGACGGCCGCTCGAACGACCCGGCCGTCCCCGCGGACGACTTCCGGCTCAGCCGCTTCGCCGAACAGCAGCCACTCGTCAGCCCACACCCCTACATCGGGGCGGGCGAGATGCGCTGAGCCACCCGTCGAACGCCAGGCCCGCGGCAACAGCCCTCACACCACGCTGTCCCGGCGCAGGGCCTCCGCGTCCTGCTCCGGGATGCCGAGCTCGGCGAGGATCTTCGCCGTGTGCTCGCCCACGTCCGGGACGGGGTCCATCCGAGGCGCGGGGTCGAGGAGCCCCGGAGGAGCGAGCGCCGGGAGCGGCCCGGCCGGTGACGCCACCTCGTGCCACCGGCCGCGGGCGGCCAGTTGCGGGTGGTTCCACACGTCGGCCACGGTGTTGACGCGGGCGTGGGCGACAGGGACGGCTTCGAGGAGAGCGCTCGCTTCGTCCCCGGTCAGCGCCGCGAAACGCTCGGCGATGATCCGGCCGAGCGCCTCACGGTGGGTGTTGCGGTTGGCATTGCCCGCGTAGTCGGGGTGGTCGGCGAGGTCGGGTCGACCGAGGAACCGGTCGCAGAAGGCCCGCCACTCCCGCTCGTTCTGGATGCTCATCATCACGACCTTGCCGTCGCCCGCCGTGAACGGGCCGTACGGGTAGATCGTCGCGTGGGCGGCCCCGGCCCGCGGCGGCGGCTCCGCACCGTCGTAGGCGTAGTACAGAGGGAATCCCATCCACTCGACGGTCGCCTCGAGCATCGACACATCGACATGTGCACCCTTGCCCGTCGTGGACCTCTCCAGAAGCGCGGCGAGGATCGAACTGTACGCGTACATCCCGGCGGCGATGTCGGAGACGGCGATCCCGACCTTCGCCATCTCGTCACCGGACCCGGTGACGGACAGCAGCCCCGCCTCGCTCTGCACCAGCGCGTCGTACGCCTTCATCGACTCGTACGGGCCGCCCTGCCCGTACCCGGAGATGTCGCACACGATCAGCCGGGGGTGGGCAGCCTGCAGGTCGGTGGCGCTCAGGCCCATGCGGGCGGTGGCGCCGGGGGCCAGGTTCTGGAGGAAGACGTCCGCGGTCGCGAGCAGCCGCCGCAGGACTGCCATGCCGCGGGGGTCCTTGATGTCGAGGGTGAGCGATTCCTTGTTGCGGTTGACCCAGACGAAGTGCGAGCTCAGCCCCTTGACGCGGGTGTCGTAGTGGCGCGCGAAATCGCCTGCCTCCGGCCGCTCGACCTTGATGACGCGGGCCCCGAGGTCGGCGAGCTGCCGGCTGGCGTACGGCCCCGCGATGGCCTGCTCGAGGGATACGACGGTCAGTCCGCGCAGCGGTTGCACACGTTCTCCTTGGTCGACGGGCGGTCGGAGGTTAAGTGTGCGTCACGGGACGAGACCAGAGCGCTGCGGGTGCCGGCGGTGACGGGAGTGTTGACGGACGCAAGGTACAGCAGGAATGTAATGGACATGCCTAAGACGGTGGTGTGGCGCCTGATCGATGTGCTCGTGCTGCTGGCCGCGTTGCTGACGGCGGCCGGCACGGCTACGCCGTCATCCGCCGCCGACAGCCTCCCCGGCTCCCTCTGGTTCGACGGACCTGCCGCCGCCGTGCTCACGGCGGAGGACGGCCGCTTCACCGACGGCCTCGGCCGCGAAGTGGTGCTCCGCGGCTACAACGTCTCCGGCGAGACCAAGCTGGAGGAGAACGGCGGCCTGCCCTTCGCGTCCGTCGCCGACGCCCGCAAGTCCGCGACCGCGCTGCGGGCGCTCGGCGGCGGCAACACCGTCCGCTTCCTGCTGTCCTGGGCGCACGCCGAACCCGTCCGCGGACAGGTCGACACCGCGTATCTCGCCGCCGTCACCGGGCAGATGCGGGCCTTCCTCGACGCGGGCATCCGCGTCTTCCCCGACTTCCACCAGGACCTCTACTCGCGCTACCTGTTCGACGAGGACAGCTGGTACACGGGGGACGGCGCGCCCCAGTGGGTCGTGGAGGCCGGGGACTACCCGGACGAGTTCTGCGGGATCTGCCTCTTCTGGGGCCAGAACATCACCCAGAACGAGGCGGTGAAGCAGGCGTCGTACGACTTCTGGCACAACACCGGCGGCGTCCAGGACGCCTTCCTCGACACCGCGCAGACGACGATGACGTACCTCGCCGGGCACCTCACCGCCGACGAGTTCGCGCGGGTCGCGGGCTTCGACCCGTACAACGAGCCGCACGCCGGCACGTACGACTCCGGGCAGACCAGCCGCACGTGGGAGCGCGACGTGCTCTGGCCGTTCTACGAGAAGTTCCGGGACCGCATGGACAAGGCCGGATGGCAGAACAAGCCGGCCTTCGTCGAGCCGAACCTCTTCTGGAACGCCAACCTGTCCTTCCAGAAGCAGGAGGGCGGGCTCCTCGACGCGGGAACGCTCGGCCCGCGCTACATCTTCAACACGCACTTCTACGACCAGAAGGCGATCTCCGGCGTCTTCATGCCCGGCAAGGCGGGCGACGGCCAGTACGCCACCGACTTCGCCGCCGTGCGCGACCGGGCCGGGGCCACCGGCACGGCGGCGGTCGTGAGCGAGTTCGGCCACCCGTTGTCGGGAGCGGTCTCCGACAAGGCGCCGACCGTCCTCAAGGCGATGTACCAGGCGCTCGACTCCCGTCTGCCCGGCGCCGACTGGTGGTCCAGGCCCACCGATTCCGGGGCGGTCGTCTCCGGCACGCAGTGGCAGTGGGACATCTACAACGGGCGGCACCACGAACTGATGAACGGCAACCCCGACAAGGTGCGGACCGACGGCGACGCGTGGAACGACGAGGACCTCTCCGCCGTCCGCCTCGACGACTCCGGCCAGGCGGTGCTGCGCCAGGACGCCCGTCTCCTGGACCGCCTGTACCCCAGTGCCACCGCGGGCCGCACTGTCGCCTTCACCTACGAGGACCGCTCCCGCGACGGATCCACCACGCTGACCTGGAACCCGGTACCGGACTCTCTGCCCCATGTCGCCGAGCTGGTGGGCTCGGGGCAGTACGGCCTGCTGCTCTGGCGCTCCGAGGGCGGTTCCGGCGGCACACCGGCACCCACCGAGCTGCACCTGCCTGCGACCTTCCCGACCTCCACGACCACCGTCGTCTCCGACCTGGGCACGGTCACCGGCCCGCCCGCGTACGCCGAGAGCACTCCCATCGCCGTGGCCCCGGAACCGGGCGGAACGGGAAGCCGCCGCCTCCTCCTGACCGCCCCCGACTCCGGCTCCGGCACCCTGCACTACGCCCTGATCACCAACGGCGCGACGGCCCCGTCCGCCGCCCTGCTTGGCGCGGCCCGTGCCGAACTGGCCTCCTGGGCCGAGTCCCACTCCTGACGCTGACGGCGGCGGGGCGGCCGACTCGGCCCGCGACGCCGCGATCGGCGATCCACGTTCCTACGGTCCATGTGCCGTGTCACGGGCCGGTGGTGCCAGGCGTTTTCACGCCCACCCTGGGGCACGTCATCCGCCCGCGGCGTCCTCGGCCTCCCAGCGCAGCAGGTCGCCCGGCTGGCACTTGAGCACCTCGCAGAGCGCGGCGAGCGTCGTGAAGCGCACCGCCTTGGCGCGGCCGTTCTTGAGTACCGCCAGGTTGGCGGGCGTGATCCCTACGCGGTCCGCGAGCTCGCCCACGGACATCTTCCGCCTGGCCAGCATCACGTCGATGTCGACGGCGATCGGCATCAGATCACCTCGTCCAACTCGGCCTGCATCTGCGATGCTTCGACGTCGCGCGCGACAGCCTGGGCGAGCAGCATCCGCAGCACGAGCACGATGAGAGCGACCCCCAGGATGGCCACGCCAACCCCGCCCATGATGACGGTGACGCCCGGGTCGGCCCGCTGGCCCGGCGCGTTGATGGCCGTGACCGCGAACCACACGAGGGCCGCCGCCACGATCGCGCCGATCACGACGTCCACGTACCGGAAGGCGGCGTGGGAGAACACGGTTCCGCGTCGCACCATCGTCACCAGCCGCCATACGCAGACCAGGGCGACCTGGGCCGACACCATGCCCAGGATCGTGATCACGCGCAGCGGGGTCAGCGGGAGCGACCCGTCCTCCGGGTCGCTCCCGCTGACCAACGTCCACACCATCAATGCCTGTACGAACACGGTGCCGGCGAGCACCGTCCCGAGCACGGCGCGCAGCGCACCCACTGTCAGCTTTCCCATGCCCCGTCCTTCCATCGACTCGCGATGGGAATCTATCGAATTTCGATAGGTGAAGCAAGGGCTGGGACGGAGGGTGGGCGGCGGTTTCGAACCGCGCCGCCGCCCCCTCCCATGGCGTGGCGTTCGCGCGAACCGTCTTGATCCTGCCGAAGTCGGCTCCGCTTGAGCACAAATCGGACGCCACCCGACTACGCCGAAGCCCTGGGGCCGAACCCATGTCGCCGCCGGCACCATAACCACCATCACGGCGAATCCGAGACCGCCATCTTCGTGGTGAGCGGCCGCCGGAGTTCGTGTTCCTCGACTACGCCACTGCCGACCTCGTCGGGCAGGCCCGGGAAACGCGGAGAGTCGGGTCGGCGGTCAACCGGATCCGTGTGGGCTCAGTCCGCGTCGGCGACGATGGAGCCGACGCGTTCGGCCAGGGTCGGGTCGCGGCGGACCAGGAGGGCCGCGTAGCCGACGGCGGCGAGCAGGGCGGCGATCGCCGCGTAGGGGAACCAGTTGTACGGCGCGGGCTGGCCGGGCTTGGCGAGGTAGTACAGCGGGACCAGGATGGCCACCGTGCCGAGCGTGGGCAGGAGGAGGTGCCGCACCAGCCGGAACTCCTGCGGGCGGTATCTGCGGTAGTACAGCGGCAGGGCGATGTTGGAGGCGAGGTAGACCAGCAGGATCAGGATGGCGCCGAGTGTCGAGGACTCGGTGAAGAACACCACCGGGTTCATCGAGCCGCCGGCGGACCCCAGCAGGTGGCCCAGGCCCCAGCCTCCGATGATCAGCAGGGCGGTGGCGGTGAAGGTGACGATCGCTTTGTTCGGCGTACGGCGGACGGGGTGGACGTAGCCGAAGAAGGACGGCAGCAGCCCCTCACGGCCGGCGTTGAACAACAGGCGGGCCTGGGAGTTGATGCCGGCGATCAGTACGCCGAGGGTGGAGGTCAGACCGCCGAGGTAGGCGAGGAACGCCAGCACGCCGAGGGTGTCGTGGGCCACCTCGATGAAGGGGATCCGTGAGGCCCCGAGTCTGCTCACGTCGTAGCTGAATCCGGTCACCGTGGCGTAGGCGAAGAGGATGTAACTCACCGTCATGATCGCGACGGAGGAGAACACGGCGCGGCCGACGTTGCGCCGCGGATTCTCCGTCTCCTCGGCGAGTGCCGCCGAGTTCTCCCAGCCGATGAAGAGGTACACCGCCAGCGGGAAACCCGCCGCCAGCCCCTTGAAGCCGTGGCTGATGTGGCTGGGCAGGAACGGATCGAGGGAAAGCCCGCCCTGGTGTTCCACGAGTGCCGCGATCGAAACCACGACCAGCACCAGCATCTCCACGCCGAAGAAGTAGCCGGCCCACTTGGTGGAGACCACTACCCCGCGCAGCATCAACACCACCGCCAGCCCGGTGAGCAGCAGCGTCCAGATGATCCACGGCAGGTCCACGCCGGTGTAGTGGTGCAGGGTGATCTGCACGAATCCGCCGGAGATCGAGACGACGCCGGCCATCGCGATGATGTACCCCAGCGCCGCCAACAGCGCCGTGGTCACCGCGCTGACCGGTCCGAAGGTCTTGCCCACGAAGGTGATGAAGCTGCCAGCCGAAGGGTGCGCCCGGGAGAACTCCGCCAGCGTGTTGCCGAGGAGCGCGACCGCGATGCCTGCGGCCACGATGGTCAGCGGTGACGCCACGCCCGCGGTGGTGGCCAGGAAGGCGAAGCCGAAGAAGAAGCTCATCGCCGGTCCGACGTTGGCCATCGTAGCGGCGGCGATGTCCGCCATGCCGAGGACGCCGCCGCGTAGCCGCTGCGGCGCGCCGCCGACAGGACCCGGCGGGGACAGCGGACCGGCTCCGGAGCTGGGCATGGCGGTAACTCCTCGTGCGGTGTGGCGGCGTGATGGGTGCGCGGGCTGTGGACGGTCACGCGGCACGGACCGGGCGTCAGTGGTGCGAAGAACGCTGGTGTGCCTTCACCGCCTGCACGGCCGGATCGGTTGCGCCCCGCCCGAGTTCGGCGAGCAGTTCGGCGTGACAGCGGTTCTGCGCCCGTGTCACCTCGGGCTGCGGTGCGGGCCTCAGCAGGCACAGTCGGCCGAGCAGATCGGCAGCGAACTCACGGATTCCGGGGCCGCCGAGTACCTCCGCGAGGTCCAGGTGGAAGCGGGTCTCCAGCTCGGCCATGCGTGGTGGGTCGTCAGTCAGTTCCATCTCCTCGACCAGTGCGTGAAGTCCGTCCAGCCGTTCGGCCGGGACCTCTCCCGAACCGTGCGCTACCAGTCCGCATTCGAGCAGCAGATGGAAGGCGTCCAGTGAAGCCGCTTCCTCGGCGTCGTACATCAGGGCGACGACGGTGTCCCAGCCCTGCGCGACGAACGTTCCGCCCGCCCGTCCGCGCCGGCGGTCGAGCAGGCCGTCCTGGCACATGCCCTCCAGCGCGCGGCGCACGGTGATCTCGCCGATCCCCAACTCCTCGGCGAGGACCCCGGCATCCGGCAGTCGGTCCCCGGCCTGCACGGATTGCAGGCGTACCCGCAGCGCGATCCGCGACCGGACGAGATCGGATCCGCTCTGCCCCCCGAGGGGCAGCGCGCGGGCGTGGCCCACGCCGGTAACCGAGGTCGTAGGAGCCGGGCCTGGCTGGTTGTAAGGCCCGAACTTGCCCGCTGCATTCACCACGACGCCACCCTAATGGCCTGCTGATCGCGGCCGTGGCCCGCAGGGAACGCGGTTCGGCGCGCCGGGTCGGGGCCGGGCACGTGACGTCGTCCGGCCGACCGGGACCGGCATCGCGGGCTCGATATCACGCCGGCCGGCATCCCGTGTCGGTCTCCCGGCGTGCGCCCCGCCGTGGGCGGGATCGTGCTCGGTGAGCGGGAAGGGCCGCGGGTGGTTCCCGCGACGACGCCACGGTGTCGTGCATGGGGGCTCCCAGGGGTGAGGGGAACGTCGAGAGGAGGCTCCGAATCAGGCCGGAACAGCCGGGCGACGGCACGGCAGGGGCGTCGCGACGGGAGTAGCGGATCGCGATGCAGGAAAAATTAGAGCAAGGTGAACAGTTAAACAAGACCCCGCCGAAACCGGTCCGGAAGCTGGGGGAGCGGGCAGACCGGCGGCCGGATCGTCATGGGTCTGAGCAAGGGTTTTGTGCCCCGGCGCGTGCGTCGGCGGTATCCGTCGACAGGGTGCGAGGGGACATGTGCGGGGCATGGGTGTCCGGGGCGGACGGCGCTCGGATGCCATGGGGTGGACGGCGGGACCCCTTGTTTTTTTCGATCGTCGTGAACTATTTTCCTGAGCGCCACCGGCAAGACCGGTCCAGCAGGCACCGGGCCCGGAGGCCGCGGTCCACCATGCCCTTCCCGCGACCGTGATCGCCACCCCGCTCCGTCAACCGGCCACCGCACGCCCCATCGCCGGAATCCACGCGGTCACCCCGCCCGATCCCGCCGGAACCCTCCCTCGTCCCCACTCGCTCCCTGGATGTCGAGATGACAACACGAGCCCCTCTTCCCACCTCCCATTCGGTAACTACCGACAAAAGCACCCCAGAAGGATCCGGCCTGCAAGCCGGGCTGAAGAACCGCCACCTGTCGATGATCGCGATCGGCGGCGTCATCGGCGCCGGCCTGTTCGTCGGCTCGGGCTCCGGCATCGCCGCCGCCGGACCCGGCATCCTGATCTCCTACCTGCTCGTCGGCGTCCTGGTCGTCCTTGTGATGCGGATGCTCGGCGAGATGGCCGCGGCCAGCCCCACTTCCGGCTCGTTCTCCGCCTATGCCGACCGTGCGCTGGGCCGCTGGGCCGGATTCACCATCGGCTGGCTGTACTGGTTCTTCTGGGTCGTGGTGCTCGCCGTGGAGGCGACCGCCGGCGCCAAGATCCTGGCCGGGTGGATCCCGGCGGTCCCGCAGTGGGGCTGGGCCCTGATCGTCATGGTCGTCCTCACCGCCACGAACCTCGCCTCGGTCAGCTCCTACGGCGAGTTCGAGTTCTGGTTCGCCGGCATCAAGGTCGTCGCCATCGCCGCGTTCATCGTGATCGGCGGCCTCGCGATCTTCGGCCTGCTGCCCGGCTCGGACCACCCGGCGTCCGGCTTCTCCAACCTCACCGCGCACGGCGGGTTCCTGCCCAACGGCCCCGGAGCGATCCTCACCGGCATCCTGATGGTGGTCTTCTCCTTCATGGGCAGCGAGATCGTCACCCTGGCGGCCGGCGAGACCGCCGACCCACAGGCCGCCATCACCAAGGCCACCAACAGCGTGATCTGGCGGATCGCGGTGTTCTACCTGGGCTCGATCCTGGTCGTGGTGTCGCTGCTGCGCTGGGACGACCCGGCGATCCTCAAGGACGGCTCGTACGTCGCCGCGCTGAACTCCATCGGCATCCCGCACGCAGGCCAGATCATGAACGCGATCGTGCTGACCTCGGTGCTGTCCTGCCTCAACTCCGGCCTGTACACCGCGTCGCGGATGGCGTTCTCGCTCGGCCGTCGCAGCGACGCCCCGGCCGCCTTCGCTCGCACCACCGGGCGCGGAGTCCCGCAGGCGGCCATCCTGGCCTCGGTGGTCTTCGGCTTCGTCGCGGTCGCCTTCAACTACCTTTGGCCGGACACGGTCTTCCAGTTCCTGCTGAACTCCTCCGGCGCGATCGCCCTGTTCGTCTGGCTGGTGATCTGCTTCTCCCAGCTGCGGATGCGCAAAACCCTCCAGCGGGAGTCGCCGGAGAAGCTGATCGTCAGGATGTGGCTCTACCCGTACCTGACCTGGGCCACCATCGCGATGATCACGTTCGTCCTGGGCTACATGCTGACCGACACCGCCGAGGGCGGCGGCCGCGACCAGGTCGTCCTGTCCACCCTGGTGGCCGCGGGCGTGGTGGTCTTCGCGCTGATCCGCGAGCGGCTGGGTCGGAAGGCCCGGCAGGACGAGATCATCCCGTCGTAGAAGCGTGGGCCCGCACACGGCCCACCGACCCGCCGGTGACGTGGCTCTCCCGCTGCGTCACCGGCTTCGCGGCTGCACCCGTCATACGGGATCGGCATGTCCTGCGGGGACGGACCAGCACGCCAGTGGTGCCGCGGCCGGGAAGGTCGTCGCGTGGCTCGGGGTGCGGGTGCGGTGGCTGTGACGATGGCGCGCGGATCGAAAGCGCGGCGGGGTAGAGCACGCTGTGCCCGTAGCGTGCCCGGGCCCGGTCGGCGGCGGCCTCGATCGCCAGGGACTTGTCGTCGCCGCTGTCGAGGGTGAGTTGCCGGGTGGCGTGCGCGGCGGGCTTCAGAGCGTCGGCGCGCAGGGCGATGTTGCGTACGCGAGCGCGCTGCAGGCCGAGGGATTTCGTGTCGGTGAGGGGAGATGCCGCCCGCTGACACTGCTGATCACGCCAGGTCAGTGGGGTGACGCGCAGCTTCCACAGGTCCGACTCCGGTCATGCGCCCTCATCTTCACGGAGCGCACCCGCCGAGGCACGCGGATGTGCCTCGCGCTCGCGATCCGGCCGTCGAAGCGGGCCCACCGGAAACGCCAGGAATCATGCCGTGATCGGAAATGCGAGGGACAATGCCGGGATGACGGACTCCGCGGCTTCCTCTTCGCCCTTCGGGCGGATCTCGATCAGAGGCGGGGAGAGAACGCCGCTGCGCGACTTCCTGCGGACGGAGACCGGCAGCGCCATGGTGCTGCTGGTCGCGACGCTGGCCGCCCTCGCGTGGGCCAACATCTCGCACTCGTCGTACGACAGCTTCTGGCACACGCGCCTTTCGGTCATGATCGGGGACCAGGGCGTGTCGCTGCCGCTGCGTGAGTGGGTGAACAGCGGGCTGATGACGTTGTTCTTCTTCGTCGTCGGGCTTGAGGCGCGGCGTGAGTTCGACATGGGGGAGCTGCGGGAACGGCGGCGTGTGACGCTGCCGGTGATCGCGGGAGTGGCCGGCATGATCGTGCCGATCGTCATCTATCTCGCGATCAACGCCGGCCGGGACTCGGTGCACGGCTGGGGCACCGCGATGTCCACGGACACCGCGTTCGCACTCGGCATGCTCGCCCTTCTGGGCTCGCGTTTTCCGGAGCGCCTGCGCACCTTCATCCTCACCGTGGCGGTCGTCGACGACTTCCTCGCACTCGCGGTGATCGCGGTCGCCTACAGCGAGAACGTCTCCCTGCCCGCACTGCTCGCGGCAGTGGGCATCTTCGGCGTGATCCTGCTGGTGCGCGCGGCCGGGTTGCGCCGCGGCGCGGTGTTCGGGGTGTTCGGCGTGGCGGCCTGGGCGGCGCTGCTGAAGTCCGGAGTGGATCCGGTCACCGCGGGTCTGGTGCTCGGACTCCTGACCTACGCGTACCCAGCGCCGCGCAGCGAGCTGGAACGGGCCACCGGCCTGTTCCGGGCCTTCCGCGAACAGCCGACGCCCGAGCTCGAGCGGTCGGTGCGCCAGGGCCTCAGATCGGCGGTGTCGCCCAACGAGCGGCTGCAGCAGCTGTACCACCCCTGGACCAGCCATGTGATCGTGCCGCTGTTCGCCCTGGCCAACATGGGCATCGCCATCGACGGCGACCTGCTCGCCCGCTCCTTCACCTCCCCGGTGACGCTGGGCATCCTGTGCGGCCTCGTGCTGGGCAAGCCGATCGGCATCATCGGCGCCGCATGGCTGACCACCCGTCTCAGCCGCGGTCGTATGACGCCGCAGGTCGGCTGGGGGTCCGTGGTGGGCGGCGGCACGATCGCCGGTGTCGGCTTCACGGTGTCCCTGCTGATCGCCACCCTCGCCTTCCGGGGCAACCAGCTCGAGGAGGCGAAGATCGGCATCCTCAGCGCGGTCGTCTGCGCCTTCGCCGCCACCTGGGCGGTCGCCCTGGTCATCAGGGCCCTCCCGCCACGCCGCCGGGCGCAGGCCCTGATCGGCACCGCCGAGACGATCGTCGACCTCGCCGTCCCCGTCGACCCGGACCGCGACCACGTGCGCGGGCCCTCGGACGCGCCGGTGACCATCGTCGAGTACGGCGACTTCGAATGCCCCTACTGCGGGCAGGCCGAGCCGGTCGTCCGCGAGCTCCTCGCCGGACGCGCATCCGTGCAGTACGTCTGGCGGCACATGCCGCTGACCGACGTCCACCCCCATGCCCAGATGGCCGCCGAGGCGGCGGAGTGCGCGGCCGAGCAGGGCGCCTTCTGGGAGATGCACAGCCTGCTCCTCGAGCACCAGGGCGCCCTGGAAGTCCGCGACCTCGTGCGGTACGCCGAGCAGCTGGGCCTCGACACGGAGCGCTTCCGCCGATGCCTGCGCGAGCGTACCGGGGCCGCCCAGGTGGCCGAGGACGTCGAGTCCGCGGACCTGAGCGGCGTATCCGGAACGCCCACCTTCTTCATCAACGGCCGCCGCCACCAGGGCGCCTACGACATCGACGCCCTCACCACCGCCGTACACGCCGCCAAGACGCGCGCGGTGCTCAGGGCGGGGTGAGGCGGGACGGTCAACCGACGGGCCCGGGGCGCCACACCGCGAAGTCGTTGATGCGGAAGTGGCTCCACACGGTGCGGAAGGCGAAGTGGCCGCTCGTGTACGGCTCGGGGTCGGTGTAGTCGAAGACGAGCCGGCCGTTGTTCCACCACTGCACCTTCGAGGCGTCCGAGACGATCCGGACGTGGTTGGGCTCGTTGGCCGTGAGCAGCGGCTCCGTGTAGTCGTAGATCAGGGGGCGGACGCCCGGCTCACCGACGTAACGCCTGAGGCGTGTCGTGGTGTTGTAGTTGGCGCCGTAGCCGGCGTAATACGTCGTGAGGTAGTCGTACTCGGCGAGCGTGCCGCCGCGCTGGGTGGCGAAGATGTCGTCGGGGGAGCGGACGTCCGTCGCGTTCCAGAAGTTGTTGAGGTCCGAGACACGGTCGTTGGCGCCGCCCGCCGAGACAGGCGTCGCGGTGTACTCGAGGACGTACGGGCCGGTGAGCCGCTGCCTGAACCAGACCGTCGCACCGCCCGGCACGTCGATGTCGAGCACCCCGCGCGCGGCGGTGACGCTGCCGCCGCTCTCCAGCTCGACCGCCCACTTGCCGAGGCCGTGCCGGAAGTCGTCGTGGGCCAGACGCGGTCCGCGTCGCGAACCCGCCGCGGCGGCGGATGTCGTCGGCAGGACGGCGGACAGCGCAACTCCGGTGGCCAGGGCGGCGAAGCCTCTGCGTGAGGGCGTCATGGCGCGATGTCTCCCTGCGGGTCGGGGTCGGGGTCGGTCGGCATGGGGTGGAGCGATGGGTTGCAACGCTTGGCTGGGTCGGGACGATCGGGTTGGAACGATTCAACGACCCATACCCTCCCTTGCGCCCCGCAGAAGCGCAAGGTTCCGCGCACGATCCAACAAAAGGGGCCCCTTCGGGACTTGGGTCATACCAGCCATCCGAAGCGGCGATGGCCCCTGCGAGTCCGAATTCTTGTTCCGGCCAATGGGCGTACCTACGCTGCCTGACACCGCACTCCGGCGGTACAGGGACAAGGGACGAAAGCAACATGGGTCGACTGGACGGGAAAATCGCGTTCATCAGCGGCACAGGGGCCGGAATCGGACGGGCCGCGGCCCGGATATTCGCTGAGGAAGGCGCCTCCGTATTCGGCTGCGACATCGATTCGGATGCGGCAGTAGAAACCGTCGAGCTGGTGGAGAAGGCCGGGGGAGTGATGAAGTCCCTCGCCCCCGTCGACCTGTCGACCCAGGACGGCGCACAGGAATGGATCGAAGCGGGCATCGCCGCCTTCGGCGCCATCGACATCCTCTACAACAACGCCTCGGCGCTGCGGAACGGGCCGTTCGAGACGATGCCCGCCGACGACTGGTACTTCACCATCAAGAATGAGCTCGACATCCCGTATTTCTGCACGCAGGCGGCCTGGCCGCACCTGATCGCGCGGGGCGGTGGCGCCGTGCTCAACGTCGCGTCGGTCGCCGCCGTGCGCGGCGCGCCGTTCATGCCGATGGTGCCGCACGGCGCCGCCAAGGGCGGGGTGCTCGCCATGAGCAAGCACCTGTGCGCGGCCGGCGCCCCGCACCACATCCGCGTCAACACCATCGCGCCCGGCATGACCCGCACCTCCGCGACCGCGCCCTTCCTCGACGATCCCGACGGGCCGAAGGCGCAGCTCGAGGCGCGTATCCCGGTGGGCCGGATCGGGCAGCCGGAGGACATCGCGCGAGCCGCCGCGTTCCTCTGCTCCGACGAGGCGTCCTTCGTCAACGGCGCCAACCTCATGGTCGACGGCGGCGACAGCGCGATGGCGGGCTGAGCCGCGATGACCTCATCGAACGCCGCGAACACGCGACTCGACCACGTGGGCGTCAACGTACGCGACCTGCCCGCCCAAACCGCCTGGTACAAGGACGTCTTCGGGCTGAAGACCGTCTTCGAGTTCCACCTCGAAGGCCCCGGACTGCGCGGCGTCGTCCTGGAGCATCCGCACGGCTGGCGCATCGAACTGCTCGCCCGCCCCGGATCCGGGCCGGGACTCCGTGCCCCCGACCCGCTGACCGCCACCCTCACCGAGGGATACGGGCACTTCGCGGTCACCACCCCCGAACTCGACCCCGTCTACGAGGCCTTGGTGACCCACGGCGCCGGCGAGGCGATGAAGCCGGGGCCCTCTCCCGAACCGGGCGTGCGCATGGCCTGGGTGACGGACCCCGAGGGAAATCTCATTGAACTCATCGAGAAGAATTCTGTGTGAGGGCGTGCCATGGCGCAAATAACTGGATCCACAGGTCCCGCTGGTTTCCTGAAAAGACTCGACCGCGGCACACTCATAGCCTGCTGTCTCGCGGTCGCCGCCGCGCAACTGTGTATTACCGTACCCTCGCCGATCAACGGCGAAATCACGGCCGCATTCGGAGCATCCGGTTCCCAAGTGGCTTGGGTGACCTCCGCCTTCATTCTCCCCACCGCGATTCTCGAGCTGAATTTCGGTGTGGTGGGGGACCTCTTCGGCCGTAAGCGACTGCTGGTGCTCGGCGGACTGGTCCTCGCGCTCGGCGAGCTCCTCAACGCCACCGCCCAGAGCATCACCATGATGTGGATCGGTCAGGCCCTGGCGGGCGTCGGTGCCGCCGCGCTCTTCCCCAGCTCCCTCGCGGTGATCGCGGCCGCGACCCCCGACGAGAAGGACCGCGCGAAGGCGGTCTCCACCTGGGCGCTCAGTATCTCCATCGCCTCGGCCGCGGGACCCCTGTCGTCCGGCGTCCTCGCCACGGTCGCCGACTTCCGCTGGGCGTTCGTACCGCCGGTCGTGCTCGGTCTGGTGGTCGCGGTCGCGTGCTGGAAGCTCGTCACCGACTCCAAGGCCCCCGAGGGCCGGTCGCTGGACTGGCCCGGCCAGATCACCATCGCCGTCGGACTCACCGCGCTGCTCTGGGGCATCATCGAGGGCGGCGAGCGCGGCTGGAGCAGCCCCGCGATCGTCGGTTCGCTGGCCCTGGCCGCCGTGGCCCTCGTCGGGTTCATCATCGCCGAGAAGCGCGCCGCTTCGCCGATGTTCAACCTGGACCTGCTGAAGATCCCGTCGTTCGCCGCGGCGGCCGTCGTCGCACTCGCCGGCATGTTCGGCTTCATCGGCACCGCGTACTGCGTCTCGATCCGGCTCGGCGCGGTGATGCACCTGAGCGCTCTCAGGTCCGGCATGCCGTTCGTGATCCTTCAGCTGATCCCGCTGCTGCTGGCGCCCGTGCTGAGCAAGATGCTCACCCGCATCGACGCCCGCTGGCTCCTGATGGGCGGCCTGCTGCCCATGGCCGCGGGACAGTTCTGGATCGCTGCGCTCCCGATCACCACGACCTCTCTCGCGGCCTTCATCGGCCCGGTGCTGCTGCTCGGCATCGGCTTCATCTGCGTCGTGTCCTCGCTGACCTCGGCCGCCGTGAACGCCGTGCCGATCGAGATGACCGGTATGGCGAGCGGCGCCACCAGCCTGGTGCGCGAGTTCGGCCAGGGCCTCGGCCCGGCCGTGATCAGCACGATCGCGATGAGCGCCGCGTCCTCGGCCCTGGTGGGCAAGCTCAGCGGCGCCGACGCGGGCATGGAGGCGGCGGCCGGTCCGCTCGCCGTCGTCAACGCGGGCAGCGACAGCGCCAAGGCGGCCGCCCAGACCGCCCTCGGCCACGGCATGGCCGTGGGCGTGCTGATATGCGGCTGCGCCTCACTGCTCGGCGCGCTCGTCACTCTGCTGCTGGTCCGGAAGAACACCGCCCGTGCGACGGTCGGCGCGACCGGCGGGCCGGCCGTGGAGGCCGCGTCCGCGTAGCGGCAGACCGCAAGAGAGAGTGAGCCGGGGTCGGCGGACCCCGGCTCACGCGTGTCCGGCCTCGTGCAGACGAGAAAGGTTCACCATGGCGGGAGGAGGGTGTCGATTCGGCGCCGGGCCGTTCGTCGGCTGTGTGCAGGGAACGCAAGAGCACCGAGCATCGGGAGGATTCCCATGAAGTACATGCTGCTGGTCTGCGGAGACGACTCCGCCGACGCCTCCGGCATGGCACCCGTCGAACCGTGGGTCGAGGAGCAGGGCGCCCAGCGCGGCGTACGGCTGCACGGCCACCGGCTGCGGCCGCCCGCCGACGCCGTCACCGTGCGGGTGCGCGGCGGCGAGGTGCTGCGCACCGACGGGCCGTTCGCAGAGACGAAGGAGTACGTCGCCGGGTACGACATCCTCGAGTGCGACAGCCTGGAGGAAGCCGTGGAGGTCGCCGCCAAGCATCCTGTGGCGACCATCGGGGCCATGGAGGTCCGCGCGTTCTGGGAGGACGAGGACGTCGAGGGGGAGCTCCGCCGTATCGACGCCGAGCTCACCCGGGCGTTCCGGGACAAGGACATCGACCGGGCGATGGCCTGCTACACGCCGGACGTCGAGGCGTTCCACCCGATGAGCGGCCCGGAGCAGCGCGGGATCGACGCCCTTCGCAAGGCGCTGGAGTGGTGGTGGTCGACGCTGACCGGCCCCGTCGACCGTGAGGTGCTCGAACTCCGCGTCGAGGTGGACGAGAGCGTCGCGTTCAGTCACGCGCTGGTCCGGATGCGGGCCACGCGCGCGGACGGCGGGCCACTGGACAGCGTCGTGCGCGTGACCACCGGATACCGTGCCGTCGGCGACCGGTGGCTGATCGCCCACCAGCACGCGTCGGTGCCGTTCGACGCGGGAATCGCCGGGACCGACGGAGGCGAGGAGAATCCGTCATGAAGTACGTCATGTTCATCTGCACCCCCGTGGGCGGCGAGGAGCTCAGCCCCGAGGAGATCGCCGACGACCCGCGCTTCACCTCGTACATCGACCATGTGCGCAGCAGCGGTGTGGTGAAGGGCGGAGCGCGGCTGCGGCCGTCGACCGACGCCACCACCGTGCGCGTGCAGGGCGACGAAGTGCTGCTCACCGATGGTCCGTTCGTGGAGTCCAAGGAGTACGTCGCGGGCTTCGACATCATCGAGGTCGCGGACCTCGATGAGGCCATCGCGCTCGCGGCGCGGCATCCCGCCGCCCTGTTCGGGGGCTCGGTGGAGGTGCGGCCGATCTGGGAGTGAACGGACAGTGAGCGATGTCGAGGAGGCGGTCGCCGCCGCCTTCCGCGAGGAATGGGGTCAGGTCGTCGCCACGCTGATCCGGGTGACCGGCGACTGGGACCTCGCCGAGGAGTGCGCGCAGGACGCCTTCGCCCAGGCCCTGGACAGGTGGCGGAGGGACGGCGTCCCGCGCCGTCCCGGTGCCTGGCTCACCACGACGGCCCGCAACCGGGCCCTCGACGTGCTGCGCCGGGAGGCGGTGGGGGCGGCGAAGCTGCGGGAGGCGGCAGTGCTGGCACGGGACGAGGGGCCCTACGACCCCGACCACGAGGACGACGGCAGCGGCGTGCGGGACGACCGGCTGCGGCTGATCTTCACCTGCTGCCATCCCGCGCTGCCCATCGAGGCGCGGGTGGCGCTGACGCTGCGGACGCTCGCGGGGCTGACCACGCCCGAGATCGCCCACGCCTTCCTCGTGCCCGAGGCGACGATGGCCCAGCGCCTGGTGCGGGCGAAGCGGAAGATCCGCAACGCCGGCATCCCGTACCGGGTGCCGCCCGCGCATCTGCTGCCCGAGCGCACCACGGGTGTCCTCGGCGTGCTCTACCTGCTCTTCAACGAGGGGTACGCCGCGACGTCAGGCGCCGACCTGGTGCGCACGAACCTGTGTGCGGAGGCCATCCGCCTCGCCCGCGTCCTCGCCCACCTCATGCCCGACGAACCCGAAGTGCTCGGCCTGCTCGCGCTCCTGCTGCTGCACGACGCGCGACGCGCCGCGCGCGTGGACGAGGCAGGGGAACTGGTGACACTGGAGGACCAGGACCGCACGGCATGGGACCGGACCGCGATCGACGAGGGCGCCACCCTGCTGGTGACCGCCCTCCGCCGCGGCCGCCCCGGCCCGTACCAGATCCAGGCCGCCATCGCCGCCTGCCACACCACGGCGGCCACGGCCGCGGACACAGACTGGGCCGAGATCGCCGCGCTGTACGGGGAGTTGGCGCGGTACGTGCCCTCCGCCGTCGTGCGACTGAACCGCGCGGTGGCGGTGGGCATGGCGGACGGCCCGGAGGCGGGGCTGGCACTGGTTGCCGAGCTGGAGGAGCAGGGCGACCTCGCCGACTACCACCTGTTGCCCGCCACCCGCGCGGACCTGCTGCGCCGCATGGGACGTACGGGGGAGGCGGCCGAGGCGTACGAGAGGGCGCTGGAGCTGGTGGAGAACGACGCCGAACGACGCTTTCTGGAGAAGCGGCTCGCGGAGTGCCGGCCGGCGTAGGTGGTGGTTCGTCGGTCGGTGCGCCCACCGACTACTGCGCGTCCAGTGCGTTGGTGATCGCCTTCACCCCGCCGTGCGCCGCGTACCCGCCGTCGACCGTGATCTCCGCGCCGTTCACGTACGACGCCTCGTCGGAGAGCAGGTAGACGACCAGCGGTGTCACCTCGTCGACCGTGCCCGCGCGGCCCTGCGGGGTCATGGAGAGGTGGGCCTGGACGAACACCGGGTTCGCGGAGGCCATCAGCGGTGTCTCGATGTAGCCGGGGTGGATCACGTTCGTGCGGATGCCGCGTGGGGCCAGCTCCAGTGCGGCCACCTTCGACAGGCCGCGCAGCGCCCACTTGCTCGTTGTGTACGCGACCGCGTGATGGGCCGTCAGGCCCGCGACCGAGCCGACGTTGACGATCGATGAACCGGACCGCATCAGCGGGGTCAGGGCCTGGATGCCGAGCATCGCGCCCGTGGTGTTCACGGCGAACGCCCTGTTCCAGTCGGCCAGCTCGACCTCGCCGAGGCGGGCCCGCATGGGAATCCCCGCGTTGTTGACGAGGCCGTGCACGACGGACAGGGATGAGGCCAGCGCCGCCCAGTCGTCCGGTGACGATACGTCGAGGTGCCGGTAGCGCACGTCCAGGCCGTCCGCGCGGAGGGACGCGGCCAGCTTCTCGCCGGCCTCGTCGAGGACGTCGGTCGCGATCACCGTCGCGCCCTCACGGGCCGCCGCCTCCACCTCCGCGGCTCCCTGGCCCTGTGCGGCTCCGGTGACGACGACGGTTCGGCCCGCCAGACGCGTGCGGCTCACGGCTTCCTCCAAGGGGTTCGGGTTCGATCCCCACGCTAGGAAGCCGCGGACAGCTCCGGAAACGCGTGTTCGTCATGGCTGGCATCCGCGGCGGCGATCACCTCGGGCTCACCGGTCTGCTCCTCGAGGGGCTCGTCCAGCGAGGCGCCCACCATCCTGACGATCTCCCGCAGCCAGCGGTGCGCCGGATCGGAGTGCCGGTTGTGGTGCCAGTACATGGCCTCCACCAGCGGTACGTCCGGGAACGGCGTCGGTACGGCGACACACCGCGCGAACCCCTCGTACCGCAGCGCGAGCCGTTCCGGCACCAGCGCCACCAGGTCCGTGCCGCCCACCAGGAACGGCAGCACACTGAAGCCCGGCGCGCTGACCTGCACGCGCGGGGTGATGCCGAGGGTCTCCAGCTGACGGTCGGCGGGGGTCATGCTCTTGCCGAAGGCCGATGCGGCGTGCGGCATCTCGGCCAGGTCGCGCAGGGTGAGCCGGCCGTTCACCAGGCGTGGGTTGTCGGGGTCGACGATGCACACGAACCGGTCGTGCATCACGGCCTCGCTGATTCCGGGAAGCCGGTAGCCGAGCGGCACCAGCATCAGGTCGTGGCAGCGCAGATGCGTCTCGCTCTCCGGCTGGCCGTGCACGAGCGGGTGGAAGTCGATCCGTACGCCCGGGGCCTCCTGCGCGATGGCCCGCAGCAGCGGCTCCACGAACACTGTCATGACGTAGTCGGACATCACGACCGAGAAGCGCTGCCTGCTGCGCGCCGGGTCGAAGTGCCGGGTCAGCGACATCGCCTCCTCCGCCTTGTAGAGGGAGGCCTGGACGACGGGCAGCAGCCGCTCCGCGAGCGGGGTCAGCTCGTACTCGCGGCCCACGCGCACGAGCAGCTCGTCGTTGAAGTGGCGGCGCAGCCGGGCGAGCGAGCCGCTCATCGCGGACTGGCTGGTGGACAGCCGTACACCGGCGTGCGTGACGTTCTTCTCCTCGAGGAGTGCTTCCAGTGCCACCAGAAGATTCAGGTCGATTGCTCCGAGACCCACGGATGTCCCCTTCCGGCCGCGTCTTTGAAGCTCGGTGAACCGGAGCGTAATGACGGGTTTGCGGCTGAGGAACCCCTGGCGGCCGATGTAAGCGGATTCTCAGGAAGATGCGATGCAAGACATCGGGGGCGGCAATACGCGCAGCTCAAAGGCCTGTGCGGCGTGCTCGGCCGCACAGGCCTTCGGGGTTGCGGCGGCTACGGGCGCGGGGTCCGGCCCCGCTTCCGGGCGCGCGGCAGGTAGACGTCCGTACGGCCGGGGACGATGTGGTTGGAGACGCTGCCGAGGCGTTCCACGGTGAGCGTCACCTCGTCGCCGGGCTCAAGCGGCGGAGGCGTGCGCTCCCCGGCCCGCCCCCAGTGCTCGGCGAGCGCCCCCCAGCCGCAGGTGCCCGAGCCGAGGATGTCGCCGGGGCGTACCCAGGTGTCGCGGGCGGCGTAGGCGACCATCTCCTCGAAGGTCCAGGAGACGTTGGCGAGGGTGTCGCGGCCGATCAGCTCGCCGTTCAGGGTCACGGTCATCTCCAGGTCCAGGAAGCCGTCCCCGTCGCGGCGGTCCGCCACCTCGTCGGCCGTCACCAGATACGGGCCGAGGGTGTTCGCGAAGTCCTTGCCCTTGGAGAAGCCGAGGCCGAGGTTCTTCTCCGGCTTCTGCAGGTCGCGCGCGGACCAGTCGTTGAAGACCAGGTAGCCGGCGATGTGGTCGCGGGCCTGCTCGGGCGTGAGGTCCCGGCCCGACCGGCCGATGACCGCGCCGACCTCCAGTTCGAAGTCGAGGACCGAGCAGCCGGCCGGGACCGGCACGTCGTCGTGCGCGCCGTACGCGGCGTGCGGATTCGTGAAGTAGAAGTTCGGCGCCCGGTACCACTCGTCGGGGACGTGCTCGAGGCCGTCCAGGGACTTCGAGACGCCCTCGATGTGGGCCTCGAAGCCGACGAAGTCGCGGATGGAGGGCGGCTTGAGCGGGGGCAGCAGGCGCACCTGCTCGACCCGCAGGTCACTGGGGTTGGCCAGTGCCTCGGCCCCCGCCTCGTGAAGCGCCTCCTGCTCGATCAGGGACAGCACGGTCACGTTCTCCGGCAACGGATGGATGATCCCGTCGCGTACGGCCCCGGCGCGCTCCACGCCCTCGTACTCGTATGTCGCGAAACGCATCGCTCACTGCTCCCAGTGGTTGGTGTTGGTGACGTCGCCGGTGCTCAGATAGCCCGCGAACAGGCCCTTCGGGTCCCGCACCGCGCGTATCCCCTGAAGCCGCCGCCACTGCTCGTCACCCATGAACTTCAGCTGCCGGACGGTGAAGTCGGAGTCGCCCAGGTACTGGCCCGCCGTGACCGGCTGCATGGCGGCCATGGCCTCGCTCAGCCACCCCCGCAGCTCGCCGTCCCGCTCCGGCTCGTCGTGCACCACGTACGTGGCGCAGTAGATCTCCGACTGGAGGGAGAAGGCCATGTCCGGGAGCTCGCGCAGCGGTGCCATCGAGAACCAGATGGTGAACGTGCCCCGCGTCGGTTGGTCCGTGAACGCCTTGCGGATCGCGGGGACGACCTTGTGCGCGGGCCCCGTCAGCCAGGCGTTGTCGACCAGGTAGCGGTGGCCTTCGGGGTTGGCCGTGCGCTGCCCGTCGAGCTGTTCGGCGAGCGTGGTCGGCTCGGCCTCGACGCGGAACAGCGCGCGGTCCGCGTACGGATTGGTGTGCAGGGGGGCCAGCGCCTCGGCGGCCTCCTCGGCGGTGTCGGTCATCGAGACGCCGGTCACCAGCAGCACGGGTTCGTCGTGGTCCGGCGGTGTCTGCGTCAGCGCAACGATCTCTACGAGGTCCGAGACCGTGTGGTGGGTGTCGTGCAGCCAGGTCATGACCTCGTCGAACAGGTCGAGAGGGTACGCGTGCACGGTGTGCGCGAGGTGCTTCGGCAGCGGGCGGGTCCGCAGATGGAAGCGGGTGACCACACCGAAGAAGCCAGGGCCCGCCCCGCGCGCCGCCCAGAACAGGTCGCTGTGGTGCGACTCGTCGGCGCGCACCAGTTTGCCTTCGGCGGTGACGACATCGATCGCGGTGATGTTCTCCGCCGCCCAGCCCCAGCCGCGCGCGTTCCAGCCCTGCCCGCCCTGGAGGAGAAATCCGCCGATGCCGACGGACGGGCAGTGCCCGCCGTTGAAGAACCGCCCGAACCGCCCCAGGTAGGGGTTGAGTTCGTCGCCGCCCTTCACGCTGGGCGTGGCCGACACGATCCCCGTCGTCTCGTCGTACGACATCTCGTGGAAGCCGCCGAGGTCGATCAGCAGGGCCTCGTCGCGCACCGACCAGGCGGCCCAGCTGTGCCCGCCGGAGCGTACGGCGACCTGCCAGCCGCGCTCGATCGCCAGCCGCACGCCGTCGACGACGTCCTGTTCGGTCATCGCCTTCAGTACGGCGGCGGGGGTGCGGTCCGTGGGCCGGCGGGCGTTGAAGACCCGGCCGAAGCAGGCCTCGTCGAAGTCCTCGTCGCCCGGGAAGTGCAGACTGCCGGAGAAGCGGTTGGTGTTCATGGTCGGGCTGCTCACTTGATCGCGATCGGGTTGACGGGCGCGCCCACCGCGCCGGTCACCGGCAGGGGCGCCGCGACCAGCAGGAACTCGTAGACACCGTCCGCGGCACAGTCCTCGGCCAGCTCCTCCAGGTCCCACATCTCGCCCAGCGGAAGGCCCATGTTGGGGATGGCGATCTGGTGCAGCGGCGACATGGCGGGCTCGGCGAACTCGTACGGACGCACCTCCAGGCCCCAGGTGTCGGAGGCGATCGCGGCGATCTCGGTGCGGTGCAGCCAGCCGAGCGTGGTGAAGGACAGGCCCGGTGCGTCCCCGGCCGCGTAGCCGCCCCATGCCTTTAGGCGCCGTACCCGCCCCAGCTGGCCGGTGCGGACGAGCACCAGGTCGCCGCGGCGCACCGTCGACGTGCCGCCCTGGGCCTCGATCGTGGCGCGCAGGTGCTCCTCGAGGATGGGGAAGGCGTCGGGCAGTTCGCCGTGCTCGTCGCCGACCGCGCGGCCCACGTCGAGGAGTACGCCGCGCCCGGTGAAGGCGTCCGCCATGTTCTCGATGCCGGTGACGGAGTCGCCGTTGCCGTTCACGATGGTGCAGGGACGGCCGTTCCACGCCTGCTTGTTGTCGAAGATGTGGCCGAGGCCGTCCCACTGCGTCGAGGCCTGCAGCGGCATGACGACGTGGTCGTCGGCGCCGCCGAAGCCGTGCGGGAAGCCCTGCGACTCGGCGGCCGCGTCGCTCCCCGTGTCCTTCATGAAGTGGACGGGGTTGATGCGCCCGCGGAACCCGCGCTGGGGGCCGTCCTCGTTGAACTCCTGGGACAGCGAGAAGGCGCGGCCGCGGTGGACCAGGCCCGCCGCGTGGGCCCGCTTGGCGTCGTCGATGTAGTTGAGCGTGCCGAGCACGTCGTCCTCGCCCCACCGGCCCCAGTTCCGGTATGCGGCACGGGCCTTGGCGAGCTCCTCCTCGATGGGGCCGAGAGGCGTGGGGGTCATCGGGATTGTCCTTTCAGGAGCAGGTCGAGGGCGTTGCCGCCCGCCACGGCGTCGCGGTCGGCGGGGGAGAGGCCCGCGGCGTCCAGGCGGGCCGCGGGGTCGTCGACGCCCATGTCGAAGGGGTAGTCGGTGCCGAGCACCACGCGGTCCGCACCCACCTCGTCGACGAGGTGACGCAGCGCCCGCGGGGTGTAGACGAGGGCGTCGAACCAGATGCGCTTCAGGTATGCGCTCGGGGGCTCCGCGCAACCCCGCGCGTCATCGCGGACCTGCCAGGCGTGGTCGGAGCGGCCGATGTACGTGGGCAGATAGCCGCCGCCGTGCGCGGCCACCAGCTTCAGCCGGGGGAAGCGGTCGAGCACCCCCGTGAAGATCAGATGTGACAGTGCGACCGTCGTCTCGACGGGCTGGCCCACAGTGTTGCCGAGGTACCGGGTGGCGAGCCGCTCGCGGAGCGAGCAGCCCCACGGGTGTACGAAGACGACCGCGCCCAGCTCCTCGGCCTTCGCCCACACCGGGTCGTGGGCGGGGTCGGCGAGCTCCCGTCCGTCCACGGTCGTGGAGACGCTGATCCCGTACAGCCCCTGCTCGGTCACGGCCCGGTCGAGGAGCGCCACCGCCAGATCGGGGTGCTGCATGGGGACCGTGCCGAGGCCGTACAGCCGCTCGGGGGCGACCGCGCAGTGGGACGCCACCGCCTCGTTGACGGTTCCGGCGAGACGTGTGGCCAGGTCGGGCTCCGCCCAGTAGTGGTGCATCGGCATCGGGCCGACCACCTGGATGTCCACGCCCATCGCGTCGAGGTCGGCGAGCCGGACTGCCGCATCGGTCAATCTGCCTGAGAGACGCTCGAGTTGAGAGCGGTTGGCGGCGAGGGACTCGGGCGAATGGGCCTGCTGTTCCGCGGCCAGTTCGGCGGCGAACCCGGGCGTGCCCGCACACAGTGCGTCGGCCGACGGGACGGCCAGGTGGCCGTGGAAGTCGACGACGGGGCCGCCAGAGCCGGCAGTGGGGGCGCTCATGCCGCCGCCGTCAGGTACGAGAGGGTGTCGGACATGATCCGGCCCGGGTCGGCGCCGGGCGTCTCCGGGTGGATCTCCCACTCGGCGAGCTGGAGCGAGTTCCGCAGGACCACGCGTACGCGCGGCAGCCGCCGCACCATGAACGCCTCCAGCGCCTGCTCGATCGAAGCGTCCCCGGCGACCAGTTCGGCGAGGACCACGGCGTCCTCCGTACACATTGCCGCGCCCTGCGCGATCAGTGGCGGGCAGGCGTGCGCGGCGTCACCGATGACGATCGCCCGGCCGCGGTGCCACGGTTCGTCGACGAGGATCGCCTCGATCCACCGGTAGTCCACGGGCGCCTCGTCCGGCAGCGCGGCGATCACCTTGCCCCAGGTGCCGCCGTAACCGGCACCGCGCTCGCGCAGCAGCGACAGGGGGGCGCGCGGGCCGATGAGCGAGACGTCCAGGTTCTCGTCGAGGAGGTACGCGTAGCACTGGTCGTCGGAGATCGGGCTGTACCCGGCCTTGTAGCGCGGCCCGCCGTAGTAGACCTCCGCGCAGTCCATCTCGGCGGGCCGGTCGGCGACCACACGGAAGATCGACATGCCCACCGGCTCGGGCTTGGTGGCGATGCCGATCAGTGTGCGCATGTGCGAGTTGATGCCGTCGGCGCCCACCACCAGGTCGTAGCGGCCGGTCGAGCCGTCGGTGAACGTCACGTCCACATGGCCGGGAGCCTGGTCGAGGGCGGTGACGCTCAGCCCGAGCCGGACCCGCACCCCGTGCGCGTACACGGCGTCGCACAGGGCCCCCTGCAGATCGGAGCGCAGCGCGCCCGCGGTGGACGGCAGATCATCGCCGCCGGTGTGCGGCGTGGGCAGCTCGGTGATCAGCTCACCGTCCGCGCGGCGCAGCCGCATCAGGTCGAACGGCACGGCGCGGGCGAGGACACGGTCCAGTACGCCCACCGAGCGCAGCGCCTTGAGAGCGTTCCCCTGAAGGGTGATGCCATGGCCGACACCGAACCACTGGGGCGATATCTCGACGAGCTCGACCTCCGCACCGCGTTGGGCGAGCGCGAGGGACAGCACGCTTCCGGTGATGCCGCCACCGACGACGAGCACCTTTTGCACTGGCATGGGCGATCCTTGCGAACGTAGAAGAAAGAAAAATGAAGGAAGATCAGCCGGAGTAGCGATCCCCGAGCTCCCGGTAGTGCTCGACGGCCGGCGGCTCCGCGAAGAACGGGCCGACGACAGCGCGCCAGCGCTGGAAACGCTCGGACTCGCGGAAGCCCACCGTGTGCGCCTCCACCGATTCCCAGCCGACCAGGAGCAGATACGCCTGGGGCCGCTCCTCGCAGCGAAGCAGCTCGGCCCAGCGGAAGCCGTCCGCCTCGGCGAGGACCTTGCGGCCCTCATCGAAGGCCGCCTCGAATTCCGCTTCACGGCCCGCCGCGACGGTCAGCTCGGCATGCTCGACTACCACGTTGTTCTCCTCGGGATGGTGGGTGCTCCGACCCTGCTCGGACGGTGGATGGGGCGTCAACGGATCGAGGCATCGGCAAGGGGGACGTCATGCATTCCGTACGGCGATGAAGCCGCACGGAGCCGCGTTTCGGGACCCGGCGGGCCGCCGATGGCAGGCATCGCGGATGTCCATTTCCGCCGCCGTTCGCGGCTGCCTAGCGTCGAAGGCGAGCCCCCACCCTTACGAGGAGAGCCGCCCGTGCCCGAACCCCACCCCTCCCATGCCGGACCCTTCGCGCTCGGCACCTTCAGCAGCGCCTCAGGCGCCTTCCCCGGCCTGGTCACCGGTGCGCGCGTGCGCGACCTGTCCGGCCTGGTGCCGTCCGTACGCGCCCTGGTCGAGGACTGGGACGCCTGGCTGCCCCGGCTCGCCGAGCTCGCCGAGTCCGCCGACGGGCCCTGGCACGACCTCGCCGACCTGTGCGTACTCGCACCCATCGAGCCCGGCCAGATCCTGCAGAGCGGCGCCAACTACCGAAAGCACGTGGTCGATATCGTCGCCGCCGAGAAGGAGAGCGTGCACGGCGCAACCCCCGAGGAGGCCCGCGCCGACGCCGAGAAGATGATGGACGAGAGGATCCGGAGCGGCGTCCCCTACATCTTCCTCGGCTCACCGCGTGCCATCTGCGGCCCGTACGACGACGTGGTGCTGCCCCCGCTCGGCGAACAGCACGACTGGGAGCTCGAACTCGCCCTCGTCATCGGCAAGGAGGGCAGGCACATCCCGGCCGAGGACGCCATGGAGTACGTGGCCGCGTACACCATCGCCAACGACATCACCACCCGCGACCGGCTCTACCGACCCGACCTGAAGGCCATCGGCACCGACTGGTTCACCGCCAAGAACGCCGACACCTTCCTGCCGACCGGGCCCTTCCTCGTGCCCGCCGCCTTCGTCGGCAACCCCACCGAGGATGCAGCCCTGCGGATCACCCTGCGCCACAACGGAGTCGTACGCCAGGACGAGTCCACCAAGGACATGATCTTCGACATCCCGCGGCTCATCGCCTACGTGTCCACGACCACCACCCTGCGCCCCGGCGACCTCCTCCTCACGGGCTCCCCGGCCGGCAACGGCGCGCACTGGGGCGTCTTCCTGAAGCCCGGGGACGTGATGGAAGCCGAGATCACGGGCCTGGGCCACCAGCGCAACACCATCAGGAGCCACGCATGAGCGTCCAGCCCTTCCAGCCCATCACCCATCTGCGCCACGTCGACCTGGCCGTACCGGACTTCGACAGGCAGCGGGCCTTCTACGGCACCACCTGGGGCCTGACGGAGGTCGCGAACGACAGCGGCCTCGCGTTCTTCGCCGCAGAGGGCAGCCCCGAGCAGTACGTCGTACGGATCCGCAAGGACGAGCGGAAGCGGATGGATCTGGTCGCCTTCGGGGCCGTGTCGCCCGCAGACGTGGACGAACTGGCGGAGCGACTCGGCCGGGCCGGGGTGCAACTTATCAACCAGCCAGCCGTGTTGGACACACCCGGCAGCGGCTACGGCTTCCGCTTCTTCGACCCGGACGGACGCGTCGTAGAGGTCTCCGCCGACGTCGAGACCCGTACCCACCGCAGGATCGAGGAGCGCGAGGCGATCCCCGTCCGGCTCTCCCACTGCGTGGTCAACTCCCAGGACCCGGAAGGGCTGCGGGACTTCTACGTCCAGCACCTCGGCTTCCGGCTCACGGACACGCTGTACTCCACGCACATGGGCGACCTCATGTACTTCCTGCGGTGCAGCCCGCTCCACCACTCGTTCGCCATCGCGCGCGGCCCCCACGTCTCCCTCCACCACGCCTCGTTCGAGATGCGGGGCGTCGAGGAGTACATGCGCGGCACGGGGCGGGCGCTGCGCGCCGGGACCCGGCTCACCTGGGGGCCCGGCCGCCATCTCGCGGGCGACAACACCTTCTCCTACTTCCATGACCCGCACGGCAACACCGTCGAGTACACGACCGAACTCGCCGTCCTCGAAGAGGACCTGTGGCACCCGGGCCGGCACGACGTGGACGACCCGATCACCCAGGACCAGTGGGGCACCGCCGACCCGATGAGTGAGTCGGTCGCCAAGGAGCAGTTCAACGACCCCGACGTGCTCTTCCAAGCGCCGCCCGTGTGACCCGATCCCCCGTAGAAAGGCCGCAGTTGTGGCAGAGATCCTGAAGCACGCCGTACCCAAGGCCGAGGTCGCCGCATCCCTCGACCAGGTGCGCGCGACCGTGGCCGGCGTCATCGCGGACATCCGCGAACGCGGTGACGTGGCCGTGCGCGAGTACTCCGAGAAGTTCGACACGTGGTCCCCCGACTCCTTCCGGCTGTCGCAGGAGGAGGTCGAGAAGATCGTCGCGTCGGTGCCCCAGCAGGTCATCGACGACATCCGCTTCGTCCAGGAACAGGTGCGCACCTTCGCCCGTCACCAGTTCGACTCGATGAGCGAGTTCGAGGTGGAGACACTGCCGGGCGTGCGCCTGGGCCAGAAGCACATCCCCGTGCAGGCGGCCGGCGCGTACATCCCCGGCGGCCGCTACCCACTCACCGCCTCCGCCCACATGACCATCGTCACGGCGAAGGTGGCCGGTGTGCCGCGGGTCGTGGCCTGTACGCCGCCCATCCGCGGGGAGATCCCGGCCGCCACCGTAGCGGCCATGCACCTCGCCGGTGCGGACGAGATCTGGTTGCTCGGCGGGGTCCAGGCGGTCGCCGCCATGGCCGTCGGCACGGAGTCGATGCAGCCGGTGAACCTGATCGCCGGACCCGGCAACGCGTACGTCGCGGAGGCCAAGCGGCAGCTCTTCGGCGAGATCGGCATCGACCTGTTCGCCGGGCCCACCGAGATCCTCGTCCTCGCGGACGACGACGCCGACCCGTTCACCTGCGCCGTCGACCTCCTCTCCCAGGCCGAGCACGGCCCCGACTCACCGGCCGTGCTCATCACCACATCCCGGGAGGTCGCGGAGAAGACCATCGCCGAGGTGGAGCGCCTGCTGCCCGGCATGCCCACCCGCGACTACGCCGAGCCCGCCTGGCGCGACCACGGCCAGGTGCATGTCGTCGACTCGCTCGACGAGATGTACGCACTCGCCGACGACTTCGCCTTTGAACACGTCGAGGTGCTGACCGCCGAACCGCGGCTGGCGCTGGAGAAGATGACGCAGTACGGCGCGCTGTTCCTGGGCGAGGGAACCTGTGTCTCCTTCGGCGACAAGGTCATCGGCACGAACCATGTGCTGCCGACACGTGGTGCCGCGCGCTACACCGGCGGCCTGTGGGTGGGGAAGTACCTCAAGACGGTCACGTACCAGGAGGTCACCGACACCGAGTCGCAGGCGCTGCTCGGTCGGCTGTGCGGGCGCGCCTCGCGCGTAGAACTGTTCGAGGGGCATGCGCGCTCCGGCGATGTACGGGCGGCCAGGGCAGCGGGGGACGCGCTGCCGTGGAACGCCTCGTGAGCCTGACGGGGCGCACGGCGCTCATCACGGGCGGCGGCGGTCCGCTGGGGCGGGCGTTCGCGCTCGCCCTTGCGACGGCCGGGGCGCGGGTGATCCTCGTCGGTCGCAACGAGCAGGCTCTCGCGGACGCGGCGACCCGTGTCGTCAAGGAGGGTGGTCGGGCGCGTACGGCGGTGTGCGACGTGACCGACCCGGCGTCCGTCACGGCCCTGGCCGCCGAGCTCGCCGACGAGGACATCTCCATCCTCGTCAACAACGCGGGCGTCGCAGGCCCGGTGAAGCCGCTCACGGACATCGAACCGGACGAGTGGGACGACGTGTTCGCCGCCAACGTGCGCGGCGTCTACCTGGTGTGCCGGGCCTTCCTGCCACCGATGATCGCGGCCGGTCGAGGGGACGTCGTCAACATCGCGTCGGTCAGCGGGAAGCGGCCGCTGCTCAACCGAACCCCGTACACGGCCTCCAAGATGGCGTTGCTCGGCCTGACGCGGACGCTGGCGGGAGAGGTCGGCCCGGCGGGTGTCTCCGTCAACTCCCTTTCTCCCGGCCCGGTTCGCGGCCCGCGCATGGATCGCAACTTCCGGCTGACCGCCGAGCTGACCGGCTGCACCGTGGCGGAGGCGGAACGCGACTTCGCCTCCCGGGCTGCCCTGGGCAGGCTCGTCGAGGAGGACGAGGTGGCCCGCGCGCTCGTGGCGATGCTCGCGATGCCCGGTCTGTGCGGGGCGGACATCGATCTGTCGGCGGGGATGATCGCGCCGGCGTAACGGCACAGGCCCCACGAGTTCTTCAGACCGGCGAGGTGGGCGGCCCGAGAGCCGCCCGCATTGCCGTCATCTGGATTCCTCCGTGGATGCCCCGGCCTTCAGTCGGGGAGGAAACGGACTCCTGCGGAGCAGGGCAGGGAAAGACGATTCGACGCCAGGGTGGATCGTTGTCTGCCACCAACCACCGGCAGCAGCACACAAGTTGAGGTGATAGTTTGTGAGGTGTGGCCACTCACGTGAAGCGGGCGTTCAAGTACCGCTTCTACCCGACCGATGTGCAAGCAGCCGAGCTGTCGCGCACGTTCGGCTGTGTGAGGAAGGTCTACAACCTGGCGCTCGCCGCCCGCACTGAGGCGTGGGCGCGGCAGGAGCGGGTCAACTACAACGCCACTTCGGCGATGCTGACGGCGTGGAAGAAGACCGAGGAACCGGCCTACCTGGGCGAGGTGTCGTCGGTCCCGCTCCAGCAGGCGCTGCGCCACCTGCAGGTCGCGTTCACCAATTTCTTCGGCAAGCGGGCCAAGTACCCGCGTTTCAAGTCGCGGAAGAAGTCCCGTATGAGCGCGGAGTACACCACGTCCGCGTTCCGCTTCCGGGACGGGAAAATGACGCTGGCGAAGATGGCGGAACCGCTCGATATCGTGTGGTCCCGGCCGCTCCCCGAGAGGGCCACACCGTCCACGGTGACCGTGTCGCAGGACAGCGCGGGGCGCTGGTTCGTGTCGATGCTGTGCGAGGACCCCGGCGTGCAGCCGCTCCCGGCCACGGACACAACGGTCGGTATCGACGTGGGTCTGGACCACCTGCTGACCCTCTCCACCGGCGAGAAGATCGCCAACCCGAGGCATGAACGGCGGGACCGCGCGCTTTTGGCGAAGGCCCAGCGGGAACTGTCCCGCAAGGCCAAGGGTGACGGGGCGAACCGGGCCAAGGCCCGGCGCAAGGTCGCCCGCATCCACGCCCGCATCACCGACCGGCGACGCGACGCGTTGCACAAGCTGACCACTCGACTCGTGCGTGAAAACCAAACGCTCGTGATCGAGGACCTGACCGTGCGCAACATGGTCAAGAACCGGAGCCTGGCCCGTGCCATCAGTGACGCGGCGTGGGCACAGTTCCGGAGCATGCTGGAGTACAAGGCCGCCTGGTACGAGCGGGACGTGATCGCGGTGGACCGCTTCTTCCCCTCCTCCAAGCTGTGCTCCGCCTGCGGCACCTTGGCTGACAAGATGCCGCTGAACGTCCGTACCTGGACGTGTGACTGCGGGGCGACCCATGACCGGGACGTGAACGCGGCGAAGAACCTTCTGGCCGCCGGGCTGGCGGTGTCTGTCTGTGGAGCTGGTGTAAGACCTCAACGGAGAACTCCGGGCGGGCAGTCGGCGACGAAGCAGAAAACCCAACGGCGCGAGCCGTAGGAATCCCACTCGTTTACGAGGGGGAGGAAGTCAACATCTTGCCGTTGACGCGCGGGCGCGGCGGCGCGGCGGTGGCGGCGACCACCCGGGGACCGGGCCCGGGTCGTCCGCTCGATCATCTGCCCCCGGGGCGACAGTGGGATCCGTGCAGACGCCGACGTTCATCAGCCGCCCACACCTCCCGACGCAGCCGCCACCTTCACCTCGATCGCGCTGAAGGGCGACTTCTACAACGGCATGCGCAAGGGCAAGAACATGGTCCTCACCTTCGACGACTCCACCGTCGAAGGCGTCATCTCCGCGTCGGGGGCCAAGCACCGGGTGTCCACGATCGACTCCTCCAACTTCTACGACCTGGGCATCGTCACCAACACCGTCCAGGCCGCCGTCAACAACGGCGTCATCGTGACCCTGGACAACGGCTCCCGCTGGACGGTCACCGGCACCTCGCACCTCACCAAGCTGACGGTGGCCTCCGACGCCACGGTGACCGCGGCGGCCGGCCGCTCGCTGACGATGACGGTGAACGGCACGACGACCGAGATCAAGCCGGGTACCACGTACTCCGGAGCCATCGTGCTGACGGCTGCCTAGTACTCGGCTGCCCAGTACTCGGATGCCTTGCTCGTGGGTTCACCGGCGTGCGATGACGAGAGACTCTGCGCATGCCGGTGGACCCGGTGAACCCGGTGGACGGTGGTCAGGCTTCTTCCAGGGCCTCACCGAAATCGCGCAGCACTCGGCTGTGGTGGTTGTGAGCGAGTGCGTGTCCGATGCCGATGGCTGCCGCGACCGGCCATTCGATGATCTCCAACGCGGTGAGCACGCCCAGGCCCGCGAGAAAGACAAGCTGGTCCGCGGGCGGGAGCTCCAGATGCATGCCGGCCACGTCGAGGGTCACGGAATTACCCGAGACGACACGTTCGGCTGCCGCCTGTGCACCGGTGCCCCTGCCCCTGCCCCGGGCCCGGGCATCGGCCTGCGGTGAGTCCAGAGGACGCGTCCTGCTGGCTGACACGGTCATGTCTCGTTCCTTTCACTGGCCGTTACGATCGCGCCAGTCCTCCCTCTGGTCGATCCCATGCGCGCCTTCGCGGGCCTCGGCAGACGGATTCCCAAGAAATCGCGGAACCGTGAACCGTCCGCGAAATGCGCGTAGTCAAATGTGCTCGCGCCTACCTTGTGTGGCGCGACGCCCACATATGACGCACATTGCGTGCAACTCTGGGGTCGTCACCGAAGAAGGCTACGGTTGCGACCCTCTGTATGCATCACATGCTATTTATGCTAGGCGTCGGCAGGCGCGGTTTCCACTGGGCGATCGACGCATTCCAGCGCCTGGGATCACCTGAGATCAAGGGCGGCCCAAGGTGCAGCAGGTTCCTCCGACGACGCACGCGTGCGCGCGATCACGCAGGCCCTCGGCCCGTATGGATTCCTCAGCCGCTGCCGGTGGCGCTCTCTGACGTTGGTTGCCCTGCGCTGTGCCGGGCCGGACACCCGTGTCGGAATCGCTCGTGTTCACCGCGTGTTCATTTTGTGTCCTCAGAGCGTTCAGAGATGCCTCTCACCGGTCTCTCATCTCTTACCTGTTTCTTACTTGAAGGAGGTTGATCAATAACCATCTGAAAGGAAGTCATGACTGGCTGGCTCAAGCGCCGCCGCCAGGGCGACGGCGAGACTGCGGGCGGCACGGCGCCCGCGAGGGCCGGGGGATCACCACCGGCGACCGCGGACGAAGAGGCCCTGCGGGTGGCAAGCAGACTCCACGCGTTCAACCGCTACGAGCTGAAGTACCTGGTCCCGGTGGACCAGGCGGCGGAGATCCGCGACGAGCTCGGCCAGCGGATGGACCAGGACCTGCACAGCCCCGTGGGCGGCTACGGCGTGTGGAGCCTGTACTACGACACGCCCCAGCTCCGCTTCTACTGGGAGAAGATCGAGGGCCTGAAATTCCGCCGCAAGCTGCGCATCAGGCATTACGGAGACCTGGACGGCGTCACCGACGAGTCCCCGGTCTGCGTGGAGATCAAGCAGCGGGTCAACCGGGTCACACAGAAGCGCCGCATCACCCTGCCGTACGCCACGGCCCGGCAGCTGTGCGACGAGCGGGAGCTGATCGACCATTCCCCGAAGGAGAAGGCCTTCGTCAACGAGGTCCTCGAACTCGTCGTCCGGCTGAACCTCCAGCCCACGGCCATCACGGGCTACCAGCGCGAGGCCCTGGTCGGCCGTGACCAGGACACAGGGCTGCGCGTCACCTTCGATCGCCGCATCCGCGGCCGCGACCGGGACTTCCACTTCGGCACCCCGAACGCCGAGAACCGGTTCACCATCCCGCCCCACATGTCGGTGATGGAGATCAAGGTGAACGAGCGCACCCCGTACTGGATCACCGATCTGGCCGCCAAGCGCAACCTGAGCCTGATCCGGGTCTCCAAGTACGTCCAGAGCATCGAGGCGTTCGGTCTGGCCCCCAGGTCCGTCTTCCACGTCCGCGAAGAAGACCTCCCACCGGCACCCCGCACTGCTCCGGCCATTCCCACCCCCACGTCCCCCATGACGCACCGCACCACGGAGGCACTCCACTCGTGAATTTCGACCTGCAGGACCTGAGCGGCACGTTCAGCGTCACCGACATCGTCCTCGCCATGGCCCTCTCCTTCGTGCTCTCCACGGTGATCGGCTACGTCTACCGGGCCACGCACAAAAACGTCTCCTACAGCCAGTCCTACGTGCAGACCCTCGTCATCGTCGGCATGATCGTCGCGCTGATCATGCTGGTCGTCGGCTCCAACCTGGCCCGCGCCTTCTCCCTCGTCGGAGCGTTGTCCGTGGTCCGCTTCCGCAACGCGGTCAAGGAGACACGGGACGTCGGCTTCATCTTCCTGGTGATGGCCATCGGCATGGCGTGCGGCGCCCGCTTCTACACCCTCGCCGCGGTCGGCGGCATAGTGATCGCCCTGATCATCCTGGCGATGAGCAAGTTCAACTGGTTCGCCCTCAACGTCCAGCGTCAGGTCGTCAAGGTCCAGGTCCCGGCCGGCGAGGACCACACACACGCCATCCAGGACGTCCTCCTGCGCCTCACCGACGAGTTCGAGCTGGTGAGCACGGAGTCGATCCGGGGCGGCACGCTGACCGAGGTGTTCTACACGGTCCGCATCAAGAAGGGCCACGAGCCCGGTGAACTGGTCGCGGCCCTCCAGGAGCGCACCATGGGGCAGCGCGTGACCGTGCTGACCGGTTACGACCAGACGGACCTCTGATGGCCGCCCCCCGCAAGCGGCTGGTGCACCGCATCCCGCTGCGGCTGCGCCACCACTGGAAGCCGGCCGCACTGCTGGCCGCGGGGATGGCCGTCCTGCTGATCTTCCTCGGGGACGTACGCGTCAGCCCGTTCGTGACCAGCTCCTCCACGGCTGACGCGGACGAGATCACCGAGAACATCGCCGGAACGGTCGACTTGTTCGACGAGTCGCAGGCGCACTCGATCCAACTCGAGTACGACCAGACCGACTTCGACGACATGATGGACAAGTACCAGGACGACGGTGAGAAGGAGTTCATCGAGGCCGACCTCACCATCGACGGTGTGTACCTGAACGACGTAGGTATCCGTCTCAAGGGCAACTCCACGCTCCAGAGCCTGCGCAGCGGCAGCCAGGGCGGCGGCCCTCAGGGTGGGTTCCCGGGACAGGGCAACCAGCAGCAGGAGGGAGGTCAGCAGCAGAACACCGGGCAGCAGAACACCGGGCAGCAGGACGACGACCAGCAGCAGGGTCAGCAGGGCGGCGGCATGATGCGCGGTGGTGGTGGAGGGATGACGCAGTTCAACCTCTCCGCCTCCAAGCCCGAGGAACTGCCCTGGCTCATCAGCATCGACGAGTACGTCGAGGGCCGCGCCTACCAGGGCCACCGCGAGCTCTCGCTGCGCCCCGGCGTCGACGAGGCCCTGCCGCTGAACGAGGCCCTCTCGCTGTCCCTGATGGAGAAGTCCGGTCAGACGGCCGAGAAGTTCGCCTTCACCACCATGAAGGTCAACAACCGCCCGGCAGCGACCCGGCTCATGGTCGAGAACCCGAGCAAGGACTACGTCGACTCGGAGATCGGCAGCACGGGCGTGGCGTACAAGGCCCGTGCGGGCGGCAGCTTCGACTACGTGGGAGACGACCCCACCGACTATGAGAAGTCCTTCAAGCAGCTCAACCTGAAGGGCAGCCAGGACCTCTCGCCGGTGATGAAGCTCCTCAGGTGGGTCAACAAGGCGTCGGACAAGGAGTTCGCCCAGGATCTCGACAAGTACGTCGACGTGGACTCCTTCTCGGAGTACGTGGCGACGCAGAACCTGATCCTGAACTTCGACGACATGGCCGGACCGGGGAACAACTACGTGCTCTGGTACGACCTCGACACCAAGAAGTTCTCCGTTCTCGGGTGGGACTTCAACCTGACCTTCAGCGGCTCTGCCACCACCGGACCCGATGAGAGTACGAGCATGGGCGGCGGAGGTGGCGGCATGAGGCCGGGTGCCACCGCACAGGACGGGGCGGAGACCACGGACGGGGCGGACACGACGGACGGAGCGGAGACCAGGGACGGAGCGGCCCAGGGAATGCCGCAGGGTGGCGCCATGCCGTCCGGCGCCCCGTCGGGCATGCCGTCAGGAATGCCGCAGGCGCCAGGAAACGGCCAGAACGGCGGTTTCCCGGGCGGCGACACGGCGGGCGGCGACACGGCGGGTGACGACGCCGCCGGAGGCGGAATGCCCGGCGGAGGAGGCGGCTTGGGCGGCAACATCCTCAAGGAGCGCTTCCTCGAGACGGACGCCTTCGACTCCGCGTACCACGCGGCGTACAAGAAGCTGTACAAGCAGTTCTTCGCTTCCGGATACGCGGTGGATGCCGTTGACTCCCTCGCCGCGCAGGCGAAGAAGGCGGGCGCCGACGCGTCGGGAGTCTCCGACACGGCGAAGTCCCTTCGTACGACGCTCACTTCGCGGACGAAGAGCCTCGCCACGAACAAGGTGATCACCGGCTGACATACCGTGCCGCAACACCCGATGCCCGGGCCGCTCCTCAGAGGGGCCCGGGCATCCGGCTTACCGGCTTCCGCGTCGAGCCCGACACGCCACGCCAGGGAAGGTCAACGCATCTGCCGCCGCACCAGTTCATGCAGCCGCCCGCCCGTGTCCGCGAGCAGTACCGAGGGCGGCCCCTGCTGCACGATCCGGCCCTCCGACATCACGATCACGCGGTCGGCGTCCATGACGGTCGACAGCCGGTGGGCGATCACGACACGGGTGGCCTGCAGGCGGCGCGTGCTCTCGATCACGGTGCGCTGGGTCTCGTTGTCCAGCGCGCTCGTGGCCTCGTCGAAGAACAGGATGCGCGGGCGGCGGACGAGGGCCTGGGCGATCATCAGGCGCTGGCGCTGGCCGCCCGAGACGGAGCTGCCGCCCGCGACGATGGTGTGCATGCCCATGGGCATGCGCTTGATGTCCTCGGCCAGGCCCGCCAGTTCGGCCGCCTCCCACGCCTCCTCCAGCGTGAACGGCTCGGCACCGCAGATGCAGTCCAGGATCGACCCGGTGAGGGGCTGTGCGTGCTGCAGGACCACGCCGCACTGGCGGCGGACGGCGGCCTGGTCGAGGGCGGCCAGGTCCTGGCCGTCGTACAGCACACTGCCGGAGAACGGTCTGTCGAAGCCGATGAGCAGCCTCAGCAGCGTGGACTTGCCGCAGCCGCTCGGGCCCACGACCGCCACGAACTCGCCGGGCCGCACCTCGAACGTCACGTCGTCGAGGACCAGCGGCCCGTCGTCGGTGTAGCGGAAGGACAGTTTCCTGGCCTCGATGCCGCCCGACAGCACACCCGGCTGGGTGCTGGCGCCGCGCACCTCCGGCGTCGCGTCGAGCACCGGCTTGATCTCCTCGAACATCGGCAGTGCGGCCGCGGCCGAGACCAGCGCGCCCGTGAGCTGCGTGGCCGAGGTCAGCATCATGGTCATCGCGGTGTTGAACGTCAGGAACGCACTGGCCGAGAGGGAATCGCGGGCCGGGCCCGCCAGCAACATGAACATGATCAGCGAGCACAGCGGCAGATACACCGCACCGAGCACCGTCGTCAGATTCTTGATCCGCCCCACGCGCTGCTGCAGCTCCCGGCTGCGCGCGAACTCCTTGGCCCAGGAGGCGTACGCGTAGTTCTCGGCCGCCGCGACCCGCAGCTTGGGCAGGCCCCGCAGGGTCTGGAACGCCTGGTTGTTGAGCTTGTTGCTCAGTACGACGAGCCGTCGCTGCCAGCGCACCTGCCACAGCCCCATGCCGAGGAACACGGCAGCGATCACCAGCAGCAGGGCCATGGCGGCGAGGGCCAGCGGGACGCTGTAGAGCAGCAGCAGGACGAGGTTCATCGCACCGACCGTGCCCGCCTGCACGACCACCGGGCCGACGCCCGCGAAGAGCCGGCGGATGGCGCTGATGCCCATCGCAGCACTGGCCAGTTCACCGGTGGAGCGGCCGGTGAAGAACTTCGTCGGCAGCCGCAGCAGCCGGTCCCAGACCGCCGGCTGCAGCGTGGCCTCGATCCGCCCCTCCATCCGCAGGATGGTCAGGTTCTGCATCAGCATGAACGCTGCCGAGACGATGCTCGTGATCATGATCGCCAGACACACCTGGACGATCAGGCTCTTCTCGCCGTTCGGCACGAAGCCGCCGAGCACCTTGCCGGTCGCGATCGGCACCAGCGTGCCGAGCACGACGGTCACCAGTCCGCTCAGCAGCAGGTTGCGCATGTCCCCGTTGGTGCCGCGCAGGCTGAACCGCATCAGCCGCAGCGGGCTCATCGGGCGCTCCGGCAGCGGGCGGTAGAACATCACCGCGCGCGGCTCGAACTCCTCGGCGTTGTCCTCGTCCACGCGGATGCTGCTGCCGGTCGACGGGTTCTGCGCCACGTACCCGCCGCGCCGCCACAGCAGTGCGACCGGTGCGCCGGACGCGGACCGATGGCCCACGAGAGGGCCCGCGTTGTCCCGCCACCAGCGTCCGTCGAGCCGCACGGGCCTGGTCCGGATCCGCGACGCCACGGCGATGCGCTCGACGGGGTCGAGGCGCTCGTTCTGCGCGCCGCTCATCGAGGGTTCCGTGAGGGTGATTCCCGTGGCCCGGGCCACCACGCCGCAGACGGCGAACGTGGCGTCGTCACCTCCCGCTGTGGTGCGCGAGGACTTCGAGCGCCGGCGTATGGAGTCGAGCAGCGCCTGGTCGGCCTGGGCGCGCACGGCCTCGCCCGCCTTGATGCCGGCCGCCGTACGGTCCTCGTGCGAGCGCTCCAGCTGCTCGATCCAGCGGTCGAGCGAGGACAGCAACCGGTACTGCTGGTCGACCATCCCCTGCCACACGGCCGGGTCGATGAGCAGATCGGCCGCCGCGTCGGCGCTCACCTCGGCGCCGTACTGCACGCTGCCCGGCGGCACCTGCATCCACAGGATGTCGTCGTCGGTCGCCGTCTCCCCGTCCACCGGCCGGCCGTCGAGCGGCGCCTGGAAGAGGATGCCCATGCTGCGCCCGACACCGAGGGCGAACGCGTACTCCAGCGGGCTCGGCGCGGCCTGGGCCTGCGCGTGGAAGTCGTACGACCGCACGCCCGTGTCGTAGATGCCGGAGGCGCCCGGGTCCGTGGCATACGGATCGTGCGACCACGTGTCGGTGAACTCCGGCCGGTACAGCTGCCGCAACGGGATCCGGCGCAGCACGCACTCCCGCAGCGGCCTGCCCACGAGCGTGTGCTGCGGCCCCTCGACGGGACCGAGCAGCAGGGAACCCGCCTCGAGCCGGCCGAGGAAGTGCCAGTGGCCCTCCTGCACCGCGTCGACCGCGAACATGTCCATGGCGCCCGCCACGACGAGCCACAGCACATGCGGCCCTTCCAGCGGAAGGCGGTTCAGGCCAGTGCAGTCGAGCGGCGTCCCGAGGCCGCCCAGGGCGCCGAGCACCATGTCGCCGTCTGCGGCCCCGGTGGCGGCGGGCTGATGGACGGAGGTCATGTCAACGCTCCTTGACCAGTTCGGCGTACGGCCCGCCGGAGGCGACCAGCACGTCATGGCGGCCGCGCTCGACGACCGTGCCGTGGTGCAGCACCACGATCTCGTCGCTGTCGCGGACCGTGCTGAGCCGGTGGGCGATCACGACGCAGGCGCAGCCTCGCCGCCGCAGATTGTCGATGATGACCTGCTCGGTCTCCGCGTCGAGCGCGCTCGTCACCTCGTCGAGTACGAGGATGCTGGGCCTGCGGACCAGGGCCCGGGCGATCTCGAGGCGCTGGCGCTGGCCGCCGGAGAAATTGCGGCCGTCCTGCTCGACGCGGCTGTTGATGCCGCCGGGGCGGCGCATCACGACGTCGTACAGCGCGGCGTCCTGCAGCGCGGCGATCACCGCGTCGTCGGGTATGGACGGGTCCCACAGCGCCACGTTGTCCCGGACCGTGCCCTCGAAGAGGAAGACGTCCTGGTCGACGAACGACACGGACGCGGCCAGGGCACCCCGCGGAATGTCCTCCAGCCGCTGCCCGTCGATGCGGATCGTTCCTTCCCACGGCGTGTAGAGCCCCGAGATCAGCCGGGACACCGTGGACTTGCCGCTGCCCGACCCGCCGACCAGCGCCACCTGCTGACCCGGGCCCACCGACAGCGAGAACCCGGTGAGCAGCGGCTTGTCGAGCGGGCTGTAGCCGAAGGTGATGTTCTCCAGCGTCACATGGCCCTTGAGCCTCCGCGTGCTGGCCGTTCCGTCGGGACGGGCGTAGAGGGAGTCCGCCGGGAAGTTCTCGACGTCCTTCAGCCGCGCCACATCGGCGGCGAAGTCCTGGATACGGCCGGTGACGCCGTTGAGCCGCGTGATCGGCGCGGTGAACCGGGTCACCAGCGCCTGGAAGGCGACGAGCAGACCGATCGAGATATGGCCGTCCACCGCACGCAGACCGCCGATCCACAGGATCAGCGCGCTGTTGAGCGTGGCAAGTGTGGGCGCGACGATACCGAGCCACGCGGCCGGCACGCCGAGCCGCTGCTGCTCCTCCAGCGTCGTCGCATGCTGCCCCGCCCAACGGCGGAAGTACCCGCTCTCACCGCCCGTGGCCTTCAGCGTCTCGATCATCTGCAGCCCGGTGTACGAGGTGGTGGTCAGCCGGGCGTTGTCGGCGCGCAGCTTCTGCGTACGCGTGGCGCGCAGCCGCACCACCACCCGCATCGCCACCACGTTCAGCAGCGCTACCAGCACACCGATGACGGTCAGTTGCGGGTCGTACGTCCACAGCAGCACCGCGTACAGGACCACGACGACCGCGTCGACACCGGCCGCGGCGAGATCGCGTGCCAGGGTCTCGGCCACCGCGTCGTTGGACTGCAGCCGCTGCACGAGGTCGGCGGGGCTGCGCTGGGCGAAGAACGTCACCGGCAGCCGCAGCAGATGCCGCAGGAACCGGGCGCTGCTGAGCGTCGACGAGATGAGGCGGCCGTGCAGCAGGTTCGCCTGCTGCAGCCAGGTGAGCACGGCCGTGAGCAGCACGGAGGCGGCCATCGACGCGAACAGCACGCCGAGCAGCGAGGTCTGGCCGCCGATCAGGAACATGTCGATGTACGTACGGCTCAGGGCCGGCACGGCCGCGCCGACGGCGACCAGCATCAGGCTGGCGAGCACCGCGGCCGGCATCGTGCCGGAGGTGCCGCGCAGCCGGGCGGGCATCGCGCCCAGGACGCCCGGCTTGCGGCCGCCGCGCCGGAAGTGCTTGCCGGGCTCGAGGATCAGCACGACACCGGTGAAGCTGGTGTCGAAGTCCTCCATGGGAACGAAACGGCGGCCCTTGCCGGGGTCGTTGATGTACACGCCGCGCCGCCCGAGACGGCGCCCCATGCCGTCGTAGACGACGTAGTGGTTGAACTCCCAGAACAGGATGGCGGGACCCGGCACCCCCGCCAGCGCGGTCAGGTCCATCTGCATGCCCTTGGCGTCGAGCCCGTAACCGCGCGCGGCCTTCAGCAGATTGCTCGCCCGTGAGCCGTCCCGGGACACACCGCAGGCGATGCGCAGCTCCTCCAGCGGCACATGCTTGCCGTAGTGGCCGAGCACCATGGCCAGCGAGGCGGCGCCGCACTCCACGGCCTCCATCTGCAGCACGGTGGGGCTGCGGACGGTCTTCTGTTTCTTGACCTTCGGCTTGGACCTCGAGCGGGACCTCTGGCCGGCCCTCGCGTTCGCCCTCGGGTTGGACCCCGACTCGGGCCGGTGCCGACGACGGACCGGCGGTGGGGGTAGCTCTGTCATGGAAGCAGCCAATCGATCGGGCGCTGCTCGGCCAGGCGGATGGCGCCGGTGGCCTGAGTCATGGAGTCGAGGGCGTACGGAGGGCCGTCCGCGGTGGACCACTTGTAGCCGGACTTGGTGGCGGACGACCGGTCCAGACCCACCAGCACGGCCACCGGGCGGTCCTGCGCGAACTGCGCGCCGAGCTGGCTGTCGCCGAGGAACGCGGTGATCTGCGCTTGCGTCTGAGTGGTCCGGCCCACGGCCTTCACATGGCCGCGCAAGCTGCCGTACTGCTCCTTGGACACCGACTGGACGGTGAGGTCGACGGACGCGCCCAGTGGTACGGACGCCGCGCTGTCGGCCGGCACGTACACCACCGCCAGCAGCGGATCGGACGCGTGATCAGTCCGTTCGAGTGTCGCGACGTTCGCTCCGGTGGTGACGACCGCGCCGATCGTGGCGAGCAGGGTGGTGACGCGGCCGGCTGCGATGGTGCGGACGACCGTGTCGCCCTGGGCCGTACGGACCTTCAGCAGCGGGGTGTCGGCAGCCAGCCGTTCGCCCTGCTTCGCGAGGACGGCGGTGACCTGGCCGGCGACGGGGCTCTGCAGGATGTAACTGCCCTGGGCGTGAGTGAGGATCGCGGAGGCCCTCAGCGTGGACGACACGCGGCCCGTGACGGCCCAGAAGGAGGCCGCCACCATGACGATCACGGTGATGATCAGGACCAGACGGCCCTGCGGCCGGGCGAACCGCACCGGCAGGTCGAGCTCTTCGGGCGACTGCAGCTTGGAAAGTGCCTTCTGGCGGAACTGCACGGGACTCTTCCCTCGACTGCGGTACGTGATGGTCGGGGCAGGCCGATGGCCAGGGGACGGGGCCGGGGCCTGCGGGCACCCGTGAGTCCCGGAACCGGCTGGTTCCGGGACTCACGGAGCAAGAAGTCTCAGAGACCGGCGGTCAGGCCGGACACGGTGCCGAGGATCGGGGCGGTGTTGAGGCCGGTGACGCCCTCAACGGTGCCCACGACGCCGGTCAGGGTGCTGGAGACCGGGGCGACCGAGTCGACGATGCCCGTGACGTTGCCGACCAGCTCGCCGACGATGCCGCCGGAAACGTTGTCCAGGTCGGCGTCGGAAATCTCGCGGGTCTCAACCTGGGGGGTGAAGTTCATGATGAGCTTCCCTTTCCTGTGGATATTTTCTCAAAATGGCGGCCGGCACTGCGTGGCATGCGGACAGGCCGTCCCGCGGGCGTCTGACACGTGAACGAGATTCGTTCGTGCAACTGCCGCGGTGCGCAGGATCAAAGCACGTCAGCGCACGACGCAGCCAATCCTCCGAGCATCGGTTCGACGCTGTTCGGCCGCTCAACTACCTTTGCGTGCACGCCCGTCCACGAGTTGGTGGCGGCTTCTTCACGAGATCCACCAGTGGTGTTCCCCTGCTTCGATTTCGCCGCGGCAGTCAAATGGGACACTCCGACACCAAAGGCCGGACGGGCCGTCAGCTCGGCCACACCGGCGCGGCGTGCCGTGCCCCGCGTGCGTATTCAGTGTGCAGATTTGCTGAAGGCGACATTAGCGCCCGCCCTTATGAACCCTCGGTAACCGGACATTGCAGAGCGCATTCGGAATGGCGTTTCTTCACGGCGGAACGGGACATTACTGCTGTCTGTGCGGTATTCGGGGATATATATCGCGGAGATGTGCTCACTCGCCGAAAGGCGGGGCGACTGCGGGAAGCGGGCAGCGCGAAGGCCGGCCCGGTGGGCCGGCCTTCGGTCGTTCCGTGTGTGCTGCCGCACCGCCTCGCTTACTTGCGGAGCAGCAGGGTCGCTCCGGCGACCACGGCGCCGAGGGCGACGGCGGCGATGCCGTAGGTGAGCCGGTGCGTGCGCAGGCCCGGGAGGAAGCGGTCGACGGCGTAGCGGCCGGGACCGGTCAGGGCGAGGGACGCCGCCGCGACGGTCAGCAGGAGCTCGTACTCCACTCCATTGGGGGCGAAGAAGCCGCCGCCCCACTTCACCGCAAGGGCGTTGATCATGGTGCCGAAGACGGCGGCGCCGGCCAGCGGGGTGAGCAGGCCGAGCGCGAGGCCCAGCCCGCCGAGGGTCTCGGTCAGGCCGGCCACGGCCGCCATGGCCTTGCCGGACGGGTAGCCGCTCATCGTGAAGAACTGGCCGGTGCCGTCGAGGCCCCCGCCGCCGAACCAGCCGAAGAGCTTCTGCGTTCCGTGGGCGGCCATGGTGAGGCCGACGGCGAGGCGGAGCAGCAGGAGGCCGGTGTCGTAGGCGTGCAGGGAGTGGGTGTGCCCGGTGGTGGCGGCGGTCGCGGGGGCGAAGCGGGCGGTCGTAGAGGTGGTCACGAGCGTTCTCTCCTGTGTGGGGGGTTCGGGACAGCAATGCCACAGCCGGGCCCGAAACATGCTTGAAGTATCAAGCACATGCTCGTAATGGTATCAGGTTGTTTAGGTTTCAACGTTTCGCCGCGTCGGCCTCAGCTCGCCGAGTGCCGGGAGCATCAGCGAAGAACAGGCCGGGATACGGGAGGCGCGAGGGGCAGGGCGGGGCGCCAGGCGGCGCCCCGCGACGCATCAGTGCCCGCGCGAGATCCACTCCTCCAGGTGAGGCGCCTCGTCCCCGATCGTCGTCGACTCACCGTGCCCGGTGAGCACGCGCGTCTCCGCGGGCAGGGTCAGCAGCCGGTCCCGGATGGAATCGATGATGGTGCCGAAATCACTGAAGGACCGGCCCGTGGCGCCGGGACCCCCGTGGAAGAGGGTGTCGCCCGTGAACACCGTGGCCAGCTCGGGTGCGTAGAAGCACACCGCACCGGGGGAGTGCCCCGGTGTGTGCAGTACGTGCAGATCGGTGCCCGCGACCGTGAAGACGTCGCCGTCCTTCAGCTCCCGCTCCGGGGACCGTTCCGGGTGGGTCAGCCGCCATACGGGCAGGTCGCCGGCGTGCAGCAGGATCGGCGCGCCGAAGCGGTCGGCCAGCTCCGGGGCGACCCGTACGTGGTCGTCGTGCGCGTGTGTCGCGAGGACGGCGAGGAGACGACGGTCGCCGATCGCATCCGCGATCACCGACGCGTCGTGCGGGGCGTCGATCACGACGCACTCGCTGTCGTCGCCGATGATCCAGACGTTGTTGTCGACGTCGAAGGTCTGCCCGTCCAGGCTGAACGTGCCCGAGGTGACCAGATGGTCGACACGTGCCGTCATCGCGCACCCGCCCTGTCGAGTACGACCACCGAGCGCAGCACGTCGCCGTGGTGCATCTTCGTGAACGCCTCCTCGACCTGGTCGAGAGCGATCGTCTCCGACACGAAGCCGTCGAGGTCGAAGCGGCCCTGCCGGTAGAGATCGATGAGCATGGGGAAGTCGCGGCTCGGCAGGCAGTCGCCGTACCAGGACGACTTCAGCGCGCCGCCCCGCCCGAAGATCTCGATCATCGGCAGCGTCACCTTCAGGTCCGGCGTCGGCACGCCGACCAGCACGACCGTGCCCGCCAGGTCCCGGGCATAGAAGGCCTGCTCGTACGTCTCGGGGCGGCCGACCGCCTCCACCACGACGTCCGCGCCGAAGCCGCCGGTCAGCTCGCGCACCCGCTCCACGACGTCCTCGGTGCGCCCGTTGACCGTATGTGTGGCGCCGAAGCCGCGCGCCCACTCCAGCTTCCGGTCGTCGACGTCGACGGCGATCACCTTGGACGCCCCGGCCAGCACCGCGCCCGCGACGGCGGCGTTGCCGACGCCGCCGCAGCCGATCACCGCCACGGAGTCGCCGCGGGACACCCCGCCGGTGTTCACCGCGGCACCGAAGCCCGCCATCACGCCGCAGCCGAGCAGTCCGGCGGCGGCTGCCGGCGCCTCGGGGTCCACCTTGGTGCACTGCCCGGAGTGGACCAGAGTCTTCTCTGCGAACGCGCCGATCCCCAGGGCGGGTGACAGCTCGGTGCCGTCGGTCAGGGTCATCTTCTGCGCGGCGTTGTGTGTGTTGAAGCAGTACCAGGGCTGGCCCTTGGCGCACGCGCGGCACTGTCCGCACACGGCGCGCCAGTTGAGGATCACGAAGTCGCCCGGCGCCACGTTCGTGACGCCCTCGCCGACCTGGGAGACGATCCCGGCCGCCTCGTGTCCCAGCAGGAACGGGAACTCGTCGTTGATCCCGCCCTCGCGGTAGTGCAGGTCCGTGTGGCACACCCCGCACGCCTGTACGTCCACGACGGCCTCGCCGGGGCCCGGATCGGGCACCACCACATCCGTAAGTTCCACCGGGGCGCCCTGGGCCCTGGCGACAACGCCCTTCACCGTGTGCGGCATGTTCCCACCTTCGGATCGTCCTGCCGCCACCCTAGTCGTGGAGGTGGATCACCGAGAGGTGCACGCCGACAGGCGGGTCGTCCCCGGTCGCGAGGCAGGGACGTGAGGCGGGTGCCCTGGGGTGCGGCCTTACGCCCAGGGCCGGTACGGCTCGTCCATGAGCTGGAACAGTGGCTCCCTGCGGACGGGGTCCTCGGCCCTGGAGAGCTGCACCCGGTCGCCGGGGTGCACCGCGGCGGGCGGGCCGAGCACCCGGCCCCGCACGGTGAACCCCTCGGCCATCTCGATGAGCGACTCGTTACGGGCCGACGGGGTGCCCCGGTGGACCACCGTGGTGCGGCGCACGACTCCCTTGCCCTCGCTGTGCTCGGTCCGCAGATCGCTGGAGGCGCAGACCGGGCAGAGCAGGCGCTGGAAGGAGGGGGTGCCGCACCACTGGCAGCGCTGGAAGCACAGGCCGTCGAAGGCGGTGGGGTTCCCGGTGGTCGTGGTGCCGTTGTCGGTCGCGGCGTCGAGTCGGCTCTCGGCGATCGCTGTCCCTGTCCCTGGGTGGAACACGATGTCATCTCCCTGCACTCGGGGCCGGAATCCGAATGTGCTCGGAACGCCGCGCACGAGGTCAGAGTATGGCACTCAGTGTCATGAGTAAAGGCACTCCGTACCCTCTATGTGTGAAAGCTCTGTTGGCCTTCGCGTGAGCCTCAGTCCTGACGGAACGTGGATTCGATCTCCCGGACGACGCGCCACATCGGTGTCCCTCGCTTGGAGATGACGACGACCACGTCCTCCGGTTCCTCCAGGGCGGTGCGGGCGGTGCCGGGGGTCTCGGGACCGAAGGTGTCGCGGACATGGGCGAGCGCATGGTCGACCTCGGCCGCCGCGTCGCTCTGCCCGTCCGAACGGAGCCAGGCGCGGAGGCCGTTGTTGTGCGCGGCCACCACCGCGGCGGCGATCACGTCCGCCTGCAGGGTGCCGTCGCGGCGCCCCGCGAAGCGCTCGCGCAGATATCCGGCGAGGGCGCGCTCGTAGCGCCACACCACCGACAGCTCGTACGCGCGCAGCCCGGGGACCTTCCGCGTGAGCTTGTAGCGCTGCACGGAGAATGTCGGGTTCTCGGCGTACATGCGCAGCACGAGCCGGGCGGCGTCGCAGACCCGCACCACCGGGTCGTCGTCGTCCGTGCCCGAGCTCAAAAACTCCGTCATGTCGGCCAGGCAGCGCTCGTGATCCGGGAAGACCACGTCCTCCTTGGACGGGAAGTACCGGAAGAACGACCGGCGTCCGACGCCTGCCAGCGTCACGATGTCGTCGACGGTCGTCTGCTCGTAACCGTGCTCGAGGAAAAGCTGGAAGGCGGCCGCGACCAGGGAGTCCCGTATGGGCGGCTTCGGGGGTGTCGCATCGGGTGCCGGGCCGCGACGGGGTGCCTCGCTCATGGGGGCGAACCTAGCACTTGGGGCAGAGCGGATGGCACTCAGTGTGCATACTGGAGGGAACTGAGTGCCACTATCGCAGTAATCCTTCAGCATCACCCTTTGAAGTCCTCATCCCGTTCAAGCGGACTGGAGTCACCCACCGATGAACCAGCATTTCGATCTGTACCGGCCGTCGGAAGAGCACGACATGCTCCGGGAGACGGTGCGTTCGCTCGCCGAGGCGAAGATCGCCCCGTTTGCGGTTGCGGTGGACGAGGAGGCGCGGTTCCCGCAGGAGGCGCTGGAGGCGCTGGTGGCGTCGGAGCTGGCGGCGGTGCATGTGCCGGAGGAGTACGGGG
>NZ_JBSFWK010000016.1:140245-153479 GCF_053594815.1 Streptomyces sp. NPDC002577 | reverse complement strand
ACGTCCTCTGGGCCCTCCTGCGCGACGGACGGACCTACGAGGTCGTGCCTCCTGCGGCTCTCGCGGCTTGACAGACAGCATTAGGAATCGATGACGCGGCCGCCTGCCGCTCGAGTCGATCGGAACCCTCCATGGCCGACACGCTCCGCCCTGCCCAGACCGCGGTACCGGACGCCCTCCCCGAGGCGACCGGCACCGGCGCTCCCCGGACGCTCAAGCGTTCCATCGGCGTCATCGGCGGCACCCTGCTCACGCTCTCCTGCGTGACCCCCGCCTCCACCCTCTTCGTGGTCGTGCCCGACCTGTTGTCGAGCCTCGGCACGGCCACCGCGCTCACGATCGCCATCGGCTCGCTGCTCTGTATCGGCGTCGCCTTCTGCTATTCGGAACTGGGCACCCTCATCCCCAGCGCAGGCGGCGAGTACGCGATGGTCTCGACCCTGGCCGGGCGGCTCGCGGGCTGGCTCGTGTTCGTCCTGTCCCTGCTCGTCGTCATGATCGTCCCGCCGGTGATCGCCATGGGCACGGCGGACTACCTCGCGCCGGTCGTCCATCTCCCCGCGGCGGGTGCGGGCGCCGCCGTCATGCTGCTCGCCACCCTCGCCGGGCTGCTCGACCTGCGCGCCAACGCCTGGATCACCGGCGTCTTCCTGGTCCTGGAAGTGATCGCGGCCGCGGTCGTGGCCGTCCTCGGCTTCGCGCACGCCGAGCGCGGCGCGGGCAGCCTCGTCGACCTCACCGTCGCCGGCGCCGACGGAAAGCCCGACGCCGTCACCGCGATGCTCATCGTCTCCGGGCTCGCCATCGCGCTCTTCGTCACCCAGGGCTTCTCCACCGCCGTCTACCTCTCCGAGGAACTGGAGAACCCGCGCCGCAACGTCGCCCGCACCGTCCTCGCCACGCTAGGGCTCTCGACCGTGATCATCCTGGTCCCGGTGGTCGCCATCACCCTGGGCGCCGACGACCTGAAGACCCTGACCTCCGGGGACATCAGCGGCATGGTCGAGGCGTGGAGCAACTCCGCCGTCGGTACGTTCGTCAGCCTCTGCGTCGCTCTCGCCATCATCAACGCCGGCATCGTGATGGTCATCCAGAACTCCCGCGTGCTGTTCGCCTCCGCACGCGACAAGGCCTGGCCCGAGCCGGTCAACCGTGCGCTCGCGCGCCTCGGCCGGTTCGGCTCGCCGTGGGTCGCCACGCTGGTCGTGGGCGTCCCGGGAGCGGCCCTGTGCTTCGTGAACCTGGACACCCTCTACGGCGTCACCGGCGTCTCCGTCACCGGTATGTACCTGCTGGTCGCCGTCGCCGCGCTGCTCGCCCGCCGCGGCCGGCACGCCGAACGGCCCGCGTGGCGGATGCCGCTGTGGCCTGCGGTGCCCGTGCTGCTGATCGTCGTCCTCGCATATGTGCTCAGCCAGCAGGAGGCGGCGTATCTGCTGTGGACGGGCGGCATCGCGGCCGTCGCGACCGTGTACTGGGTCTGGTATCTGCGGCCGCGACGCGAGACCCGGTGGCTGGTGACGCTTCCGGACGACGTACGGGAGTGAGCTTGCTGAGCGGGTGCCGTGCGGGAGTGAGCCGGGTGCCGAGGTCTCATGGCCGTCGCCGTGGGCGTACCGCGACTGCGGTATCCGGGCCGAGGGCCGTACTCCTCAAGGAGGTAAGGGGGTTCAGTCCAGCGGCTGCCGTCGATGTCGGTGCCTGCCCGTACCGTTGACGGCATGGATCTCCGATTGCCCCGAATGCGCGGGCCGCGGCGGTGGCTGGCCGCCGCGGCCGCTGTTGTGGTGCTCGCCGGTGCCGGGACATGGACGGCCGTCGCCTCGGACGACGCGCCGGCCGTGCACCGCGAGGACCGGACGCTCGACACGGGCGGCGCGAGGATCGACACGTCGTACTTCACGGCGGGCTCCTCCGGCACGGGCGCGGCCAAGCGTCCGGCGGTGCTGCTCGCCCACGGCTTCGGCGGCAGCAAGGACGACGTGCGCACACAGGCCGAAGAGCTGGCCCGCGACGGGTATGCCGTGCTGACCTGGTCGGCCCGCGGCTTCGGCAGATCCACCGGGAAGATCGGTCTCAACGATCCCAAGGGCGAAGTCGCCGACGTCTCCCGGCTGATCGACTGGCTGGCCAAGCGGCCCGAGGTGCAGCTCGACAAGGCCGGCGACCCGCGCGTGGGCGTCGCCGGGGCGTCGTACGGCGGCGCGGTGTCGCTGCTGGCCGCGGGGTACGACCAGCGGGTCGACGCGATCGCGCCGCAGATCACCTACTGGAACCTCGCGGACGCGCTGTTCCCCGACGGCGTGTTCAAGAAGCTGTGGGCCGGGATCTTCATCAACTCCGGCGGCGGCTGCGGCAAGTTCGAGACGCAGCTCTGCCAGATGTACGAGCGTGTCGCGGAGAGCGGCACGCCGGACGCCGAGGCGCGGGCGCTGCTGGAGGAGCGCAGCCCGTCGGCCGTCGGCGACCGCATCAAGGTGCCCACGCTCATCATGCAGGGCCAGACCGACTCCCTCTTCCCGCTCGGCCAGGCCGACGCCATGGCCAAGGCGATCCGCGCGGGCGGCGCGCCGGTCGACGTCGACTGGATCGCGGGCGGCCACGACGGCGGCGACATGGAAGCAGACCGGGTGTACGCGCGCGTGGACGCCTGGTTCGACCGCTATCTGAAGGACGACAAGAACGCCGACACCGGACCCGCGTTCCGCATCACCCGTACCGGAGGCGTCGACTCCACCGACGGCGCGGCACAGCTGCGCGGCGCGAGCGGAGACACGTATCCGGGCCTTGAGAACGGGCTGCGCAGCGTGCCGCTCACCGGCCGCGAGCAGACCTTCGACAACCCCGCGGGCGCAGGCCCGCCCGCCGTCTCCTCGCTGCCCGGCCTCGGCGCCGCCGCCGGGGGCCTGTCGCAGCTGTCGTCGCTCGGCGTCGGCGTCTCCCTCGACTTCCCGGGCCAGTTCGCACGGTTCGACTCGGCGCCGCTGACCAGCGATCTGCGTATCACCGGTTCGCCGACCGTCACGGTGCACATCGCGTCCAGCAGCGAGGACGCGGTGCTCTTCGGCAAGGTGTACGACGTGGGGCCGGACGGCAGCCGGCAGGTGCTGCCCTCCCAACTGGTCGCGCCCGTGCGGGTCGAGGGCTCCGGCGCGAAGGGCGGCAAGGACGTCACCCTGACCCTGCCCGCCATCGACCACGAGGTGCAGAAGGGCCACCGGCTGCGTCTCGTCCTCGCCTCGACGGACCTCGCCTACGCCTCGCCGCTTCAGCCCGCCACGTACACGGCGTCCCTCAAGAGCGACCTGAAGGTTCCGACGGCGCCCGGTGTGACGACCGCGGCCGCTCCGCTGCCCGCCTGGGTGTGGTGGCTGCCCATCGCCGGAGCCGTCGTCGCGCTCGCGCTGCTGCTCACCGGGCGGCGGCGCACCGCCACCCCGCCGCCGGACCCCGACCTCGTCGACGTGCCGCTGCAGATCACGGACCTGAGCAAGCGGTATGCGAAGTCGGCCGACCGGTACGCCGTACGGGACCTCTCCTTCCGCGTCGAGAAGGGCCAGGTGCTCGGCCTGCTCGGCCCCAACGGCGCGGGCAAGACGACCACCCTGCGGATGCTCATGGGCCTGATCCGGCCCGACGGCGGCGAGATCCGCGTCTTCGGCCACGCGATCCGCCCCGGCGCGCCGGTGCTCTCCCGGGTCGGCGCGTTCGTCGAGGGCGCCGGCTTCCTGCCGCACCTCTCCGGCCGCGAGAACCTGGAGCTGTACTGGCAGGCCACCGGCCGGCCCGCCGAGGACGCCCACATGGACGAGGCCCTTCAGATCGCCGGACTCGGCGACGCCCTGCAGCGCGCCGTCCGCACCTACTCGCAGGGCATGCGCCAGCGCCTCGCCATCGCCCAGGCCATGCTCGGCCTGCCGGACCTGCTGATCCTCGACGAACCGACGAACGGCCTGGACCCGCCGCAGATCCGCGAGATGCGCGAGGTGATGATCCGGTACGCGGCGGCCGGCCGCACCGTCATCGTCTCGAGCCACCTCCTCGCGGAGGTCGAGCAGTCCTGTACGCATCTGGTGGTCATGGACCGCGGCAGGCTCGTGCAGGCGGGACCGGTCGCCGAGATCGTCGGCTCCGGGGAGACGCTGCTCGTCGGCACGGCCGGGCCGCTCGACGACCCGCTCGTGGAGAAGATCGCCGCGCTGCCGGGCGTCGGCTCGGCGGTCCGCGCGGACGGCGGACTCCTCGTACGGCTGGACGGCGCGAGCACACCGCAGCTGCTCGCCGAACTCCTCCGCCTCGAGGTGCCCGTCGAGTCGGTCGGGCCGCACCGGCGGCTGGAAGACGCGTTCCTGACCCTGATCGGAGGCACTCCATGACGACCCTGACCGGAGGCCCCACGGCCGATCGGAGGCAGCCATGACCGCCCTCGCCGAACGCACCGAGGTGGCCCACGGGTACCGCGCGGGACGAACACTGCCGCTGCGCGTCGAGCTGGTCCGCCAGCTGAAGCGGCGCCGCACGCTCGTGATGGGCGCGGTGCTGGCCGTGCTGCCGTTCGTCCTGGTCGTGGCCTTCGCGATCGGCGGCGACCCCGGCGGCCGCAACGGCCAGGTGACCCTGATGGACACGGCCACCGCGTCGGGGGCGAACTTCGCCGCGACCTGCCTGTTCGTATCGGCGGGCTTCCTGCTGGTGATCCCCGTGGCCCTGTTCTGCGGCGACACGGTCGCCTCCGAGGCGAGCTGGTCGTCGCTGCGCTATCTGCTGGCGGCGCCCGTGCCACGGGCCCGGCTGCTGTGGTCCAAGCTCGTCGTCGCGCTGGGCCTCAGCCTGGCCGCGATGGTGCTGCTGCCGCTGGTGGCGCTGGCGGTCGGCACCGTCGCGTACGGGTGGGGGCCGCTGCAGATCCCGACCGGCGGGGCGCTCGACGCGGGCACCGCGGCCCAGCGGCTCGTGATCGTCATCGCCTACGTCTTCGTGTCCCAGCTCGTCACGGCCGGGCTCGCGTTCTGGCTGTCGACGAAGACCGACGCGCCGCTCGGTGCGGTCGGCGGTGCGGTCGGACTGACCATCGTCGGCAATGTGCTGGACGCGGTGACCGCCCTGGGCGACTGGCGCGACTTCCTGCCCGCGCACTGGCAGTTCGCCTGGGCGGACGTGATCCAGCCGACGCCCGAGTGGGCCGGCATGATCCAGGGCGCGTCCGTCTCCATAACGTACGCGGTGGTGCTGTTCGCGCTGGCCTTCCGCGGTTTCCGGCGGAAGGACGTGGTGTCCTAGGTCTCCCGGACAAGGGCCGCTGGGACCCGCTGCCGGGCGCACCGTCGATGGCCGAACTGGCCGACCAGGCAGCGAATTGGCGTACGTGACGCGGGACGAGACGGTACGCGGGCCGGCGGAAGCGATCCGGCAGGCGGGCCGGCTGCAGGCGTGACGGGCCGGGACGCACGCACCACCGGCCGGGACTCGGGCAGTCCCGGCCGGTGGTGCGCCCAGGCAGTGCCCGGCGTCTAGAACAGCGAGTAGAGCAGCTTGTTGGGCGAACCGGTGAGTGGGTTCGTCACCTTGCCGCTGGTCGCGGCGTTCACCAGCGCGTCGCGTACCTGCGCCGGGGTCGCGGTCGGGTGGGTGGCCAGATAGAGGGCCGCGACGCCGGTGGTGTGCGGCGTCGCCATGGACGTGCCGCTGATGGTGTTGGTGGCCGTGTCGCTGTCGTCCCAGGCCGATGTGATGTCGACGCCCGGGGCGAACAGGTCGAGGCAGCTGCCGTAGTTGGACCACGACGCCCGCCGGTCGGAGGAGTCGGTGGCACCGACGGTGATGGCCTCCGGGACGCGGGCCGGGGAGGTGTTGCAGGCGTTCTGCGGCAGGCCGAGGATGTTGCCGTTGCCTGCCGCGATCGAGTAGCTGACGCCGGAGGCTATGGACTTCTTCACGGCGTTGTCGAGCGTCGTGTCCGTACCGCCGCCCAGGCTCATGTTCGCCACGGCCGGCTTCACGGCGTGCGCGGTGACCCAGTCGATGCCGGCCACGACCCCGGCGGTGGTCCCGGAGCCGTTGCAGTCGAGCACCCGCACCGCGACCAGCTTCACGCCCTTCGCGACGCCGTACGTCTTGCCGCCCACCGTGCCCGCGACATGCGTGCCGTGTCCGTTGCAGTCCTGCCCGTTCTGGCCGCCGCCCACCGTGTCGGTGCCGACGCTGGCACGGCCGCCGAACTCGCTGTGCGAGGTGCGGATCCCGGTGTCGATGATGTACGCGGTGACGTTCGACGCGGTCGTGTTGTACGTGTAGGTCTTGCTCAGCGGCAGATCCCGCTGGTCGATGCGGTCGATGCCCCAGGTCGCGTCGGACTGGGTGTCGTTGATGCGCAGGACCTGGTTCTGCTGGACGTAGGCGACCTTGGGGTCTCGCGCGAGCGCGCTCGCCTCACTCTTCGTCAGCTGGGCGGAGAACCCCTTGAGGGCACTGCTGTAGACGCGGCCGAGGCTGCCGTCGTACTCGGCGGCGAGGTTCCTGGCTGTGGCGGGCGTCGCCGCCTTGGTGGTCGAGCCGTCCTTGAGGACGACGATCCAGCTGTCGGGGACGGCCGTCGCCTCGGGAGCGAGACGGAGGTCGGCGAGGGGCGCGCTGTGTGCGGGAGAGGCGGCGAACTGTAATCCGGCGGCGAGCAGCATGGCAGCGGGCAGAAGGGACCCGAGCCGGCGGGCGGTTGCTCTCATGGGAACACCAGGCCTTTCGTTGACCGATCGCGCTCATGTGGGGGTTGCGTGTGGGGGTCGGTTGCGACGGCGCAGTGCACAGCGCCGGGCGCCCGATCGGCGCTCAAGGTGTTCTTGGCGTGAGCAAGTCGGCATCAAACGCGCAAGCTGGGCCGGGAGTTGGGGGAGTACGCGTAAGAGTTACGGGGGTGAGGTGAAACCTGACGTGAGGTCAGGTGTGTGATGGAGTGCCGGAGATCGCCGTGGTGGTCGGGTTCTCAGTAGAAATACGGCTGTTCGACCGTGGTGTGTCGCCGGGCCCGGTCGCCCGGCTCGGTCGCGCCGCCAGGCCTGGTCGCGCCGCCCGGCCGTCATCCCTGCCCGGCCGCCATCCCGAGCCACCTCGATGCGCCTCGATGTGCCTCGATGTGGCTCGGGCCGCCGCGGCTTGCACGGGGCGCCACGGCCACACCGTCCACCGCTGGCGCCGGCGTGGGGAGGGTGTGCATCCGGATCCGGCGTGGCTGGGGGACGGGTGCGCGCCCCGTGTGCCCGCCCAGGGGGCGGGGATGCGCCGCCCGGAGAGCCGTGGGCGGCTGTCGGGCTTGTCCCGCGGGGAAAAACTCGGCACACTGGACCCATGAACCGAACGAACGGTCGGTTTGTTGAGAGAGGCAGAAGCGAGTGCCGATGACCACGTCAGACTCCGCCTCATCCACCTCGTCCGCCGCAGGCTCCACCGGCCCGCGCCCGGAGGGGCGCGATGAGCAGAGCCTTGAGCAGGACCTCGAGCAGCACTTCGACGCGACGATCGCGAGGGATCAGCGCATCGAGCCGCGGGACTGGATGCCCGACGGCTATCGCAGGACGCTGATCCGGCAGATCGCGCAGCACGCCCACTCGGAGATCATCGGCATGCAGCCGGAGGGCGAGTGGATCACGAAGGCGCCGTCGCTGCGCCGCAAGGCGATCCTGTTCGCGAAGGTTCAGGACGAGGCCGGGCACGGGCTCTACCTGTACTCGGCGGCGGAGACACTGGGCGCCGACCGGGCGGACCTCACGCAGCGGCTGATCGAGGGCCGGCAGAAGTACTCGTCGATCTTCAACTACCCGACGCTGTCCTTCGCCGACGTCGGCGTGATCGGCTGGTTCGTGGACGGGGCGGCGATCTGCAACCAGGTGCCGCTGTGCAGGAGCTCGTACGGGCCGTATGCGCGGGCGATGGTGCGGATCTGCAAGGAGGAGTCGTTCCATCAGCGGCAGGGGTACGAGCTGCTGATGACGATGATGCGCGGCACGGACGCCCAGCGGGAGATGGTCCAGGACGCGGTGGACCGCTGGTGGTGGCCGTCGCTGATGATGTTCGGCCCGCCCGACGACGCCTCGCCCAATTCGGCGCAGTCCATGGCCTGGAAGATCAAGCGGCACAGCAACGACGAGCTGCGCCAGCGCTTCGTGGACATGACCGTTCCACAGGCCGGGAAGCTCGGCGTGACGCTGCCCGACCCCGAGCTGCGGTGGAACGCCGAACGCGGCCACCACGACTTCGGCACACCGGACTGGTCGGAGCTGCAGCGGGTGATCTCCGGCGACGGGCCCTGCAACACGCGGCGGATGGAGCGGCGCCGGACGGCCCACGAGGAGGGCGCGTGGGTACGGGAGGCGGCGAGCGCGTACGCGGCCAAGCGGAGCGAGCGAGCCCGGAAGGGGGCGGCGGCATGAGCGACACCACCAAGAACACCACCAACAGCACCACCAACAGCACCGCTCAGACCACCGCCAAGGGCGACTGGCCGCTGTACGAGGTGTTCGTGCGCGGCAAGCGCGGGCTGAACCACGTCCACGTGGGCTCGCTGCACGCCGCGGACGACCGGATGGCCCTCACCCACGCGCGTGACCTGTACACGCGGCGCAACGAGGGGGTCTCGATCTGGGTGGTGCGCTCGGACCACATCGCCGCGTCCACCCGCGACGAGAAGGACCCGTTCTTCGCCCCCAGCGCCGACAAGGTCTACCGCCACCCGACCTTCTACGACATCCCCGACGACGTCCCGCACATCTAGTCCCATCGAGGAGCAGGCATGAGTGACGACCACGTCTACATGACCCTCGCCGAGGGACACGAGGACGACGCCCGCTGGGCGTACGGCACCGGTTTCGAAGACCCCCTGCACGGCGTGGACACCGCCGTGCCCGAGGGCGTCGACGCCGCTGAACTGGCCGCGCGCTGCCTGGCACTGGGCGACGACGCGCTGGTCGGCGCGCAGCGACTGGCCGAGTGGTGCACGCGCGCCCCGGAGCTGGAGGAGGAGGTGGCGCTGGCCAACATCGGGCTCGATCTGCTCGGCCAGGCCCGCCTGCTGTACGCACGCTGCGGGCAGGTGGACGGCACCGGGCGCGGCGAGGACGCGTACGCCTACTTCCGCGACCCCGGCGACTTCCGCAACGTCCGGCTCGCCGAACTCCCTGACGGCGACTTCGCGTTCTCCGTCACCCGGCTGCTCGTGCTCTCCAGCTGGCGGCTCGCGCTCTTCGAGCAGCTCACTTCGCACGCCGACCCCGTCCTCGCGGCGATCGCGGCCAAGGGCGTCAAGGAGCTGGCGTACCACCGGCAGTACGCGGCGGAGTGGGCCGTCCGCCTGGGCGACGGCACCGAGGAGTCGCACCGCCGGATGCGCGCGGCACTGGTGCAGACCGCCCCGTACATCGGCGAGTTGTTCACGGCGTACGACGTACGGGACGAGGTCGTCGCCGTTCTGCGGCAGGTGACGGAGGCGGCCGGACTGCCCATGCCCGCGTTCAGGCCGGTGCCCGGCGCCGGCCGCGACGGCGACCACACCGAACACCTGGCCCCGCTGCTGACCGAACTCCAGAGCGTGGCCCGCGCCCACCCGGAGGCGACATGGTGACCACCGGAGGCGACCTGGTGACCACCGGAGAAGAACCGGTGACCACCGGAGAAGACCCGTCGACCACCGGAGAAGACCCGTCGACCACCGGAGAAGACCCGTCGACCACCGCAGGAGACCTGGTGACCGCACCCGGCTCCGTCGACGCACGGCGGGCCCGGCGCGTCGCCGAGCAGGTGCCCGACCCCGAGCTGCCCATGCTCACCCTCGCCGACCTCGGGGTCCTGCGCGGCGTGGAGATCACCGCCGACGGCACCGTGGTCGCCGGCCTCACGCCCACCTACTCCGGCTGCCCGGCGATGGCCGAGATGCGGGCCGACGTGGCCGCACGGCTGCGGGACGCCGGATTCGACCGGGTCGAGATCCGCACCGTCCTCGACCCGCCGTGGACCAGCGACTGGATCACCCCGGCGGGCCGCCGCAAGCTCGCCGAACACGGCATCGCGCCCCCCGGCGCCGCACCCCGCCGCACCACCGGCCCCGTTCCGCTCGATCTTTCGGCCACCCGATGGTCCGTCATCTGCCCGCGCTGCGGCTCGGCGGACACGGAGGAGACCTCCCGCTTCGCCGCCACCTCCTGCAAGGCCCTGTGGCGCTGCCGCTCCTGCCTGGAGCCGTTCGAGTACGTCAAGGAGATCTGATGCACGACATGACGGCCCCGGCCCCGCCCGCCCGGCCCGCGCGCTCCCGCCACCGCCCGGCCTTCCACCGCCTGCGGGTCACAGCCGTTCAGCCGCTGTGCGAGGACGCGGCCGCCGTCAGCTTCGACATCCCCGCCGAGCTCGCCGACGAGTTCGCCTTCGCGCCCGGCCAGGCCCTCACGCTGCGGCGCGAGGTCGACGGCCGCGACGAACGCCGCTCGTACTCGATCTGCTCCCCGGCCGGATCGCCGCCCCGCATCGGCGTACGTGTCGTTCCGGGCGGGCTGTTCTCGGCCTGGCTCGTGAACGGCGTACGGCCCGGCGACACCGTCGAAGTCATGGGACCGACCGGCGCGTTCACGCCCGATCTCACTCGGTCGGGGCACCACGTCCTGATCGCGGCCGGATCCGGCATCACCCCCATGCTCTCCATCGCCGAGTCCGTCCTCGCCGCCGCCGACAGCTCGCAGGTCACGCTCTTCTACGGCAACCGGCGCACCGACACCGTGATGTTCGCCGACGAGCTCGCCGACCTGAAGGACCTCTATCCGGCGCGCTTCCAGCTCGCGCACGTCCTCTCCCGCGAGCCCCGCGAGGCCGACGTCCTGTCCGGACGCCTCGACGCCGTCCGCCTCGCCACGCTCGTCGACGCCCTCGTCGGCATCGACGGCGTCGACCACTGGTGGCTCTGCGGCCCGCACGGCATGGTCAGGGACGCCCAGCGGGTCCTCGCCGGCCTCGGTGTGCCGGACGACCGCGTCCATCAGGAGCTGTTCTACGCCGACGACGAGCCCGTGCAGCCGGTGCGCCACGAGGACGCGGCGGTCGAGGGCCCCGTCAGCCAGGTGACCATCACCCTCGACGGGCGCTCCACCACGGCCGCACTCTCCCGCGACCGCACCGTCCTCGACGGCGCCCAGCGCACCCGCCCCGATCTGCCCTTCGCCTGCAAGGGCGGAGTCTGCGGTACCTGCCGTGCCCTGGTGACCGACGGCAAGGCCGACATGCGCCGGAACTTCGCCCTCGAACCGGCCGAGGTCGACGCCGGGTACGTCCTGACCTGTCAGTCGTTCCCGGTCTCCGACGAGTTGACCGTGGACTTCGACAGCTGAGCGGCGGCCGCGGGGGCCGGTCGGCCCCCGCCCCCGCCGGTCACCGAGCGGAAGTGCGGCACCGGTGTGAGACTGCTGCTGTCCGCGGGCCGAGACATACGGACGGCTCGGTGACGCGTGGCGTACCTGCTGGTGGGAGACATGGGAGACATGGGAGACGACGTGCCGGCATCAGAGGCCGGGGAGCGGCTGCTTGAGGACTTCCTCGCAGATCCCCGGCTCACGGCCCTGGACCTGTCCACGGCCGTGAGCCGGTGCGCCACGGCCGTGAGCCGGTGCGCCACGGCCGTGGACAGGTGCGCCACGGCCGTCGGACTGGACCGGGCCGTGGTCTACCTCGCCGATGTCCTGCAGCGGCACCTCATATCCCTGACGGACGTGTCGCCGCCGCTCCCCATGGACACGTCGTTCGCCGGATGGTCGTACCGCACGCTTTCGCTGCCCGTGGAGGAGTCCTCCACGGGCGGCGTGACCGTGTGGCTGCCGCTGGTGGACGGCGCCGAGCGGGTCGGGGTCCTCGCGGCGTACACCATGTCCCTGCATGCGGAGCGGCTGCGGCACTGCCGCGCCCTCGCCGCCTTCTTCGCGATGATGATCACCTCCCGGCCGGCGTACCGGGACGCCTTGGTCCAGCGGACGCGCACCGAGCAGCCCGTACAGCTGCCGGCCGAGCTGCTGAGGGCCGTGCCGTCGCCCCGCACCACAGACAACGTCCACGTCGTCCCGGCCGCGGTGCTCGAACCGGCCTACGAGATAGGCGGCGACGCCTTCGACCACGCGCTCAACGAGACGACTCTGCACGCCGCGATCCTGGACGCCACGGGCCACAACATGGCGTCGGGCCTGACCACGGCCGTCACGCCGACGGGCTGCCGCAACGGCCGGCGGACCGGCGCCGAGCTGCCCGAGCCGGCGGAGACCGTCGGCCGGACGCTCGCCGAGCGGCTTCCGGACCAGTTCTGCACGGGTGTCCTCAGCCAGCCCGACCTCATGACCGGCGCCCTCCGCTGGTGCACCTGCGGGCATCCTCAGCGCCTGCTCATCCGCATCGAGCGCCTCCTGCACGGAGCCCTTGAATGCCCGGCCGACCCGCCCATGGGCCTCACCGCGGCATTCCTCGACGTGCCCCGCCACGTCCACAAGGCCGACCTGGAGCCCGGCGACAACGCGATCCTGGACGACCGGAACAACCGCCTGCACGACGACGCGACAACGACGCGACGATCCTGTCCCTCGAGTGGCGACCACCCCAGGCGGTCCCGGCACAGGGCTCGGCGGAGCCGGTCCGGAGGGGGCGCGGACAGCGGCTGACAGGGGGTCAGCAGAGGCCGGGGATGCCGGCACTCTCGACCGGACGGGGGACATCGGACCGATCGTCAGGCCCAGACGGCGGCACGTACCCCCTTACCCCATAGTGATGACGCATCAGGGCCCGTTACGTGCTGCCAAGCGGGTAATAATTCTGCCTCAACCACCCGATGAGCCCAGTTAATAGCTCAAATGCGTACTTCTCCGGTGGTGCGGAGTCGCGATGCGGCTGAGGGTGATCACGTCGCTACTGCGATCCGAAGAGCCGACGCGGGGTTGGCCGTCGCAGTCGTGGCGAAAGGAATTCCTTCCCATGCGAATTACCCGCACCCTGTTCGCCTCGGCCGCAGTCACCGCGGCCATCGCGATCGCCGCTCCCGCCGCGAATGCCACCGTGGCGGAGCTCTGGACGTCGAAGGCAGCCTCCTCGTACGGCGACGACGACCACGGCAAGAAGGACGACGAGAAGAAGGACGACTACGGCAACGACGACTACGGCAACAAGGGCGACCACGGCAAGAAGGAAGACGACTACGGCAAGGGGGGCTACGGCAAGGAGAAGG
>NZ_JBSFWK010000016.1:0-140148 GCF_053594815.1 Streptomyces sp. NPDC002577 | reverse complement strand
CGACGACTACGGCAACAAGGGCGACCACGGCAAGAAGGAAGACGACTACGGCAAGGGGGGCTACGGCAAGGAGAAGGACCACTACAGGCCCAAGGGCGGCATCCACGCCGGTGGTGGCGCTCTGGCCCTGACCCGCGCCGGAGACGACGACTACTACGACAAGAAGGACGACAACGGCAAGGGCGACAACAAGAAGGACGACTACGGCAACGACGACTACGGCAACAAGGGCGACCACGGAAAGAAGGAAGACGACTACGGCAAGGGGGGCTACGGCAAGGAGAAGGACCACAGGCCCAAGGGCGGAGTCCACGCCGGTGGCGGCGGTCTCGCTCAGTCCGGAAGCAGCATCGCCGCGGGTTCCGCGCTGCTGCTCGCCGGCATCGGCGCCGGCACGTACATCCTGCGGCGCCGCAACGCCTCGGGTGTCGCATAGGCCTGATTCAGGCCATAGGCCCTGATTCAGGCACCCTCGCCAGTCGCTGCGCTGTCGCGGTCGCCCTCGGAGGGCGGCCGCGGCCGCGGCTTTTCACTCGGACCGCTCTCGCGGCCCCCGCATCACCGCCCGTTCATGAAAGGCACAGTTCCATGGCCGCCCCGCAGTCGCCCGAGCCGAACAAGCCCCGGACAGCGCCCTCGTCCCGTACCCTCGCCCGCGCCATGGTGTGGCCGGCAGCAGCTGTGGTGCTGGGTGCTCTGCTCATCCACAACTCCTTTGAAGCACCCGCAGATCTGAAGCCGCAGGCACGGCCCTCGGTGATCGCCTCTGCCACCCCCAGCCCGTCCCGCACACCGCGACCGAGTCCCTCCGCCACCGGTCCCGTACTGCCTCGCTCGGTGCCCACGCGGATCTCGATCCCGGCGATCTCCGTCGATGCGCCGTTCACCTCGCTGACCCTCGCCGCCGACGGGCGGCTCAACCCGCCGCCCGTGAACAACGACAACCTCGTCGGCTGGTACAAGGGCGGTGCGTCCCCCGGTGAGCCGGGCGCGGCGATCGTCGTGGGCCACGTCGACACCAAGACCGGTCCGGCGGTGTTCCTCGGGCTCAGCGAGCTCAAGGCCGGAAACCGGGTCGACATCACCCGCGCGGACGGCAGCGTCGCGCACTTCAAGGTCGACTCCGTAGAGACCTTCAGCAAGGCGGAGTTTCCCAACGACCGCGTCTACGACGACACCCCCGACCCGGAGCTGCGCCTCATCACCTGCGGAGGCGAGTACAACAGGGTCGCCCAGGACTACGAGGACAACGTGGTCGCGTTCGCCCACCTCGACTCGGTCAAGAAAAAGGCCTGAACCGCGACCGGTTCCAGGCCTTCTCGGACACGGGTGCCCGCCGGATCTCCGGCGGGCACCGGCGCACGACCCGCTCGAGGGACACACGCCGCCGACTGCTCGGCGGCGGTCACTCGAAGTCGGTCACTCGGCGGCGGTCACTTGAGGTCGCTCGCGTCGATGTAGCCCGAATCGATGAGCACGTCCTTGTAGTTGTCCTTGTCGACGCTCACCGGCTTGATCAGGTACGCCGGGACGACCTTCTTCCCGTTGTTGTACGACGTGTTGTCGTTGATCATCGGATTGCGGTGGTGGAGCACCGCGTTGACCATGCTCGCGGCGACGAGGGCGAGGTCGCGGGTGTCCTTGTAGACGGTCTGGGACTGCTCCCCGTCCTTGATGGACTTGACCGAGGGCGTCTCGGCGTCCTGGCCCGTGACGATGGGCAGGGGCTTGGCGGCGGTTCCGTAACCCTGCCTCTTCAGCGCGTTGATGATGCCGATGGACATGCCGTCGTACGGCGAGAGGACGGCGTCCACGCGGGCGTTGGTGTACGACGAGCGGAGCACCTGGGTCATACGTTTCTGCGCGGTGGCGCCGTCCCAGCGGAGGGTGGTGACCTTCTTGTACTCGGTCTCGCCGGACTTCACGACGAGTTCCTTGTCGTCGATGTATTGCTTCAGGATGCGCATCGAACCGTTCCAGAAGAAACGGGCGTTGTTGTCGTCGGGGGAGCCGGCGAACAGCTCGATGTTGAGCGGGCCCTTCGCGCTGCCGTTGACCAGTCCGAGGTGCTCCGTGATGTACGTCGCCTGGAGTTCGCCGACCTGCTCGTTGTCGAAGGAGGCGTAGTAGTCGACGTCGGGGGTGCCCAGGATCAGCCGGTCGTAGGCGATGACGGGGATGTTGGCGGCGGCGGCCTTCTTCAGGACGTCGGTCAGCGAACGCCCGTCGACCGAGGCGATCACGAGGGCGTCCACACCCTGGTCGATCATCGACTCGATCTGCGCGACCTGGGTCTTCGGATCGTTGTCGGCGTACCTCAGCTTGCTCTCGTAGCCGTAGTCCTTGAGCTCGCTGACCATGTTGTTGCCGTCGTCTATCCACCGCTGCGACGTCTTCGTGGGCATCGCTATGCCGACGGTCGCGCCCTCGCTGCTGGATGCTCCGCCGTCCGAGCCGCAGGCGGTGAGGGTCAGGGAGAGAACCGACGCGGCGATGGCCGCAGCGAGCGGAGAGCGGGCGCGCATGCTGATCGTCCCTTACAAATTGAGAGGCAGTTGTCGAGCGTGGCTGTGCGGGGGGTTCGGCGGGGGGTTCGGCAGTTCGGGGAGTTCGGGGCAGGGCCGTGCTGAGTCCCCGCGCCGGAGGACCGCCGTCGTACCGGATCGGCGCATGCGGCTCGTGCGCCCGGTGATCGTCGCCCCTGTGACCGGTGCCTGGATGCGGGGAGCCATCCAGGGCGGCCGTCCCACCGGATCTCGGTGAGGCGCTGGAGCGTCGGACCGGACGGTGTGTGCGTCAAGCCGGCACTCGACCGATACCGCACAGTGACGGGGTCGGGGTTGACCGTGCCCCGCTGACGCGGCCCTCGGGTGTGGAGTGCCGGGCAGCCTACCTCAGGCACACACATTCACCACAGCCCCCTCCATGGCCTCCGTATACGTCACCAAACCGACCGGACGGAAGGTTCGCCGGACGGCGCGCTTCCGGGTCGTGCGCTCGGTGGGCAGGGCCGGCAGTTGAGGCCCTGTTCCACCGATGCCAGAGCCGGGCGGCTCTGTTCGGCCGACGCTGCCGCCTCCTCATGTCGCACGCGGCCGGCTTCCTCAACCCGTTGTACTTTTGCGGCCTGACCGACACCACGGAGATCATCGGCGCCTCCGCACGGCGGCTGCTGGGGCCCTGCCGGGGAGGGGAACGCCATGCCGGCAGGAGACAGGGCCGCCGGAGCCGGCCGCGACCTCCTCGCCGCCCTCTCCCGGGGGATGATCCTCTGCGGGAAGCGCTTCTTCGCGCTGTTCTACGAGGGACTGCAGGCGGCGGGCTCCATGTGGGTGCACCCGCCACCACCCGAAGCGCCCTCGGCCCCCTCGCCGGAACCACCACGGCGCACGCGCGACGCTCCGCCCGAGGGGCACCCGGAACGGCTGTGCCCTCACACGCCTCTGTCCCCCGAAGAGGCCGGCATCTGGGCGGGTCTCTCTGCCGAACCTGAACCCGAACCTGACACCTGACAGGAGTGCCACGTCAGGGCCAGACCGGCCTACGAACAGACGAAGCGCCGCCGGCAGGACTCGAACCTGCGGCCAAGCACTGAGAAGGCGTTCGGGCCTGAGCGCTTCTAGCACGGCCACCTCCAGGTGGGGCAGAGCGTCCTAGTGCACGGTGCGGCCGGCTCAGTCGGGTCGACGGTGACTCAGCTCGCCCGTGAGTTCGGCGCCTACGTCATCGGCACCGGACGCGCTGCCGACCGTCAGAAGGCACTCGACTTCGGCGCGATGGAGTTCGTCGACCTCGACAACGACACCCTGGAAGACATCGGCGGCGTCGACCTGGTCTTCGACGTCATCGGCGGAGACATCCAGAAGCGATCCGCCCGCCTGATCCGGGCCGGAGGAACACTGGTGACCGTCGTTGGGCCGCCCGAGGCGCGGCCTGCCCACGGCCAGGCGATCGACTTCGTCGTCGAGTCCGATCGCGCCCAACTGGGTGAGATCGTCCAGCGGGCGCGAGACGGACGGCTGCGGACGAACATCGGCAACGTCGCGACCCTCGACGATGCCGTCGCGGCCCTCAACCCGACTGAGCGACGCAAGGGGAAGCCGATCATCCGCGTTCGTCCGTAATGACTCGGGACAGCGATCGGTCCTTCCGTCCTCGTAGATCAGATGCACGTTGCAGACGTTCATCTGCCCGGCGAGGGCGCCGAAGACCAGTGGTGTGAGCTGTTGTTCCACACGGCTCAGCCGGAGGTCGGGAAGAACTGGACTAATGACGGCGAGATCCACGAAGAGCGCGGGCTAAAGGGACGGGCCTCGGACGACACCCGTGTCGTGCCGGGGCACCCCTCGCTGACGCGCATCCTGCGCGAGCACATCAAGTCAGAGAACCTGAAGCCGGGGGGACCTGCTGTTCCAGGGCGAGAAGGGCGGCATGCTCGCCGGTTCGGTCATCCGCCGGGCTTGGCGGACTGCCCGCGGGGAAGTGCTCTCCCCGGAGGAGTTCGCGTCGCCGCTCGGCAAGCGGGTGTACGACCTGCGGCACACCTGCCTGACCAACTGGCTCAATGACGGCATCCCGCCGGCGCAGGTGGCCGACTGGGCGGGAACCAGCGTTCCCGTACTGCTGGCCATCTATGCCCGGTGCATCTCCGGGCAGCTCCGGGACCTCAAAGAGCGGATCCTGGCCCGCGGGGACCTACCCGAGATTGCCGGCTGAGTGGATTCGGTGCCGCGCTGGGCAAGGCTTGCCCAGCGCGGCACCAGTGTCAGTGCTGTTGTTGGACGCTGTTTCAGTTGGTGATTCTGCGGTAGCCGATGAGGGGTCCGGCTGTGCCGACAAAGGCGAGTAAGTGCTCAGCCTTGCGTTCGTAGCGGCGGTGCAGGCGTCGACAGCCGGCCAGCCAGGACGGTCCGCTCGACGACCCAGCGGCGACGGCCCAGTCGCTCCGAGGAATCGATTCCCTTGCGGCCGATGCGATGTCGGATGCCGCGCTGACGGAGCCATCTCCGCAGGTGGTCGTAGTCGTAGCCCTTGTCGGCGTGCAGCTTGGCTGTGGCACAACTCGCCGGAACAACACCCACAGCTCATCCGGCACCAGACGCTCGACAAGACTCGCCGTGCTCAGTCCAACGAGTAGACCAGCCATAAAAATGGGCGTCTTAAGGTCAACTGGCGGGGTTTTTCTCCCTCACCATGAGACTAGGAAATCACCGAAATATAGATCACGGAATGTCTCGAACGGGTTCTCTTCCGCGAACCCTTCAGGGAGGAAATCCTGAATATCTGCACCGTGTCCCAAGATGAGATTGTCGAGAGCGTTATGGGCCCATACGCTTTGAAGGTATGGCTCTCCCCACTGAGAGAAAATTCCACCGGTTTCTCGGACTTCGCCGGCCCAGCAGGCGACGGGGGGTGTTGCGGCGCTCTCTATGAGTGTAATTTTTTCGATTTCACTCTCATTTAGAGATCCTTTGGGTGTGGCGTAAAGTGGGGTGATTGAGGGCTTGATGAAGCGCACAGGAGAGTCTTTCCAGTGATGCCGCAAATAAAGGCCGCTCTTGATTACAAGATTTAGATCACCAACTAGAGGTTGGGTTGCTCCTGGGTTCGAGGAGAGATCCGGGAATTCTTGACCAGAAAGGCCAGCATGCCGGATGCCGGATTTTTTGGAAATCTCCTCTATGATGTGGCGAATATCGTCTTCTCGGTGCATCTCCAAAGCGTCGTGCAGGTACATGTGCTTGCGGATAGTGTTGTAGATTTTCAGGAACCGGATAGGGGGATATAGGTCGGCCCAGTGAATTTTTGTGGTTTTTCCGTCTAGAAAAGGGAGCGGGGGGTTGGTGGCAATGTGGACGGCAATCAGGAACATTGTGGGCGTTGTGCCCCCCGTGCACATCTTGTTCGCCACGTTCCAGGGGCCACCGTACTCCGGCTCATCCATTTTGTAAGTGGCCATCCTGAGCAGTTGTTCCTGGGAGTCAGGGGAAATTTGCCAGGTTGTGCGAACTTCGTCCAAGGTGGATGCGCTTTCCCAGAGTGACCGCGTCGTAATCCGGTACCCGTCAATTTCAACGCCCCTCACTCCATCCTGGAAGACGTGGTCAGCCACATCATTCCCGGGGTGAGGCACCATCCCCTTGAAGGACGCAGCCGCTCTCCAGGCGTCCGAGAGGGCGCTACGTACGGCCTCGTTTAGGTGCCAACGGAAAGTCACGTCGGAGATGTCGAAGAGCATTTGATAGGTGACGTAGAGGTCGAGCCAAGATTGACCTAGCACGCCGAAGTCTTCCCCTGCGAGATCGGGGTCGTAAGCGCGCTCAAAAGTCCACAACGGAAGACCGCTACGCATCCGTTCTAGAATTTGACTGCGAATGCGATTAGGTAAGCCGTTGATTGCGCGTTGAGAAGTTAGCGCCCTTGCACGTTGCAGCAGGGTCAGAAGCAGCCCAATGGTGGATGTTTGGTAGCGGATCCAGTGCCCAACTTCGTGCTGGAGTGTAGCTTGCCAAAATTCCCGAGCATCGGGCTCGCCGAGATACTTGGTGGGGCTGAACATGATGTGGCTTCGGAGGTCCAGATGCCATCCGCATGAGCCGGCCGATAAAATGGGAGCCCGGAACGTCACGATGTAGGGGCGATTTCTTCGGCCTCGCCGGTGCTATCACCCAGCGTGTCTAGCCCCTCGGTCGTAACGCTACCGCGCCTGCGGGCAGCCGAAACCCCGTATTTAATAAGGTCATAAAGGGCGTTGCCTGCCAGGCCAACAGAAAGGTCGATCATCAGAGTCGCAAGGGGGGAACTTCCCAGCTGGTGCTGCTGCTCTTCGACGCGTTTAATCTGAGCCTTGCAAGCTGTGGAGAATTGAGGGGCTCCTTCCAGATCGTCTAGTAGCATTCTGATATTTGAGATCTCGCCGGTGATCTTGATCTGGTTAATCTCGGTCAAGTCATCTCCAAGTCAGGTCGGCCACCGCGAGCTTGACTACCCCATCTTAGAGGGCAACGGCTTGCTAAAGGGGGGCACTTGAGTTGACTGAGTCGTTTTCAACCCGGCTGATCGGCAGGCGAGTCAACGTGAGGGTTGGATGCGGGGAGAGCACCCAATATCAACCTGTCCGTCCAGTTTTCGTGTGTTTCTCCCCGTCGGGACTCGATCTGTCCAGTTCAGCCCTGCGCTTCCTAACCGGGAAGCTGACCGTCTTTCGTCAGGCCCCCGTTGCTTCCTCTTGGGGAGAGAGGTATCGCAGATGGTTGAGGCGGCGTACCTCCGAGGCGACGCTGACGGCGGTACCTCCGATGCCCGTAAGGGCAACCGGCTGCCGCACCCAGCCCTCAGGTGGCGCTACAACGAGTGGCTGCGCTGCACCGGCCGGGAGGGGGAAGTGCCAGCCGATCGGTAGCCGGCCCTGCCGGCTCGGGAGAACTTCCCCGCGTATTCACCGCAGCCACCCGCAGTAACCCAGTGACAGCCGGACAGCGCCGGACCCTCCCCGCGATCACTAGGGGATGGTCCGGCGCTCTTCTGCGTAGGGCTGCACCTGCCCTGAACAGCGAAAACGCCCTCCCGAAGGAGGGCGGAGACAGTGCGCCCCCGGCAGGACTCGAACCTGCGGCCAAGCGCTTAGAAGGCGCCTGCTCTATCCACTGAGCTACGGGGGCCGGGTGGTGGCCGGTGGCCTGGGGCCCTGGGTGGGCTGATCCGTGACCTTGCCGGGGACAAGGATAGGGCTCCTGGATCCTTGTCTCTCGTGCTTCTCCTCCGTGGTTCGATGTGGAGGTTCAGTGAAGCGGTCCCGATAATCGCAGGCAGGTACGAATCCTGCATCGCTTTTGGCGTCTCGCGCCCCGGGTGTTGTGCACTCGTTATGCCTCTACCTCACTGGCCCCTTCCGTCCCGCGTGTCTGATCGGCGCGCAGAAGCACCCATATGCTTCAGAAAGGCTCCAAAATTGGGCATTCTTCGCATGTGGTGACCTTCGACGTACGGCCTCAGCTGCTCGACGCGCTCTCTGTCCTGCGTGACCGTGTCGCCGCTGCGCGCTTTCCGCTGCCTGTGGCGGGCGCGGCACGCGCGCGTGCCAACCGGGACGAACTGCTCGCGCAGCTCGACGACTACCTGGTGCCCCGGCTGAAGGAACCCGAAGCGCCGCTGCTCGCGGTGATCGGCGGATCCACCGGGGCCGGCAAATCGACTCTCGTCAACTCCCTCGTGGGGCGTCAGGTCACCGAAGCGGGGGTGCTGCGGCCGACGACGCGTACCCCGGTGCTGGTATGCCATCCGGACGATCAGCACTGGTTCAGCGGGAAGCGCGTACTGCCGCGCCTCGCGCGCGTACTGGCGCCGAAACAGGAGGCGTGGCGGGGCAGGCGCCCGCTCCTCAGGCCCGGTGGGCGGGCGCTGCGGATCGAGACCGCCGACACCCTGCCACCCGGTCTCGCGCTCCTCGACGCGCCCGATGTCGACTCCCTCGTGGCCGAGAACCGGATCCTCGCCGCCGAGCTGATCTGCGCCGCCGACGTGTGGGTCATGGTCACCACCGCCGCCCGGTACGCCGACGCCGTGCCCTGGTACCTGCTGCGTACCGCCAAGGAGCACAATGTGACGCTCGTCACCGTGCTCGACCGGGTGCCGCACCAGGTCGCCACGGAGGTGTCCCGGCAGTACGCGGCGCTGCTCACGAAGGCGGGCCTCGGCGACGCGCCGCGGTTCACCGTGCCCGAGCTGCCCGAGTCCGCGGGGAGCGGCGGGCTGCTGCCCAGCACCGCCGTGGCGCCGCTGCGCGCCTGGCTGACCCACCGCGCGCACGACATGGGAGCCCGCCGCCAGGCCATCGTCCGTACCGCCAACGGTGTCATGAACTCGCTGCGCGCACGGACACCCGAGCTCGCCGGAGCCGTCGCCGCGCAGCACGCGGCCGCACTCCGGCTCACCGCCGCCGTCGACGAGGCGTACGAAGAAGAGCACGCGCGCGTGCTCAGCCGTCTGCAGGCCGGGGCCGTGCTCGCGGGGGACGCCCTCAAGCGCTGGCGGAGCTACCCGCTGGACTGCAGCCCGGAGGAACTGCTCGACGCGCTCGTCGAGAGCCTGGTGACGCTGCTGCTGAACGCGGTGGCGACGGCCGACGAGCGCGTCGACGAGGCGTGGCGGCACGAACCCGGCGGCCTGGCTCCGGGGCTGACGGTCCGTACCCAGGGCGTGGAGAGCGCCGAACACCGGATCGGCATGGCCGTACGGCGATGGCGGCGCGTCCTCGAGGAGTATGCGGAGGACGAAGTCCGTGCCCTCGACGACTCGAACGAGGTGCGGCTTACGCCACGTGGCGGCACACCGGACCCGGACGTCGTCGCCGCTCTGCTCGCCACCGCGCTGCTGGGCGGACGGCGCGCCCGCTCTGCGGGCGAGAACCTGGCCGAGCGCCTCGGCGTACAAGGCGCGCTCCGGCTGCGCGACCGGGGCGGGAACATGCTCACCGGCTGTCTGGACAAGGTGCTCAGGGTCGAGCGCGAACGGCGACTCGCCCCGCTCGACGCCCTCGGAGTGCACCCCGAACCCCAGGCCGAACTCATCGCTGCGCTGTCCGTCATGCAGAAGGAGAGGTGACCGCGGTGACCGCTGTCACTGACCACAAAGATCACTCGGATCCGACAGGCGGGTCTGGCGGGGCTCGCGGCTCGGGCCCGTCCGGCACCGCGGGATCCGGCACATCAGGACCGGACGGCGAACCGAGTGTGAGCCGTGCGTCCCGAGGGTCCGGTGGCGACACCAAACACGCGCGCGTGAAGGGCGACGGCGGCCAAGGCGGCGAGGCGCGCGCCGGCCGGCGGCCGGACGGGGAAACCGACGGCGCCTGGGACGACGGGCTGATCGCGCGGCGAGCGTCCGAAGCGGGCGGTCCCGGCGATCCGAACGGCGGAGACGAAGGGAACCAGGCCGCCCACGGTCGCGGTTCCGACGCGACGGGCGGCTCCATGTACGACACGGAGCTGCGGCCCCGGCTCGACTCACTGCGCGAGCTCATCGGACTGTCCCGCACCCGGCTCGACAGAAAGACGCTCGCCGAGGCGGGCCGCGTCCTGGACGAGGCAGCCGCCCGGCGCAGGCTGTCCGACGAGCACACCGTGGTCGCCATCGCAGGGGCCACCGGCAGCGGAAAGTCGTCGCTGTTCAACGCACTCGCCGGGGTGGCCATCTCCGAGGCCGGGGTGCGCAGGCCGACCACCGCGGCCCCCGTCGCGTGCAGCTGGACGGACGGTGCGGCAGGCCTCCTCGACAGGCTCGGCATCCCCATGCGGCTGCGCCGCAGGCCCGCGCAGAGCCCGGACGGGGAGGCGCAGCTGCGCGGCCTCGTCCTGATCGATCTGCCCGACCACGACTCGGCCGTCGCCGCCCACCGCGAACAGGTCGACCGCATCCTCAACCTCGTCGACGCGGTGATCTGGGTCGTCGACCCCGAGAAGTACGCGGACGCCATGCTGCACGAGCGCTATCTGCGGCCCCTGGCCGGGCACGCGGAGGTCACCTTCGTCGTGCTCAACCAGGTGGACCGGCTGCCGGGCGACGCCGCCGACCAGGTGCTCGACGATCTGCGGCGGCTGCTCGACGAGGACGGCATCGCGCTCGGGGAGTACGGCGAGCCCGGCGCGACGGTGCTTGCGCTGTCCGCGCTGACGGGCGAGGGGGTCGGCGAACTGCGCGACGCGCTCGACCAGTTCGTGATGGAACGGGGCGCCCCCGTCCGGCGTATCTCCGCGGACCTGGACGCCGCGGCGGCACGCCTGCGGCCCCTCTACGCCGCCGAGCGCCGCACCGGGCTCACCGAGGCCGCACGCGAGGAGTTCTCCGGCGAGCTCGCGGAGGCGGTGGGCGCCACGGCCGCCGGGGAGACCGCGGAGCGGGCCTGGACCCGCCACGCCAACAAGGCGTGCGGATCACCGTGGCTGCGACTGTGGCGGTGGCATCAGGCCCGGAACGCACCTGTGGCGCTGCGGCCCCGGCCCGGCCCCCCGGCGCCGGTGGACGAGGAGGCGGCGGCCCGCCAGCGCGTCGAGCAGGCGGTACGCACCGTGGCGGACAAGGCGGCGCACGGGCTGCCCGCGCCCTGGGCACAGGCCGTACGCGAGGCCGCCGCACGCGGCGCGCAGGGGCTGCCGGAAGCGCTCGACGAGGTGGCCGTGACGGCCGGAGCGCCTGCGGGGCAGCGGCCGCCGCGGCCCGGCTGGTGGCTGCTTGCCGTGCTGGCCCAGGCGTCGATGACCATCGTCCAGATCATCGGCGGGCTGTGGCTGCTGGCCCAGGTCATCGGGGTCTGCCCGCCCAACCTGGGCGTGCCGGTGCTGCTCATGTCGGCGGGCATCGTGGGCGGCCCGTGCGTCGAACGGGCCTCCGGGGTGGCGGTACGCGGGCCGGCGCGCCGGTACGGAGACGAGGCGGAACGGCGCCTGAGGGAGGCAGCGGCCGCCTGCGGCAGGGCTCGCGTGCTGGATCCGGTGGCGGCCGAGCTGCTGCGGTACCAGGAGGTGCGCGAGAAGTACGTGGATGTGATCGGGGTCGGTCGCGCCGGAGGGGTGACGAAGTTGTCCACAACCAGTCGGTAACCCACAGGTCTCAGCGAGCCCGTTCCGGCGGAGGCACTCTGACGGGGTCGGACACGCACAGGGAGGGGACCGCAATGAACGAGACCATGGTGACCGTGGTGGGGAACGTGGCGACGACACCGGTGTTCCGGGAGTTGCCGACCGGGTCGGTGGCGCGCTTCCGGCTGGCGGTGACGGCACGCCACCGGGACCGTGTGAAGGAGACCTGGGTCGACGGGCACACCAACTTCTTCACGGTGTGCGCCTGGCGGTCGCTCGCCGCCAATGCGATGGCGTCCGTGTCCGTCGGCGACCCCGTCATCGTGCAGGGCAGGCTGAGGGTGCGCCACGAGGAGCGGGGCGGACAGCCGTGGATGTCGGCCGACATCGACGCGCTGGCCATCGGACACGACATGTCGCGCGGGACCTCGTCCTTCCGCCGCGGGGCGAAACGAGCGACAGCGCAGACGGCACGGGGTGAGACGGCGCCGGGGAGCGAGCGCAGTCAGGGACCGGGCGTGGGCGAGCCGGACTTCGGCGGGGGCACTGCTGCGGCGCCCGCACGCGAGCCAGTCTTCGAGACAGATCCTCAACTACCGCCGCAGCCAGTGACAGTGACATAACGTCACATGAGTCCGGGTCACGGGCGTGGAGCCGCCCGGGCGGCGATAACGATTCCGAGTCGGATCGGTTATCCGATGAAACGACTGAGGATCATGGTGCACCGCGTTCATAGGATGCCCGGCATAGCCCACGGGGCATTTGATTCTGCTGGCGGGACCAACCCCCCATGTCAACGGGTCCCGCCTGAAGGGGAATTCCGTGTTTTCTGTGTTCTCTGTCCATAGGCGAGGTCTCGTCCGCCTCGCCACCGCGGCCCTCGTGCCGGGTCTCGTCGCCGCCGGCGCCCTCGTGGCGGCGGCCCCGGCCGTCGCGGACGACGTCCCGCAGCACAAGGGCGGTGCTACGGCCAGCCTGAGCGGGCTGAAGATCTACGGCCAGGCGGTCATCCACGCCGACGGCGAAGGGCAGGAAGAACAACAGGTTCCCGCGGGCCTCTTCGAGATGTCCGTCGACGGCGGCGGCACCCTGCAGACGTACTGCATAGACATCCAGAACCCCACGCAGAAGGACGCCAAGTACCAGGAGACCCCCTGGAGCGGCACGTCGCTGGGCGACAACCCGGACGCGGGCAGGATCCGCTGGATCCTGCAGAACTCCTACCCGCAGGTCAACAACCTGGCCGAACTGGCCAGGAAGGCCGGGGCGCGGAGCCTCAGCGAGCAGGACGCGGCCGCCGGTACGCAGGTCGCGATCTGGCGGTTCTCGGACGACGCGGACGTGAACGCGGTCGACCGGGACGCCGAGAAGCTGGCGGACTATCTGCAGAAGAGCGCGCGCAACCTCCCGGAGCCGAAGGCCTCGCTGACCCTCGACCCGCCGGCCGTCTCCGGGCATCCCGGTGACAGGCTCGGCCCGGTCACCGTGCGGACCAACGCAAGCCGGGTCGGCGTGACCCCGCCGGCGGACTCCGCCACGAGCGGTGTGAAGGTCGTCGACAAGAACGGCAAGCCCGTCACGTCGGCGTCCGACGGCACCGAGCTGTACTTCGAGGTCCCCAAGGGTGCTCCCGACGGCTCGGCCGAACTGCAGGTGCAGGCGTCCACCACCGTGCCGGTCGGCCGCGCCTTCGCCTCCGAGACCCGTAGCCAGACGCAGATTCTCGCCGGCTCCAGTGAGTCGACGGTCTCCGCCACGGCGACCGCCGACTGGGCGAAGACGGGCGCGATACCGGCGGTCTCGGCCGAGAAGAACTGCGCGAAGAGCGGCGTGGACATCACGGTGACCAACCAGGGCGACGACGCCTTCACCTTCGAGCTGGCCGGCATCGAGCACAGCATTGCGGCGGGGCGGTCGCAGACGGTGACTGTACCGCTGCAGGAGGACCAGGCGTACGACTTCACGATCAAGGGGCCGAACGGCCTCGAGAAGCGGATCACGGGCGTGCTGGACTGCCGGACCGAGAGCGCTGCGGGCGATGACACGGTGCAGGTGGACTCCGTGCCCAGCCCGGCCTCGGCCGGCGGCACCTCCGGAGGCAGCGACCTCGCGGAGACCGGCACCTCCAACGCCACGCCGGTGATCGCGGCCATAGCGGTGGCCCTGGTCATGGTCGGCGGCGCGGCGGTGTTCCTGGTCGGGAGGAAGAAGACCCCGACGACCGAAGAGCAAACGGACGAGCGATCCGACGGGTGAACCGGGTGAACCGGGTGATCCGGCGGGTGAACCCGGGTCTGAACATGACGTGAGGGCCGGGCGACCCTGGGTGACGTGCCGTACCCCCCGGACCGCGGCGTGCCCCCTGGGCGCCGGGGTCCGGGGATATCGGACGCCCGGCCCGGCGTATCCGGTTTCCGTCCAGCGATGGCAGTACGGCAAGATGGGTGTATCTGCCCACTCCCAGATTCAGATGCCGGACGGTTTCTCTTGGCTGAGTTCATTTACACCATGCGCAAGGCGCGCAAGGCGCACGGCGACAAGGTGATCCTCGACGACGTCACCCTGAGCTTCCTGCCTGGCGCAAAGATCGGTGTGGTCGGACCGAACGGCGCCGGTAAGTCGACCGTGCTGAAGATCATGGCAGGACTGGAGCAGCCGTCGAACGGCGACGCCTTCCTGTCGCCCGGTTACAGCGTCGGCATCCTGCTGCAGGAGCCCCCGCTCAACGAGACGAAGACCGTCCTGGAGAACGTCCAGGAGGGTGTCGCCGAGATCAAGGGCAAGCTCGACCGGTTCAACGAGATCGCCGAGCAGATGGCGGTCGAGTACACCGACGAGCTGATGGAGGAGATGGGCAAGCTCCAGGAGGACCTCGACCACGCCAACGCGTGGGACCTGGACTCCCAGCTGGAGCAGGCCATGGACGCACTGGGCTGCCCGCCCGGCGACTGGCAGGTCACCAACCTCTCCGGTGGTGAGAAGCGCCGCGTCGCCCTGTGCAAGCTGCTCCTCGAGCAGCCCGACCTGCTGCTCCTCGACGAGCCCACCAACCACCTCGACGCCGAGTCGGTGAACTGGCTGGAGCAGCACCTGGCCAAGTACCCGGGCACCGTCGTCGCGGTCACCCACGACCGGTACTTCCTGGACAACGTCGCCGGGTGGATCTGCGAGGTGGACCGCGGCCGCCTCCACGGCTACGAGGGCAACTACTCGAAGTACCTGGAGACCAAGGCCACCCGCCTCAAGGTCGAGGGCCAGAAGGACGCCAAGCGGCAGAAGCGCCTCAAGGAAGAGCTCGAGTGGGTCCGCTCGAACGCCAAGGGCCGGCAGGCCAAGTCCAAGGCGCGTCTGGCTCGCTACGAGGAGATGGCCGCCGAGGCCGACAAGATGCGGAAGCTGGACTTCGAGGAGATCCAGATCCCGCCGGGCCCGCGTCTGGGCAACGTCGTCGTCGAGGTCAACAACCTCAGCAAGGGCTTCGGCGAGAAGCTTCTTATCGACGACCTCAGCTTCACGCTGCCGCGCAACGGCATTGTCGGTGTCATCGGCCCGAACGGCGCCGGCAAGACCACGCTGTTCAAGATGATCCAGGGCCTCGAGGAGCCGGACACCGGTTCGATCAAGGTCGGCGAGACGGTCAAGATCTCCTACGTCGACCAGTCCCGCGCGAACATCGACCCGAAGAAGACGCTGTGGGCCGTCGTCTCCGACGAGCTGGACTACATCAACGTCGGACACGTCGAGATGCCGTCCCGGGCGTATGTGTCGGCGTTCGGCTTCAAGGGCCCGGACCAGCAGAAGCCGGCCGGGGTCCTCTCCGGCGGTGAGCGCAACCGCCTCAACCTGGCGCTCACCCTCAAGCAGGGCGGCAACCTGCTGCTCCTCGACGAGCCGACCAACGACCTCGACGTCGAGACGCTGTCCTCGCTGGAGAACGCGCTGCTCGAGTTCCCGGGCTGCGCGGTCGTCGTCTCCCACGACCGGTGGTTCCTGGACCGCGTGGCGACGCACATCCTCGCCTACGAGGGCAACTCGAAGTGGTTCTGGTTCGAGGGCAACTTCGAGTCGTACGAGAAGAACAAGATCGAGCGGCTCGGTCCGGACGCCGCCCGTCCGCACCGCGCCACCTACAAGAAGCTGACGCGAGGCTGAGGCGCCAGTGGCCCGTCACATCTACAGCTGCCCCCTGCGCTGGTCGGACATGGACGCCTTCGGGCACGTCAACAACGTGGTCTTCCTCCGCTATCTGGAGGAGGCCCGGATCGACTTCATGTTCCGGCTGGCGCCGGGGGACGGCAGTCCCTCCTTCTCGGGAGGCTCCGTGGTCGCACGCCACGAGATCGACTATGTGCGGCCGCTGGTGCACCGGCACGAGCCGGTGACCGTCGAGTCGTGGGTGACGAAGATCAACGCCGCGTCGCTCACCATCGCGTACGAGGTCAAGGACCCCGACCAGGTCTACGTACGGGCGTCGACGATCGTCGTGCCGTACAACCTCCAGGAGCAGCGTCCGCGGCGGATCACCGCCGAGGAGAAGGCGTACCTGCAGGAGTACCTGGAGGACGGGAAGAAGCAGGGCGAGAAGTCGGAGGCGCTCGCCGCATGACGGCGCGACCGATGCTGCACTTCGCCGATGCCGGGGAGGCGGCGGACCTGGCCGCCTTCCTGGCCCGGCTGATCCACTACGACCGCGTGGCCGCCGTCCGCCTCCAGGCGTCCGGCACCATGCTCGCGGTCTTCGGGCAGCCGCCGTCGTTCGAGGTCCTCGCGATCCGCACGGCGCGGCTCGCGCAGCCGTACGAGGACGGCGGCGACGCCACGCTCGACGCCACCGTCTCGGCGGGCGAACTCCTCGAATCCGTGGACGAGGAGACCGGCACCGCCAGGGTTCCGGTGAGCGTCACCGGCCCGCCCTGGGCGGGTCTCCTCCCGCCCCGCGGCGGCTGGCGGCAGGAGCCGGGGCTGCCCGCGCCGGACGCCATCCGCTCCACGGTGGCTGGTGCGGTCGCCGAATTCCGGTCCCGCGTGGAGGAGTTGGTGCCCGAGCAGCGGACGCGCACCGAACTCGAACGTATCGGCCGTGCGATCTGGTCGCGGCCGCTGGGCGACACGCCCCTGCCGGTGCGGGCCGCCCATGCCGCGCAGGCGCTGGGCTTCCTGCGTCCCGTCCGGGCCACTGCGGCCGCCGGGGCTCCGGCAGCGGCAGCGCCCGACGAGGCGCAGCAGTTGGCGCTGCTTTCGTCGGGCGCATGGTTGAGGCTGCGTACGCCGTACGGGTCGATCGCGGTGCGCAGGGCGGGACTCGGGGCGCTCAGCGTCAGCGTGCGCTGACTCGCGGTGCGGCCGCGGGTCGCTTCGCGCCCGCTGACCGCCCCGCTTCCCAGACCAGCGGTTCTACACCAGTGGTCCTACACCAGAGGCCAGAGCGCGGCGGTGAGGCCGAAGCCGATCAGGCCCATCGTCGTGGTGAGCACGGTCCAGGTGCGCAGACCACTGGCCACGTCGAGGCCGGCGAGCTTCGTGAACATCCAGTAGCCCGCGTCGTTGATGTGTGAGACGGCGAGGCCGCCCGCGCCCATCGCCAGAGCCACCAGCGACAGCTGGCCGGTGGACAGGTCGGCCCGCTGGAGGAGCGGGGTGAGGATGCCCGCCGTGGTGATCAGCGCCACCGTCGTCGAACCCTGCGCGGCACGCAGTGTGAGCGCCATCAGGAAGGCGAGGAAGAGAGCGGGAAGGCCGGTCTTCTCCAGTACGTCGGCGATCGCGTCGCCGATGCCGCTCGCCACCAGGACTTTGCCGAAGACGCCACCCGCGCCCGCCACCAGGATCACCATCGCCACGGACGGCAGGGCGGAACCCATCACGCTCGCGATGTGGGTGCGGTCCCAGCCGCGGCGCGCGCCCAGGAAGTACGCACACAGGGCGACGTCGATCAGCAGTGCGACCATCGGGGCGCCGAGCACGGTGAGCACGGCGCGCAGCACGCTGCCGTCGGCGAGGACGTTCTGGCCGATCGTGCCGAGGAGGATCAGCAGGATCGGGGTGACGATCAGCGTCAGGACCATGCCGAAGGACGGCGCGGGGCGGACGTCTGCCGCCGGCGAGCCCACGGCCGCCGGGGACGATGGCTTGGTGAGCACGGCGGTCCCGTGGCCGTCGTCCGACGGCGCCGACGCCGGGCCGGAGGCCTGAGCCGGTCCGGATGCCTGAGCGGGCCCGGAGGTGTCCTCGGCGTTCGCCTGCTCCCCGTACACCTCGGCGTACACGGCGGGATCCATCGGGTACTCGCGGCGGGTCATACGACGCGACACCAGGTAGCCGAGCAGGATCACGACCGCCGTGATCGGGATGCCCATCAGCAGCACCAGGCCCTGGTCGGCGCCGATCGCCTCGCTCACGGCGACGGCTCCCGGGTGCGGCGGCAGGAAGGCGTGCACGGTGAGCATTGCGGCGCCCATCGGCAGTGCGTAGACGAGCAGCGGCTTGCGCGATGCCCGCGCGACTCCGTACGCGATGGGCATCAGGATGATCAGACCCACCTCGAAGAAGACCGGGATACCGAGGACGAACCCGGCGACGGTCAGGGCGAGCGGAGTGCGCTTGGAGCCGAACCTGTCGATGAGGGAGTGCGCGAACGACCGGGCGCCGCCGGAGAGTTCGATGATCCGGCCGATCATCGCGCCCAGCGCGATGATGGTCGCGATGTGGCCGAGGGTGGAGCCCATGCCCTCCTCGATGGTCTTCACCAGGTCGGCGGCCGGCACGCCCGCGGCGAGCGCGACACCGATGGAGACGACGACCAGGGCGACGAACGGCTGGACCTTGGCACGAAGGATGAGCAGAAGGAGCGTGGCGACGCCGACGACGGCTATCAGGAGAAGGGTGCTGTGACTCATCGGACTGCTCCGTTTCTGATCGGGGTGGTGGCGGTGTCGGCGGAGTCGGTGGTGCCGACGTTCTTCGCGGCGGCGGGGGTGGGACTGTCGGGGGTCGCGGCGGTGTCCTTCGGGGACAGGACGGTGACCACGGACGAGTCGTCGTGGGCGCCGAGACCCGCGCGCTCGCCGAGCAGATAGAGCTGCTGTGCTGCGGCCGCGAGAGGCACCGGCACGCGGACGTCCTTCGCGATGCCCGTGACGATGCCCATGTCCTTGACGAAGATGTCGAGCCTGGACTTCACCTCGGGGTCCGGGCCGTCCTCGTACGTCTCGACCATGCGAGGCCCGCGGTCGGCGAACATGAACGACCCGGCGGCGCCGTGCCGCAGGCTCTCCACGACCGCGGCCGGCTCCAGCCCGAGGCCGCGCGCGAGGGCGATGGCCTCGGCGGCGGCCGCGATGTGCACGCCCGCGAGCAGCTGGTTGATCGCCTTGAGCGCCTGGCCGTCGCCGGGGCGGGGGCCCACGACGGTGAGGGTGGAGGCGAGCAGGTCCAGGACCGGCCGGGCGGTGGCGAGCGCCTTGTCCTCGGCGCCGACGACGATCAGCAGGTCGCCGTTGCCGGCGCGGACGGGGCCGCCGCTGACGGGGGCGTCGACCGTGAGGACGCCTTGCCCAGCGAGGAGGTTCGCGGTGGCGCGGGCCGCGTCCGGGCCGACGGTGCTGGTCAGGACGACTACGGCGCCTGGGCGGAGCGTCGCCGCCGCACCGTCCTCGCCGAACAGGGCGCCCTCCACCTGTGCCTGGTCGCGTACGGCGAGCAGGACCACGTCGGCTTCGCGGGCGGCCTCGGCGGGGGATGCGGCGTCGGTGCCGCCGTCGGCCGCGATCAGGGCGCGGCGGTCGGGGGCGATGTCGTAGACGGATACGGGGAGGTGGGCGGCGAGGCGGCGGGCCATGGGGAGGCCCATGGCGCCCAGGCCGATTACGGCTGTGCGGGGATGGGGAGCGGGGGTCATTTTTGGGGTGCCCTTCGGGGACGGGGACGGGGGTGCGGGTTGCTATTGCGGTGCGTACGCCGGTGGGGAGGCCGGCGACGGCCGTGATGGGGGCACAGGTGCCCGGGTACGGGGCTGGCCGGGGGTAAAGGTGCGTTGCCCGGCGTCGCGGGGTTCCGCTGTGCCCACCCGTTCCGCCCTGGGGGTACCTCCCAGGCCCTTGAGGCACTGAGGGAGGAACGATTGCCCACAGCGGGGGCGGCGTGGCAGCCCACAGCGGGGGAGGGGCGGCGCATCCGCCCGCAGGCGGGCGGTGGGGTGTCAGGCGGTGGGGCGCAGCTGGGTGATGATGCGGGTCGCTGCTCCGGTGACCGCGTCGCGGCCCGCTGACCACACGCCGACCACGTCGGAGCCGGGGAGCGCCGTGGGGAGTCGGGTGCTCACCGCCTCCAGGTAGGCGCGGCGGAGTTCGGCGTTGACGTTGACCTTGGCGACGCCCCGGGCGAGCGCGCCGTGCAGCTGTGCTTCGGGGAGGCCGCTCGCGCCGTGCAGTACGAGGGGTACGGGCACGGCGGCATGGATCGCGGCGAGGCGGTCCAGGTCGAGACGGACCGGGCGGGTCGTGAAACCGTGGACGTTGCCGACAGCGACGGCCAGCGCGTCCACGCCGGTACCGGCGACGAACTCGGCTGCCTGCACCGGGTCCGTCATCGCCACCGCGGAGGCGTCGGCGTCCGTCGACACGTCCTCGTCACCCGCCAGCGCGCCCAACTCGGCCTCGACCCAGGCCCCGTGGTCGCGGGCGCGCCGTACCGCCTCCCGGGTCAGGGCGATGTTCTCGGCGAACGGGAGGTGGGAGCCGTCGACCATGACGGAGGTGTAGCCCGCCTCCAGACAGGCCGTGATCTCGTCCAGGTCCCGGCTGTGGTCGAGGTGCACACCGAGCCGTGCCGTCGAGCCGTGCGCCGCGTCCAGCGCGAGCCGCATCAGGGTCTCCCGGCTCGCGTGCTTGAAGGGACTGGACCCGGCCTGGATGATCACCGGCTGGTCCGGCGCGGCCTCCGCCGCGGCGACGATGCTCTGCACGGTCTCCATGTTGTACGCGACGAATCCGGGCAGCGCGTGCCCGGCGGCGTACGCCTCGGTCAGCGCCTTCAGTCCGTCGTTTCCGTCGAGCAGCATCAGGCGGCGCTCCTCAGCAGGTCGAGCGCGTCGGCGAGAGCGTCGTCGTCGCCCACGTTGCCGGCGAAGACGATGTACGGGATGCCGGCGGCCGGGCCGTCGGCGGGCTGCCACAGCGAGACGATGCCGGGCAGCAGCGTGCCGCGGGCCCAGGCGCGGCGGAGCTCGAGGCCGTGCGTCGCGGTGTCGCTGGAGGTGATGCCGCCCTTGGCGATCACGAAGGCGGGGCGCCGGGCCGCGCTGACCAGGCGTACGGCCTCGACGAGCGCGGCGGAGACGCTCCGGGAGATCGCCAGGCTGGTGTCCGCGTCGGCGCCGGTGACCACGGCACGGGTGGTGCGGATGACGGCCTCGGACGTCTCCAGCGCGGTGGCGGCGGCGGCCGCGACCTCGCGGATATGGGTGTCGCGGCGCGCGTCGTCGAGGAGCTGGGCGACGTCGAGTTCGTACTCGGCCAGGTTCGCCTCGCTGCCCTGCCGCTCCCGCAGGCGGTCCAGCTGCCGGGTCGTGAGGGAGACATGGGAGCCGACGACGATCAGCCCGTGCGGGGCGTCCCCGCGGAGGGGGCGCAGCCCGTCGGCGGTGAGCGGCGGCCGTCCCGACTGCCCCGCCCGTGCCCGTACGAACGAAGGGCCCACGCGGTACAGCAGCTTGGTGCCCTTGTCCTCGGCCTCGGCGAGGGCCAGCGCGAGCACCCGGAGGTCGTCGTCGCACACGGCGTCCACCACGGCCGTCGCACCGCCCCGCAACGTGCCGAGCAGGCCCGCGACATGGGCCGGACCGGCGGTCCGCAGGTCGTCGAGGGTGATGCACAGCACCTCGCCCGCGGCGACGCGGCCCGCCGTCTTCTCCTCGACCCAGTCGGGAAGGCCGGAGGCGCGGTAGCCGAAGGTGGCGTCCCGCGCGAACTCGCTCTCGCCGACGGGGAGAAGACCGTCCGCCGTGCGCATCCAGTGGGTGGAGCCCACGGTGAGCCGGCCGGCCTCGATGTACGCGGGGACGAGCACGACGCCGTCAGGGGCACCGGCTCCCACGGCCGCCAGCTCCCCGGCGAGTACGTCGGTTTCGAGCGGGAAATGGCCGCGGAGTGTCGAGTCGCCGCGGGAGGCGATGACGTACGGGATGCCTTCGGCGAGGGACGCCTCGTGCAGGGCGCGGACGACCTGGCGGTTGCGCTCGGCGGCATCGGCGGGGGAGAGGCTGCGGGTGTTGGTCAGGACGAAGAAGGCGCTGCTGTCCTGGCGCAGGGCCCAGCGGAGGTCGTCGACGGTCCAGGTGGTGAGGACGGGGACGTCGGCGACGGTCTGGGTGCCGGTCGGGTCGTCGTCGAGGACGACGAGGCGGGGGCCGCCCTGGATCCGGGCGGCGACCTCGTCGGCCGGTGTCTCGCGGACGGGCGGCAGCCCGGAGAGGACGTCGGGCTCGGGGAGGGCATGGCGGGGTAGGGACATGGCGGTTCCTGGGTTTTCAGCCCGTCCGGCGCTGGAGTACGAGCCCGGCAGGGCGGTCGGGGAGCGTCCGGGGCGAAGGCCCCGGTTCGGGCGGGGACAGGGAGAAGCGGGGGAGGACGGGGAGAAGCGGGGAGACCTGCCCGTAGCGGGCGAGGAGGCGTCAGTCGCGGTCGGCCGCGGCCTTGATGACGTGCGTGCGGAGGTCGTCCGCCGTCTGGTTCATATGGGCGTCCATCGCCCGGCGTGCCTGCTCCGGGTCGCCGGACTCCAGTGCGGCGAGCACCGCCTCGTGGTGCGCGATCGCGTTGGCACGGATCTGCGGGACGGCGGAGGTCTCGCGGCGCCCCTCGACCAGCATCGGCCCGAACGGCTCGAAGAGCAGCGGCACGAAGAGGTTTCCGGTCGCGCGCATCACCGTGTCGTGGAAGTCGATGTCGGCCTGGACGAACTGCTCCGTGTCGCTCGCGTCGGCCGCCTCCCGCATCGCGGCCAGATGCTCGCGCAGCTCGGCGAGGTCGTCCTCGCTGCGGCGCACCGCGGCAAGCTCCGTCGCACCGTTCTCGATGAGGCGGCGCGCCTCGATCAGCCGCTCGGAGAGGGAAGCGTGGGAGGACCGGGACGCGGCGCGCACGACGGCCTCGAGTGCGGTCCACCGGTCGGGCGGGTTGACGTACGTCCCGCGGCCGCGGACCACGCGTACGACGTTCTGTGCGCGCAGCTGCTTGACCGCCTCGCGTACGGTCAGACGGCTCACCGACGACTGCTCGGCGAGCTCGGCCTCCGGGGGGAGGGCGGCGTCCGGCGGGTAGGAGCCGTCGATGATCGCGCTGAGCAGCTGCTCGGCGAGGTCGTCGGAGAGCGACATCGTTGGGCCTCCGCGGGGCGTGGGCGGGAAGGCGGATCGGTCCTGCTCGGATCTGTGTGACCGAAGCCATCGGATCCTAGTGACCGAAACCGGGGACAGGACAGTTGGCTGGACATAAGACATCAGACATCTGATGTCTCGATGCGGGTAACCATGACACCGGGTTCGTGGCCCGTCAATACCCTCGCCGTGTTGCTGTTCGGTTTCGGCGGCGCATCCGCAGGCGACTCTGCGGCGAGTCGCCTGCCGTCCGTGCCTCGTCAGCCGGCCGTGTTCACCATCGAGGCCGCCGCGTACGTGAGGTAGTTCCACAGCGTGCGCTCGTGTTCCTCGGACAGACCCAGCTCGCCGACGGCGACGCGCATGTGCTTCAGCCATGCGTCGTGTGCCGCGCGGTCCACGGTGAAGGGGGCGTGGCGCATGCGCAGCCGCGGATGGCCGCGGCGCTCGCCGTACGTCGTCGGCCCGCCCCAGTACTGCATCAGGAACAGAGCGAGGCGCTCCTCGGCCGGGCCCAGGTCCTCCTCCGGGTACATGGGGCGCAGGAGCGGGTCCTCGGCGACACCCTCGTAGAAGCGGTGCACCAGACGCCGGAAGGTCTCCTCGCCGCCGACCTGCTCGTAGAAGGACTGCTCCTGAAGCGTGCCGCGCGGAATCTCGGTCACGTCGGTTGGCCTCGCAATGGGTCTGTGGTCGATGGTCTCTGGTCGGCCCCCGGCCGCTCGGCGGGGTCCCGGGAGCCTCCCCCGGAATTGCAGCACGGTTCCCATGGTCTCAGACACCCCGGCGGAGGACCGGGGACTTAGGGCTTGTTCTGAGTTCCCCGCCTGCGCCCCGTCGGTGAGGTGCCTCGCCTCCGCGCCCGTACCGCAGGACAGTGGGTGTATGTCCCCCGGCCCGACGATGAACGAGGATCCCGCCGCCGCGGCAGCCGCGGCACGGGCCGCCCTCGTGCGCGAGATCGAGTCGAGCGGGGCCTGGGACGACGACCCGGTCTGGCGGAGGGCGTTCGCGGAGGTCCCGCGGCATCTGTTCGTGCCGTACTACTTCGTGGGCGCCCCCGAAACAGCGCGCGGCTACGAGCGGCTGTGGGGCGAGGACCCCGATCCGAGGCGCCGCGCCCGTTGGCTGCGCGGCGCATACGAGGACGGGCCGCTGGCCACACGGGTACAGGACGGCAGGCTGGTGTCGTCCAGCAGTCAGCCCTCGCTCATGGCGAAGATGCTGGTCGAGCTGGGGGTGCGGGACGGCGACACGGTCCTGGAGATCGGCGCGGGCACCGGTTACAACGCGGCGCTGCTCGCCCACCGGCTCGGCGACGAGCACGTCACGACGATCGACCTCGATCCGGAGATCACGGAGTCCGCGCGCCGGCATCTCGCAGCCGCCGGCTACCACCCGGTGGTTGTCACCGGCGACGGGGCGCGCGGCTGCCCCGAGCGCGCCCCCTTCGACCGGATCATCGCCACGTGCACGGTGGCATCGGTGCCGCGTCCGTGGGTCGCCCAGTGCCGTCCGGGCGCCCGCATCCTCGCGCCGCTCGCGACGGGGCTGGTCGCGCTCGACGTGCGGAAAACCGGGCACGCCGAGGGACGCTTCCTGCACACACCCGCGTACTTCGTGCCGTTGAGGGGCTCCGGACGGCAGGGCAGCGAGCTGCGGCGGCTGAGCGGGCTGCCGCGCAGGGCCATGCACAACGAGGTGTTCCGGTTCCTGCTGACGCTGTCCGCGGGCAGCCTCGACCCGATGGAGGCGCTCGCCCTCTGGGAGCGGGAGCGGCCCGGGCGCGAACGGTTCGGGATCACCGTCAGCGGTGACCAGGAGTGGGCCTGGCTGGACGACCCCGAAGGACCGTACGCCTGGCCCCTCCTGTCCTGACCTCCGGCAGTCCGATCCACTCGCAGTCCGGCCACTCGCAGTCCGGCCTCACCGGGTGCGGCGAACCGCTAACCCCGCCTGATCGTGATCGTCGTCCACGCGCCCACGTGCACCCGGTCGCCGTCCTGCAGCGGTACGGGGACGAAGGGCTGGATGGGCTCCTCGGCGCCGTTGACCGTGGTGCCGTTGGTGGAGTTCTGGTCGACGACCGCCCAGGAGCCGTCGGGCTGCTGGACCAGCACCGCGTGCTGGTGCGAGACGCCCGGGTCCTCCGGCGGCACCGACAGGTCGATGTCCGGGGTGTCGCCGGTGGAGTGGCGGCGGCGGCCGATCGTGATCTGGTTGCCGACGAGCTGGCGCTGCTGCTCCGGCGAGTACGCGGGCAGGTTCAGCCCCGCGGCATCCGGGCCCGAGCGCTGCATCATCGCCATGAAGTACTCACGGTCGGGGCCGATGGTCGCCGTCCAGGTCGCCGGAGGCGCATAGGCCCCCGGCGGCTGGGTGTATCCCGGCGGCTGCTCGAACGAAGGCGCGCCGGGCGCGCCCGGGCCGCCGCCCGTGGGCGAAGGCGGGGAGAGCACCCAGTCGTCGTCACCGCCGCCACCGAAGGACGGCCCGCCGGAGCCGGGGCCACCGGGCCCGCCAGGTCCGCCTGGCCCACCGAGTCCGCCGGGCCCGGCCGGAGCCGGTGCCTGCGGCTGCCCGGTCTCCTGAAGGAACCCGGGCGGGAGCGGCGGACCCGGTCGCTGGAAGGCCGACGGCGCGCCGGTCGTCCCCGGGCCCCCGGGTACGCCGGGACCGCCTGAAGTGCCGGGGCCACCCGGACCCCCGGGAGTACCAGGCACCCCGGGCCCGCCGGGGCCACCAGGGCCGGGCGGCGGCGGGACCTGCGCGGACTGATCGACGCCGAAGGGCGGAATCGGTTCAGCAGGCCGGTTCATCTGCGAGGGCCGCGAGCTCTGGTACTCGTACGGATCAGGGCCGGGCCCCGGCGGCTGCCGGAACTGCAGCGCCGGGTTGGGTCCGCCGGGGCCTGCACCCACACCCGGACCAGGACCAGGGCCGGGGGCCGGGGGCCGCGGGGCGGCGGGGGTGTACGAGGTCGCGGTGTTCGTCAGGAAGTTCCAGCGGCACTCCTCGCAGAACGGCGCCCCGCCCTCGCGGGGGGTGCGGCACTGCGGGCAGAGCTCCGCATGGGGCGCGGCGGTCTGCGGCGGTCCGCCCTGCTGGGCGCCGGGAGCCGGCGGCGGAAAGCCGTACCCGGGTGCCGGGGGCGGCGGCGGTGGGGGCGGAGGCACGGCACCGGCCATGCGGTGACCGCAGACCTCGCACCAGTCGTCGGAACCCGACTGGTGTCCGTTCGGGCAGGTCGGCATGTCGGCGCGTCCCCCTCTCCTTCACCGGCCCGAAGGCCGCTCTCTCCGGCCGTGCGGCCGGTTTGCCGGTGTGTCGCGTCTTCCGCTGCTCCATTCCCAGCTGCGGCAGTTCCTACGACTTCTTCACGCGAACCGTCTTCGTCGACCGAGTCTCGAGGGTCATCTCGTCGGCCTCCTCGACCTTCGCTTTCAGTCGCACAGTACCTGTCGCGGCATCGACCACGTCCACCACCTTCGCAAGGAGTTTCGCAGTATCCGCGTTTCCGGAGGCGTTGGCGAGCTGAACGGCACGGCCCAGTTTGGCCGTTGCTCCATCGGCATCTCCCGCTTTGCGGGCATCCAGCCCCTGTTGGATGGCTTGTGCCAGTTCCGCCTGACCCGTGTAGTGCGCGACCTGCGGATTGATCGACGTCGAAGCCGCCATGTCGTCGGTCCACACCGCTCGTACGAGCCCCTGGGACAGCGTCTGCACAGATCCGTCGCCCTGCGGAATCACCAGCGAGACGCGGGCGGCGAGCATCTCCTGGCCGATGCCGGCCGCGGGCACCTCGACGCAGACGTGGTAGTCGCGGGACTCGTCGCCCCAGGAGCCGGTCGGATAGTCCCCGGCGCGCGGGCCCGCCTCCGTGCGGCGGTCGGTCAACTCCTCGACGGTGGGTGCCACCTGCTTCACGAACTTGATCTCCGCACCCAGGGGCGTCCACAGGCGCAGCGACACGTCGGCGACCTCCTTGCCCATCGCCGTCTCCATCATCCGCGTGAAGTCCTCGGCGAGGCCCGCGGGGTCGGCGACGATGTCGGCGGTGCCGAGCAGGGCGGAGGCGATCCCGGTGACCTCCTTCACCTCCCAGTCCGTGCCGACACCGCGGGCGTCGCAGGTGAAGCGGCCCGCGCAGGAGCCGAGTGCGGTCTTCAGATCCTCCGGCGACTCGTGTTCGTTGCGGCCGTCGGTGAGCAGGATGCCGTGCCGGATGGCCACGTCCGCGGAGGACAGCAGGCGGTCGGCGAGACGCAGCCAGGTGCCGATCGCGGTGCCGCCGCCCGCCGACAGCCTGCGCAGCGCCTGCTTGGCCTGGTCACGGGTCGTCGCATCGGCCACGGCCAGCCGGCCGCCGCCCGGATAGACCTCCTTGGCCACATGCGTGCCGCCGATCACGGCGAAGTGCACACCGTCGCGCAGGGTGTCGATGGCGGCCGCCGTGGCGTCGCGGGCGTTGCGCATCTTCGTCGGCGGATAGTCCATCGAACCCGAGCAGTCGACCATGATCGCCACCGCGGCGTCCGGGGTCCGGCCCGCCGAGTACAGGTGCGGGGCGGCCACCGCCGAGCCGATCGTGCCGCCTCCGGTCGAGGTCACCGTGACGATCGCGTTCACCTCACGGCCGCCCTCGGGCAGGTACTCGTTCTGGTAGACGTCGACCGAGAACTGCGGCACGTTGGACTTCGAGAAGTTGGCCATGGACTGTGCTCCCCCCTGAGGCTTCCCACGGCACGTGGGCGAAGAATGCGTACGTGAAGTGATGCGCCAGGCCCTGTCTCAGGCCGGTCCTGCCTCTGTTGCCGATCCTGCCCCTTGCGGCGGAGCCGGGAACGGCAGGACCGCCACCGTTACGTTGTCGTGGCCCCCACCGTCGAGCGCATGACCGACCAGCACCTGGGCGCTGTGCAGCGGGCGTTCGGCAGCGTCGGCGGGGATCGCCTCGGCCATCTCCTCCGCCGCCTCCGCGTAGTTCCACAGTCCGTCCGTGCACACCACCACTACACCCGGCCGGTCCGGCTTGAAGGAAGCGGTGTGCGGCTCGAGTTCGTACGCATCGGCGCCGAGCCAGCCCGTGATGGCGTGGGCGCGCTCGTCCGCGTAGGCCTCCGCCTCGCTCATCAGACCCGCTGCGACCATCTGCGCGGCCCATGAGTCGTCCTCGGTGAGCCGGGCCGCGGGGGCCGTGCGGTCGGCAGGCACCCAGTAGGCGCGGCTGTCGCCGACCCAGCCGACGACCAGCAGGCCACCCGCGACGATGGCGCTGACCAGGGTGCACGCGGGCGCGTTCTGGTGGTGAGGGGCGTGCTCCTGCGGGGAGGTCTGAACCTCGGCCAGCGAGTTGACCGCGTCCGAGGCCGCGATGATCGCGTCGTGCATGGCCGCTTGCGGATGCGTACCGCGCGGCAGGCTCTCGAGGAGCGACTCGTTGGCGGCCCGGGAGGCGGCGAGTGATGCCTCGTCGGGCCGGGTCGCCGACGACACCCCGTCGCAGACGACGGCGACGACGGCGAGTGAGCCGTCGGGCAGCGCGGTCGAGGAGACGGCGAACGCGTCTTCGTTGCGGTGGTGGCGCAGGCCGCGGTCGCTGACCGCGGCGACCGCGCCCAGCTCCTGCTCCATGTGGTCGCGTTCGCGCGGCTGGGCGTGCCCGCAGTGCTCGCAGTAGCCGTCCTGGTCGACGCGACCCGTGCGGCAGGCGACACACAGCTTCGCATCGGGCTCGGGCGTCGGCAGCTCGTCGGGTGCGACGGTCCGCGGGTCGGTCGGCGCGTTGTCGGGGATGTCCTCGGCCGCGCGGGAGGGCGACGGGCTTCCTCCCGAGTCGATGCCGCGGAGATCGGTCGGCAGATGTACCGGCACGGGCGTGTCGGAACTGTCCACCTCGGGTGCGATCGGCCAGTCGACGGAGGGTTCCGCGGCTGGTGACGGTGCCGGCCCGGCATGCGACGGCTCCGGTGCCGCGCCCTTCATGGCGATCGTGGGGTGGTCCTCCGGCGCGGGCAGCGCCGAGAGGTCGTACCCGCACGCACCGCAGAACCGGTCACCCGACTCCAGCGGCTCCTCGCAGCTGGGGCATGTGGCCCCGGCAGCCAGCTGGTGCATCTGCGGCGTCACTCACTTCACCTCACCATTGCGTACGGGGCGTGTGCTGCTCGTCCTGCGGTCCGGAGGACGGGGGTACGCCCCCCGGTACGGCGGCGCATCACACCCACGTCCGAGGGCGGAACCGGTTGGCCCGCTCCACCAGTTGGATCCTCTCCTCGCCACCCTGGGCGAGGCGGGCCAGGGTCCGGTACGAACGCTCGAGACCGAACCGCAGTCCACGTTCGTCCAGTTCACTGCCGAGCAGTGCCGTCCGACTGCCGTCCGCCCGGTGTCCGGAACCCTGGCTACCGGAGAGTACCCAGTCCAGGGCGGTGCCCAGCACTTCGGCGGACAGCTGCTCGCGGCGTACCGCATCCAGGCCGAAGGCGCCGAGCGCCTCCACCTGGCCCGCGGCCGCCGTCAGATCGTCGAGGAGCGGGTCGGCCGCCGGGCGCTGCCGCAGCCGCGCCCGCACCGCCGCGACCCGCGCCGCCGTGTAGTGGATGGACGACTCCGGCACCGACTCCAGCGTGTGCACGGCGGTGCCCCGGTCGCCTGCGGCGAGCTGCACACGTGCCAGGCCGAACGCGGCGCTCACATAGCTGGGATCGGTCGTCCATACGAGGCGGTAGTACTCGGCGGCGTTGTCGAGCTGTCCCAGGACCTCCGCGCACAGGCCGAGCGCCAGCTTGGGTGCGGGCTCGCCGGGGAACGCGTCGTAGACCGCGTCGAACGACAGCGCCGCGACCTCGTGGTCCGCGGTCGCCAGCGCGGTGATGCCGCGGTACCAGACGACTCGCCAGTCGGTGGGGTGGTCCCTCTCGAGTTCCTCGAGGACGCGGGTGGCGGACCCGTGCTCGCCCATCTCCAGAAGGGCGCGCAGCTCGCGCAGCCGCAGCTCGGGGGAGCCGGTCGGCGCGGCGCGCAGCGCGGTGATCAGCTCCGCGGGCGCGGAGGCCATCAGACCGGCGAGGAACCCGGCGTTGGGGTCGTCCGGGTCGACGCGGGGGACGGGCAGGGCGAGAGCGGTGGCGGCGCTCTGGACGGGCTTGACGATCCGGGCGGCTCCGGCGGCCATGGCATTGGCGGTTCCGCCGCCCGGCATCCCGGCGCCTGACGGAAGCGGCACCCCCGAGGGAAACGGCCCTGAGGGATGCGGCACGCCCGAGGGAAGCGGCACCCCCGAGGAAGAGGCCGCCTCCCCGGCCTTCCGCCCCCACCGCCCCGCGGGCACGAGCCGCGCCCCCAGCCGCGACACATCCCCGTCCGGCTCGGCGAACAACTCCGTGTCCACCACCTTGACTTCCGGGCCGAACAGCGTGGACAGCGCCGGTCGCGGGCGCCCCGTCTGGAGGGCGACGACCTCGCGCAGCACGCCGGTGAGCTGGTCCGACATCTCCTGCGCGGAGCCGAACCGGCGGGCCGGGTCCGGGTCGGTGGCGCGTACGAGGAGCCGGTAGAACGACTCGTACGTGCGGAAGACCTCGATGTTGCCGGGGTCGGGCAGCGAGTCCACGAAGACGTTCGTGTACCCCTGGAAGTCGAAGGTCAGGACCGCGAGGGTCCGGGCGACGGTGTACAGGTCGGACGCGACCGACGGGCCGACCTCCGCGACCTCCGGCGCCTGGTAGCCCACGGTGCCGTAGATCGCCGACTCGTCGTCGTCCATCCTGCGGACCGCGCCCATGTCGATGAGCTTGAGCTGGTCCTCGGTCTGGATGGCGTTGTCGACCTTGAAGTCGCAGTACAGCAGGTTCCGGCTGTGCAGATGGCCGAGCGCCTCCAGCGCCTCGATGCCGTACGCGCAGGCCTGCTCGACGGGCAGCGGATCGCGTCGTCCGTCCGGCTTCCGGCGGTCGTTGGCGATCTCCTTGAGGGACTTTCCGCCGACGTACTCCATGACGATGTAGCCGTCCATGGAGCCGGTGCGCTGGTCGAGGTGCTCGACGAAGTTGTAGATGCGGACGATGTTGGCGTGCTCGATCTCGGCGAGGAAGCGGCGCTCGGAGATCGCGGCGGCCATCGCGTCCTGGTCACCGGTGTCGAGGAGGCCCTTGAGGACCACCCAGCGGTCGGACACCGCGCGGTCCACGGCGAGATAGATCCAGCCGAGGCCGCCGTGCGCAAGGCAGCCCACGACCTCGTACTGGCCGTGCACGATGTCGCCGCCGCGCAGCTTCGGCACGAACGAGTACGGGTGGCCGCACTTGGTGCAGAAGCCCTCCGTGCGGCCGGGCCTGTCCCCGCGTGCGCGCCCCACCGGCGCACCGCAGTCCGCGCGCGAGCAGAACCGCTTGCGCTCCGGCACCTCGGGGTTGTCGAGCACCATCGCGCGCGGATCGGGCCGCGGTACATCCGGCACCTGCACCAGGCCCGCGCCGAGGCGGCCCCGCCCCGACGGGCCCGACGTGGAACCCGAGCTGCGCACCGACACGGAAGGGGAGGTCGAGCGGCCCGACAGGGACCGCGACAGCCGGCCCGACACCGAACGGCGCGACGACGCCGAGCGGGACGACGCACGTGCGCTGCCCGAACCGCCGCGCAGGCTGCCGGAGCCCCGGGAGCCCCGGGAGCCGCGTGATCCCCTGCCGGCGCCCGTGATGCCGGTCGGCGGCGACCCCACCATGCCGGTCGGCGAGACGACCGGCGCCAGACCGCACGTGTCGCAGTACAGTTCGCCGCCGCCCATGTCCTCGTACGAACCCGGGCAACCGGGCCGCTGGCACTGCCGCTGCTCACTCACACCGCATCACCTCTGTCGCCTCCCGAGGGCCCCCTGCGGTCCACGGGCCCGGCCTGGCCGGGCACCCGCGGAGCCAACACCTCGGCGGCCGCCTGCTGATAGCGCAGCACCGCCGTTTCCGCCGCACGCAGATCGCAGGGCGCGCTCCACAGCATCCGGCGCGCCGTGTCGTACCGCTCGATCAGCAGCGGGTCCTCCGCCATGCCCAGCCGGGCGACCTTCGCCTTGTACGCGTCGAGACGGCCGCGCAGCTCCGCGCGGACCGCGAGCGGCGCCGTGACCGCCGTCAACGACTCGCGGGCCCGCAGCAGTTCGTCCTCGGCCTTCTGCTCCAGTGACTCGAGGAGCGGCGACAGCCGGTTCCACTGACCCTGTCTGCGGTACTCGGCGGCCCTGGCCAGCTGCTCCTGCAGCACGGTGGGCGGGCCGGACACGGCGGGCACCTCGGACGCGGCGATCTTGGCGAGCACCTCTCCGCGTGCGGCGCGCGCCTCGGCGAGCGTGCGGTCCGCGCGCGAGAGCACGTCGCGCAGCTTCACCAGCCGGGCCTCGGCGTCCTGGCGGACGGTGAGCACCGCGTCGATCTCGCGGCGCACGTCCTCCAGGGCCCGCGCCTCACGGTCGTACCGCCCGGTGTCGGGACGGCCGCCACCGGGCGCCGAGCTGCCGCCCGGAGTCGGCTGCCAGAACGCCAGCGGGTCGGACACGACCTGCTCGCGCAGCTGGAGCAGCGCACTTGTGATCCGCTCCAGGTCGTCGCCCGCCGGATGCTCCCCGGGCCGTACGCCCACGGAGTGCGCCAGCTGGCGCGTGCGCTGCAGCTCCGCCGAGAGCAGGTCGATACGGGCGGGCAGCGCGGACCACACCGCGTCGGACGCGACGACCATGTCGAGCGACTGCGCATAGAGCTCGTTCATCCGCTCCACGAGCTCCTGGAGCGTGTACCGCTCGCTGAGCCTGGCCGGGCCGGTGATCGACGGCGCGGGGCCGCCCCCGGCCGCGGCACCGCCGGACACGGTGACGCTCTCGCCGCGCAGCAGCTCGGTCAGCTCGACCAGGTCCTCGCGGCTGAGCCAGCGCCGCCGCGCCCGCAGCTCACGGGCGGTGCGCAGGGCCGCCGTGTAGGCGTCGAAGTACGACCACAGGACGGTGATCGCCTGCTCGGTGTCCGTCCAGCGGGACTCGGTGACGCCGGTCAGCCGGGCGCCCTCGAGGAGCCTGCGGCCCGCGTGGTCCTGCAGGGCGAGGAGCGAGGTCTCGATGGCCTCGTGCTCCGCTCCGAGCCGCGCCAGCGCACGGTCGACCTCGTCCCGGTCCATCACCGGCCCGGGAGGCCCCGCGACGCCCATCGATCACCTCTCTGCTCTCTGCGTTCCGTCGTCGCTCTCGCGTCCGAGGGCTGGTCAACTCTTCCGTGGTATCAGGCCCGTTGTCCTCGTGCTTCAGTCGCTGTACTCCGGGGCGGGCGGTTGCGCGTTGTCGTCCAGGCCCGTCGGGGCCAGCCACTTCTTGTACGAGGCCTGCCAGCCGCTCCTGCGGTAGTCCACCAGTACCTGGTTGACGCGCCGGACCAGGTCTTTCGCGCCCTTCTTCATCGCCACGCCGTAGTACTCGTCGGAGAACGTGCCGCCCTTGAGCTCGACCGTCGGATCCTGCGCGGCCTGGCTCGCGGCCAGGGCGCTGTCGGTCACGACCGCGTCGACCTCGCCGAGCTGGAGCCTTACCAGGCAGTCGAGTTGGTTCGGCACCTTGGTCGAGATATCGGCACCGAACGCGTTGTTCTCAAGTCTCGACTCCGCGGTGGAGCTCTCTGCCGAACAGACCTTCTTGCCCTTGAGCGTGTCGTTGTAGCCGGTGATGCCGGAGTTCTTGGGCGCGAGCACCTGCTGGCCGGTCTTGAAATAGGCCGTGGAGAAGGCCACTTCCTGGAGGCGCTCGCAGTTGATCGTCATGGTGCGGACCACCATGTCGACTTCGCCGCTCTTTATCGCGGGGATGCGCTGGTTGGTGGGGATGGCGCGGTACTGCACCTTGGCGTCGGGGCCGAGGATCTCCCTGGCGATCGCCTTCACCAGGTCGATGTCGAAGCCCTCCAGGTCGCCGCTCGCCTTGTTCGGGTCGCGGTACCCCCAGCGGTAGCTGTTCTGGTCGACGCCGACGATCAGCCAGCCGCGGTTCTTGATCTTCTCGACATTGGGGCCGTCCTCGGTCGAGGGCCGCAGGCTCGCCTGGGGCTTCTTGCAGTCCTCGGCCTTCACCTGGGCACCCTCTGCCACACCCTGGCCGCCGAGGCCGGTGCTGCCGTCCCCATGCGCCTGGCTCAGCGGCAGCAGCAGCGCGAAGACGGCGGTCAGGGCGCAGGCCACCGCCATCGCGGCCACGCCGCCCCAGCCCCGCAGGCTGCTCCGCAGCCGTCGCACCAGCATCCTCGCGCCCCCTCTCACCGGTACTCCGAAAGCCTGCGTCCCATGCCGAGCACGGCCGCCGCCGCGCCCAGGACGGCGAGCACCGCGGCGCCCGCGGGAAGCCCGGTCATGGCATCCCGCCCGTCCTGCGCCGCCAGTTTGAACTCCTGCTGCTCGTGATCGAGCGCATGCTCCAGCGCGTCGTCGACAAGGTCGAAGGACTCGTCCGTCGGGTCCTGGTCCTTGGCCCCGATCACCTTCTCCAGCGCGGCCTTGTAGTCGCCGTCGTCGTCCGCTTTGCGCGCCTGCTGGTGCCGGCTCTTCCAGTCCTTCACGTTCTTGACCGCCGTGGCCACGGGCTTGCCGCCGGCCGCGTCGTCGGCGAGCGAGGCCGCCGTGCCCAGCAGACCCGTGCTGCCGTCGGCTCCGCCGAGCAGCTTCATCTGCTGCTGGTACTCGACGTCGAACTTGTCCTGGATGGCGCCGTCTTCCTTGACGGTCTCGGCGCCCCTGCTGACCAGCGTCAGGTTCTCGTTGCCCCGCGCCTTGAGGGAGGCGATGCGGGCGTCGTTCAGCACGTTCAGGGAGCGGACGCCGTGGTCGTACGACTTGTCGAGTCCGGACCTGGCCATCGTGTGGCCGACGACGAGCCAGAGCAGGACCACCGCGGAGGCGGCCGTCGCGGCGACCAGCCCGTGGTTGAACACCCGGTTGGTGCGGTGGTAGTTGCGCCGCTGGGCCCATGCGAGCGCGGCGAGCGCGAGCACGCCGACGCCTATCGCCGCCCACGGGTAGGGCGTGGCGTCGTCGTAGTCGGCGCGCAGGCGCTCGTTCTCCTCTTTGTAGAGCTCCTCGGCGGCGCGCAGCATCGTCTGCATCTTGTCGTTGGCGTACCGCAGATAGGCGCCGCCCAGCGGAAGTCCCTGGCGGTTGTTGGCGCGGGCGCGCTCGATGAGGCCCGTGTACTCCGGGAGGAGCTTGTTCAGCTTGGCGACGGCGGCCGCGGATGCCGGATCGGCCCCGGAGTTGGTGGCGGCCGTGGCCAGCTTCTCGGAGGCGGCCTTGATGTCCTTCTCGTACCGTGCGGTGACATCGGCGGGTTCCTGGCCTCCTGCCAGGAACCCGCTGGAGGCAGCGGTGTTGGCGTCGGCGAGGGAGCGGTAGATGATGGCCGCGTCCGTGCTCAGGGGCTGGCTGCGGTGCAGCACGTCGTCGGCCGCGGCCGAGCGCTCCGACATCTCCCATGCGGTGACCGAGCCGAACGCAACGACCAGCAGGGCCAGTACGGCACCGATGATGCGCAGCCGGCCGGGCTCGGTCGTCGCCGCCGTGCGCAGCCGGTCGACCCCCTCCGCCCACGCGGTGCGCCGGGCGGGCGCGGCGGCCAGTGACACGGCCGGGCGGGTCGGCTCCGGCGAGCCGCCCGGCTGCGGCGGAACGGCCGGCATCGTGGGCAGGGCCGGGCCCGGCGGTGCCGCGCCTCCGTTCGGCGGGTATGTCACGTGACCTCCCCCATGGTCATTCGTCGGTCACTGCCGCCCGGTGCGCCAAGGCACGCGGGAAGAAGTGCACGGCGGCAAGTATTGCCGCCGGGACTGACATCCGCACAGGCATTGACTGGATCTTGTTCGTATTGCAGCGCAGCGCAGCCTCTCCGTATCGCCCCCTCTCCCTTGAAACACGTGAGCGAGACCTCTTCGGTTCCCGCCGGGGCCCGCCCGGCCACCGTGACGGCTTGCCGCGGCGCCGGGCGCGGCATGAGTTCTCCGGCCCCTCCCGTCGCCATGGGTCCGGCAACGGAGAAGCCCTCACCACGAAATGAGGAAGAGTCACGTTTACGCGTCTGTCACCCTGCGGATGACGCGCGTGCGATTTACGTTCCCTTTTCGGGTGAGGGCTCCGGGCACCCCAGTCGGAGGCGCACTCCGGCGACTGCTCAGTCCTCGTCCTCGAAGTGCGCCCGCACGCGCGCGTGCACGTCCGCCGGTGCGCCCACGTGGTCGAGGCCCAGCAGCGCCGCGCCGAGCACAGGCCGTGCGGTGACGACCTGGGGCACCGCCTTCGGCGCACGTTCGGCCAGCAGGTCGCGGATGCGGTCGTCCAGCTGGGGATGGCGGGCCGCCAGGACGCTGCCGCCCAGCAGCACCGGTGTCTTCTCGCCCAGCAGGTCGAGCCGCTCGAGGGCGACCGTCGACATGGCCACGACCTCGTCCGCGAGCCGGTCGACGATCGAGCGCGCCACGGGGTCGCCGTCCGCCGCGGTGGCGAACAGCACGGGCGTGAGCTCGTGGGTGCGCGACACGGCGATGTGCTGCAGATGCAGCGCCTCGATCAGCGCGTACATCGAGTCGAGCCCGAAGTGGCCGGGCAGGGTGCGGGCCAGTGCGGTCGGGCCGCCCCGTCCGTCCTCGGCCCGGGCCGCGTGCCACAGCGCCTCCTCGGCGAGTCCCCAGCCGCCGCCCCAGTCCCCGGAGATACGTCCGATGGCGGGGAAGCGCGCGACGCGCCCGTCGGGCCGCATGCCCACGCAGTTGATGCCGGCGCCGCAGACGACGGCGACCCCGCGCGGCTCGGCGACGCCGGCCCGCAGGATCGCGAAGGTGTCGTTGCGCACCTCGACACCCGCCCCCCAGCCGCGCTCTGCGAGCGCGGCCGCCAACTGCTCCTCCTCCACCGGCAGATCGGCGTTGGCCAGGCACGCCGAGACATGCCCGACCCGGTCGGCGCCGGCCTGCGCGAGAGCCCGGCCCACGGCATCGGCGAGTACGTCCACGGCCCGTTCGACGCCGACCCGCGGCGGCTGGAAACCGCCGCCGCGGGCCGCTCCGGCGACCCGGCCGCCGGCCGTGACCACCACGACGTCGGTCTTGCTGTTTCCCGCGTCGATGGCGAGGACGGACCCGGCGGTCCCGGCGCCGGACTCCGGTGCGGTCATGCCCACGCGAGGTGCTCCCGGTTGTGCGCGATCAGCCGGTCGGTGAGGCCCTCGGCGTACTCGTACTGGCCGACCAGGGGATGGGCGAGCAGGGCCTTGAAGACGCGGTCGCGTCCGCCGCGCAGCGCGGCGTCCAGCGCCAGGTCCTCGTACGCCGTCACGTTCGCGACGAGACCGGCGTACAGCGGATCGAGCCGGGACACCGGCAGCGGCGTGGCGCCCTTGGGGCCCACCGCGGCCTGCACCTCGATCACCGCGTCGTCGGGGAGGAACGGCAGCGTCCCGTTGTTGTACGTGTTCACCACCTGGTACGGGCTGCCTCCCCCGCCGAGCAGGGACGCGGCGAGGTCGACGGCCGCCTCCGAGTAGAAGGCCCCCCCGCGCTTGGCCAGCAGTTCCGGCTTCTCGTCGAGCGCCGGGTCGCCGTACATCTGAAGCAGCTGTTTTTCCATGGCGGCCACTTCGGCGGCCCGCGACGGCTTCGTCCGGAGCTCGCGGACGACCTCGTCGTGCGCGTAGAAGTAGCGCAGGTAGTACGAGGGGACGACGCCGAGGCGGTCGATGATCTGCCGCGGCAGGTGGAGGCCGTCCGCGATGGAGTCGCCGTGTTCGGCGAGCAGCCCCGGCAGGACGTTCTCGCCCTCGGGGCCACCGATCCGCACACCGGTCTCCCAGGTGAGGTGGTTGAGGCCCACATGGTCCAGATGCACATCGCCGGGGGCGACGTCCAGCAACCCCGCGAACTTCCGCTGGAAACCGATCGCCACGTTGCACAGGCCGACCGCCTTGTGACCGGCCTGCAGCAGCGCCCGCGTCACGATCCCCACCGGGTTGGTGAAGTCGATGATCCAGGCGCCCGGGTTGGTGCGGCGCACCCGCTCGGCGATGTCCAGGACGAGGGGGACCGTGCGCAGCGCCTTGGCGAGACCGCCCGCGCCCGTCGTCTCCTGACCGACGCAGCCGCACTCCAGCGGCCACGTCTCGTCCTGCTCGCGGGCGGCCTGCCCGCCGACGCGCAGCTGGAGCAGCACCGCGTCGGCGCCGTCGACGCCTGCGTCCACGTCGGTCGTGGTGACGATGGTCCCGTCGTGCCCCTGCTTGGCGAAGATGCGCCGGGCCAGCCCGCCGACCAGTTCGAGCCGGTCGGCGGCCGGATCGACGAGCACCAGCTCCTCGATGGGCAGCGTGTCCCGCAATCGGGCGAACCCGTCGATGAGTTCGGGTGTGTAGGTCGACCCTCCGCCGACCACGGTGAGCTTCACGGATTCCTCAGCCCTTCACTCCGGTGAGCGTGACACCCTCGACGAACGCCTTCTGTGCGAAGAAGAACACGAGGATCACGGGGGCCATGACCAGCACGGTCGCGGCCATGGTCAGATTCCAGTCGGTGTGGTGCGCGCCCTTGAACGACTCCAGGCCGTAACTCAGTGTCCACGCACCCGGGTTCTCGGACGCGTAGATCTGCGGCCCGAAGTAGTCGTTCCAGGCGTTGAAGAACTGGAACAGCGCCACTGCGGCGATGCCCGGTTTGGCCATCGGCAGCACCACCCTGATCAGCGCCCGGAACTCGCCGCAGCCGTCGACGCGAGCCGAGTCCAGGTACTCGTTCGGGATGGTCATCAGGAACTGCCGCAGCAGGAAGATGGAGAACGCGTCACCGAACGCCATCGGGATGATCAGCGGCCACAGCGTGCCCGACAGATCCATCTGCTTCGCCCAGAACAGGTACATCGGGATGATGACCACCTGCGGCGGCAGCATCATCATCGAGATGACGAGCATCAGCGACAGATTCCGGCCGCGGAAGCGGAACTTGGCGAGCGCGTACGCCACGGGGACCGAGGACACCACCGTCAGGACGGTGCCCACGCCCGCGTACAGCAGGGTGTTGCGCCACCAGGTCAGAAAGCCCGGCGTGTCGAAGACCCTGCGGTAGTTGTCCCACTGCCACGTCTCGGGCACCAGATCGCGGGTCAGCGTCTGCTGGTCGCTCATCAGCGAGGTGAACACGACGAAGACGAAAGGCAGTACGAAGAACAGCGCGGCCGCGACACCGAGGGCGTGCACGCCGATCCACTCCAGGAGGGCTCTGCGGCGGGCGGTGCGCTCGGCCGGAGTGGCGGTCGCCAGCTCCACCCGGTTACCGGCTACATGGGTCGTCATGATCAGTCACCTGCCTGAATGAGACCGCCCCGGCGCCGCATCAGCAGCGCGGTGAACACCATGGACAGGGCGAACAGCACCAGCGCGACCACACAGGCGGAGCCGTAGTCGAAGCGCTGGAAGCCGAGGTTGTAGACGAGCTGGGGCAGCGTGAGCGTGGACTTGTCGGGGTAGCCGGGCTCGAACTGCTGGCCTGAGCCGCCGATGATGCCCGACGCGACCTTCCCGGCGACCAGGGGCTGCGTGTAGTACTGCATGGTCTGGATCACGCCCGTGACCACGGCGAACATCACGATCGGCGAGATGTTCGGCAGCGTGACGAACCGGAACCGCTGCCAGGCGGACGTGCCGTCCAGCTCCGCGGCCTCGTACTGCTCCTTCGGCACGTCGAGCAGAGCGGCCATGAAGATGACCATCAGGTCGCCGACGCCCCACACGGCGAGCATGGTGAGGGCCGGCTTCGACCAGGTGGGGTCGGTGAACCAGCCGGGCGTCGGCAGACCCGTCCCGCCGAGGATCGAGTTGACCGGTCCCGTTCCCGGGTTGAGCAGGAAGACGAAGGCCAGGGTCGCGGCCACCGGCGGCGCGAGGTACGGCAGGTAGAAGAGCGTCCGGAAGAGGCCCGTACCCGTCTTGATCTTGGTGATGAGCACGCCGATGCCGAGTCCGAAGAGGACGCGGCAGGTGACCATCACGACGACCAGCCACAGCGTGTTGCGCATCGCCGGCCAGAACATCGGATAGTCGCTGAAGACGTAGCTCCAGTTTCCGAGCCCCGCGAAGGTGGGCGCCCGGAAACCGTCGTACTTCATGAAGGAGAAGTACACGGTCGAGACCAGCGGGTAGGCGAAGAAGAAGCCGAAGCCGATCAGCCACGGCGACATGAAGGCGGCCGTCCGCAGGGCGGACCGCCGGCGCTTGGCACGCAGGGCGTGCGCGAGCGCCGGCGCGTTCGTGGCGGTGGACATCCAGGGCCTACTTCGCCTGCTCGATGTCACGGTCGATCTGCGCGGCGGTCTTCTCCAGACCGGCCTTCAGATCCTTCGCCTTGCCGGACTCGTACTGGTAGCCGAAGTCCTGGAGCGTCAGCTGGTACGCGGAGCCGTTGATGGCGGCCGGAGAGGTGGTCGAGTTCGGGTTCTGCGCGATGTCGATGAAGGTCTTGAAGCCGGGGTCGACCTTCAGCTTGGGCGACTTGAGCGCCGCGAAGGTGGAGGGCACGTTGTGGATGGCGTTGGCGAAGGAGACCACGGCATCGGTGTCGGTCGTCAGGTACTTCACCAGCTCCCAGGCGGCGTTCTGCTTCTTGCTCGCCGGTGCGATGCCGATGATCGTGCCGGTGAGGAAGCCCTTGCCGTACTCGTCGACCTGGTCGTCGGGGACGGGCAGCGGAGCCGTGCCGATCTTGAACTTCACACCGGTGTCCTGCGCCATGCCGAGCCGCCACTCGCCGTCCAGCTGCATGGCCACCTGGCCCGTCTGGAACGGGTGCTTGGCGCCCCACTCGTCACCGAAGGTGTTGCGGTACTTCTCCAGCTTCTCGAAGCCGCCGAGCTCGTCGACCAGCTTCTTCTGGAATGTGAACATCTCGGCGAACGCCGGGTCCTTGGCGACGTTCGACTTGCCGTTCTTGTCGAAGTACGAGTGGTCCCACTGGGACATGTAGTGGTCGACGACGGACTCGTAGCCGTGGTAGTTCGGCATGAAGCCGAGCTGCTCGTAGCTGTCGCCCTTGGTCTTGGTCAGCTTCTTGGCGTCCGCGGCGAACTCCGACCAGGTCTTCGGCGGCGACTTGATGCCGGCCTTCTCGAAGGCGTCCTCGTTGTAGTAGAGGCCGTACGCGTCGCCGAGCAGCGGCAGGGCGCAGCGGGTGCCGTCGAACTGGGTGTAGTCCAGCATCGGCTTCGGGATGGTCTTGTCCAGGTCGAGCTTCGACTTCTCGATGAACGGCTTCAGGTCGGCGAAGGCCCCGGACGAGCAGAACTTGCCCACGTTGGACGTGCTGAACGACGACACCACGTCGGGGCCGTTCGAACCGCCCGCCCGCAGCGCCTGGTTGAGCTTGTCGTCGTTGATGTTGCCGACCAGCTTCACATGGATGTTGGGGTGCGCCTTCTCGAAGCCGTCGACGACCTTCTGGAGCGCCTTGACCTCGGCGGGCCCGCTCCAGCCGTGCCAGAAGGTGATGGTCGTCTTGGCGTCGGGGTCGTCCGAGGCGGTGCTGCCGGACTGACCGGTACAGGCGGAGGCGAGGAGGGATATCGAGGCGACTGCGACGGCCGCGGTGATACGGCGGTTTCTGTGCATGACGGACTCTCCTGGCTGCAGGAATACGGGTAGGGGTATGTCGTACGGCGTGTGGAGGGCAGGGCGTTGCGTTGCGGGTACGGCGTGCGGGGAGACGGAGGTACGGCGGTGCCGGGGTGCGGCGATGCAGAGGCGCCGGCGTACGTGGATGAGGCGCTGTGCGGGGAACCGGTCAGCGAGAGGTGTCGAAGACCTCGTCGCGGGTGGTGGCGAGGGCGCTCTCCAGCGCTCCGCGCAGCACGGGGTGCTCGGGGATCTCGCCCAGGACGAGCCGGGGCTGGGAGGCGGCCAGGTCGGCCAGCTCGCTCTCGACCGCGGCGCGCAGCGGTTCGCCGCCCGCGCGGTTCAGCTTGCCGGTGAGGACGACGAGCTCGGGGTCGAGTACGGCGATGACCGAGGCGAGTCCGGTGGCCAGCCGCAGCGCGTGCTGTTGCAGCAGCTCGGCCAGCCGTTCGTCGTCCTCGTGTCCGGCGGCGGCCCGCGCGAGCAGGTCGGCGGCCACGTCGACGTACGGCTGCTCGGGGGTGTCGATGCCGAGCGACCTGGCCAGCCGGGGTACGGACTGTGCGCCCGCGAGCTCCTGGAAGCCGCCGCTGTTGGCCTTGGTCACCTGGCGTACGAGGGGTGTGCCGGGCACCGGCAGGAAGCCGACCTCGCCCGCGCCGCCGGTGAAGCCCCGGTGCAGCCGGCCGCCGATGACCAGGGCCGCGCCGAGACCGGCCTCGTTCCACAGCACCACGAAGGTCCCGTGGCCGCGGGCCGCGCCGAGGCGCTGTTCGGCCATCGCGGCGAGGTTGACGTCGTTCTCGTACTCGACGGGCATGGGCAGGGTGGCCGCCAGCCTGTCGAGGAGTGAGGAGGAGTGCCAGCCGGGGAGGTGCGAGGCGTAGCGCAGCCGGCCCGTGTTCGGGTCGAAGGCGCCGGGGGTGCCGATGACGAGGCGGTGGATGTCGTCCCGGATGAGCCGGGCGGCCTTCAGCGCGCCGTCGAGGGCGTCCGCGACCTCGCCCACGACGCGTTCCGCGGTGCGCCGGCCGGCGGTGGGCAGGACGTACTCGCCGATCGTCCGCCCGGTGATGTCGGCGACGGCGGCGAGGATGCGCTGCGGGTTCACATCGAGCCCGGCTGCGTACGCGGCGGCGGGGTTGACCGCGTACAACTGGGCGTTGGGTCCTGGCCGTCCCTCGCTGGTGCCGGTCGCCAGGACGAGCCCGGCGGCCTCGAGGCGGGCCAGTAGCTGGGAGGCCGTCGGCTTCGACAGACCGGTGAGCTTGCCGATCCTCGTCCGGGACAGCGGCCCGTGCTCCAGCAGGAGGTCGAGCGCGGCCCGGTCGTTCATCGCGCGCAGGACGCGGGGCGTGCCCGGCGTACCGGTCGGTCCGGATCCGGTTCCTGCCATGCGTTTCGCCACCTGCCTTTCGGCTGCCCAGCCTCTCAGTGCTCGTGGCCGGACGTCCATCCAGGGGCCTCCGGTGCCGAGAACTGTTAGGAAAGTTTCCTATCGGTTGGGGAGGAAGGTAGGCCGCGGACGGACAAGGCGTCAAGGCGGCAAACGAAACCGCCCCCGCAGGAAACGGAGTCGTTACCTGCGGGGGCGGCGGTGGTTCGCGGCAGAGGTGCTGCGGTGGTGCGTGCAGAGGTGCTGCCGTGGTGCGTGCAGCGGTGCTGCCGTGGTGCGTACTACTGCACGTCGACGTAGTCGGCGGTGGACGTCTTCGCCGCGGTGGTCGAGGTGCCGGCGAAGCTGTAGCGCCAGTAGCCGTCGGTGGAGGCGGTGACGGTGGTCTTCAGGGCGCCGGAGGTGCCGGAGGTCACCGTCTTCACGGTCGAGTAGCTGCTGCCGCCCTTGGCCTTGAACTGCAGTGCGACCGACTGGCCGGTGTAGCCGCTGTAGGAGCCGGTCGCCCAGTTCGCACGCGTCAGGCTGCCGGTCACGGTGAGCGTCGCGCCCTTCTTCACGGGCTCGGGCGAGGCGTTCGTGGTGACCTTCGCGGCACGCTTGACGGTGGCGGTGGCCGAGGTGGAGCGGCCGATGGAGTCGTATCCGTCGTCGTCGATGCGGTAGTAGACGCCGGCGGCTTTCCACGTGGTGGCGTCCGCGGCCTCGAACAGGTCGATCTGCGGGTCGATCACGACCGTCCCGGTGCAGTTCCGCGTGGTGTCGTCGACGGTGGTGCACGTCGGCTCGTCACCCGGGAACAGGTAGTTCTCGGCGTTCGCGTAGCTCGTGCCGCGGTAGAGCTCGACGATGGACGTCACGTCGTCGAACGAGACGTCCGCGGTCCGCGTGATGGTGTAGGTCACGGGGACCGTGACGGTCGCGCTGGTGCCTACGGTGATGCTCTTGCCGCCGTTGACGACGACGTTGGAGAAGGTGATGTCCGGCGTGAGCGCCTGAGCGGCGGGCACGGAGAGAGCGGACAGGGCCAGGGCGCCGGACAGAGCGGCGCCTATGGCGAATCTGCGCATGTGATCCCCACATTCGAAGCGGCCCCCGGGCATTGTGCTCCTGATCAAGGGCCGACTGTGGAGGTGACCATAGTGATCAGTGATCGTGAGGTGAATGAGGACACCCTGTGAAGACGGTTAATTCCGCCGGATCCCGCTTCTCAAGGGTCACGTCTCTGGCGCGAGGCCGTTCCGGCAGGTCGTGGAGGCGCCGGAAAACGCGGAGGCGGCACCCGTAACAACCCGGGTGCCGCCTTCACGCACAGTGTGTCCGCCGTGCAGCCGCTACTTCACCGGCGTGATCGGCGCCGTCGCCTGGGACTGCGGCGACGTCGTCGACGCATACGCCGACGGGGCCGCCATGCCCGCCGTCGGGTCGGCCGGCGCGTCCTCGTCCGCCGGCTGGGCCGGGAGGCCGCCGACGATGCGGATGCCCGCCTCGTCGAACGCACGCTTGATCCGCCAGCGCAGCTCGCGCTCCACGGGCACGGCCTTGCCCGGCATGGTCTTCGCGGAGACCCGGACGACCATCGAGTCGAGCAGGACGCTGTCGAGGCCGAGGATCTCGACCGGGCCCCAGAGCCGCTCGTTCCAGGGCTCGTCCTTCGCCATGCTCTCGCCGACGTCGGCGAGGACGGCCTTGACCCGGTCCAGGTCCTCGCCCGGGCGGACCGTGACGTCCACGCCCGCCGTCGCCCAGCCCTGCGAGAGGTTGCCGATGCGCTTGATCTCGCCGTTGCGGACGTACCAGATCTCGCCGCTGTCGCCGCGCAGCTTCGTCACCCGCAGGCCGACCTCTATGACCTCGCCGGAGGCCACGCCCGCGTCGATCGAGTCACCGACGCCGTACTGGTCCTCGAGGATCATGAAGACGCCGGAGAGGAAGTCCGTGACCAGGTTGCGCGCGCCGAAACCGATCGCGACGCCCGCCACACCGGCGGAGGCGAGCAGCGGGGCCAGATTGATCTCGAAGGCGCTGAGGATCATCAGCGCGGCCGTGCCCAGGATCAGGAAGGACGCGACCGAGCGCAGCACCGATGCGATGGCCTGCGAGCGCTGCCGGCGCCGCTCCACATTGACCAGCAGCCCGCCGAGCGCGGTGCCGTCCACGGCCTGGACGGTGCGGTTCATGCGCTCGATCAGCTTGGTGATCGCACGCCGGATCGCCACTCTCAGCACTGCCGCGATCACGACGATCAGCAGGACGCGCAGGCCGATGCTGAGCCAGGTCGACCAGTTCTGCTCGACCCAGCTCGCGGCGTTCGTGGCCTTTTCCTGAGCGTCCTCGAGCGTGACCTTCTGCGGATCCGACGACGATGATCCGGCGGCCGACAGGACGGACAAGAACACGGCAGGTACCTCCAGGCGTAGCGGCCTGCCCGGGCCGTCCGGGGGACGGGGTCCAGGTCGTCCGGAGACGACGGTCGCACGGTGCGCACCGCTCGGGCAGACACACCACACTAACGGGGCATCGTGTGTGGATCGTTGTGATACCCGAGGGAGAGACTGTGCTCACCAGGGGATTAAGGAGGTGTGGCGACCGCGTATCGCCGGGCGGTGTGTCCGACTGCACACGAACGCACGCCCGGAGAGGTGTGGCCGACCGCACACTCCCGCGGGACCATCCCTGGAATCCCTGGCCGAAGCACAGGCTGACGGGTTCGAGCGGCACCCGGAGCAGGGGATGCGGGGAAAACTCCCTCATCCCGTTACCCGGACATGGTGGCGCTTCGACCAGGCATGAGGTCAGACTGAACAACAGATCGTCCCGGCGCGAGCCACGCGCCGCCGGCGTACAAGGAGGCATCCGTGCCGCACGTCCTGGTCCTCAACGCGTCGTACGAACCACTCGGCGTCGTACCGCTCCGCCGCGCGCTCGTCCTCGTCCTCGAGAACAAGGCAATCTGCCTCGAGGAGTCCGGCGCCTTTATGCACAGCGCAACCGTCACTGTCCCCGCACCCAGCGTGGTCCGGCTCAAGCGGTTCGTCCGGGTCCCCTACCGGGGGCCCGTTCCTCTGACCCGGCGGGCGCTCTTCGCCCGCGACGGCGGCCGGTGCATGTACTGCGGTGGCGTCGCAACCAGCGTCGACCACGTCATCCCGCGCAGCCGTGGAGGCAAGCACGTCTGGGACAACGTGGTCGCGTCCTGCCGCCGCTGCAACCACGTCAAGGCCGACCGGCACCTGCGGGAGCTCGGCTGGCGGCTGCGGCACCAGCCCGCCCCGCCCACCGGACTCGCCTGGCGCATCATCGGCACCGGACATAGGGACCCGCGCTGGCTGCCGTACTTGCAGCCGTACGGCGCGGAGGACGCGATGGCCCGGATCGACGGCATCTCTGCCTGACGGATCCGGGCCTTCGTCGTCCCTGACGGCCGTACGGCTGCCGGCCCCTGAGGTACGGGCGCCGTGGCGGGCTCGGTCCGCCACGGCGTGCGCCAGGCACGGGCCGCCTCCGCACGCGCCCGGCTATTGCCGCACCGCGTACGCCTCCACCGACCACAGCGAGTAGCCGAAGCGTGTGGCCCGCTTGGCGCCCTGCATGCGTACGAAGCGGGTGCCGGGCGCGTCCATGCGGACCGTCTCGCGGCCGCCGTGCCCGGCCGGCACGCTCGCCGCCGTCCGCCAGGACCGGCCGTCCGGTGAGACCTCGATGCGGTACGCCGATGCGTAGGCGTCCTGCCAGTGCAGGACCAGCGCGCCGACGCGAACCGGCCCTGGCAGCTCCAGCTGCCACCATGCGCCGTCCTCGGAGGTCGATGACCAGCGGGTTTCCGGGTTCCCGTCGATCGCCGCCGACGCCGGGAAGTCCGCGGTCTCGTCGCCCGACGAGCGGGCGGTGGCGCCCCGTGCGAGGTCTGGCCCGCCACTGGGCGGGAAGGCGCGCACGACCAGGGTGCGCGTCGCACCGCCGAACGTGACGCGTACGGGGTACGTGCCCGCGGATGTGCCGGGCGGAACGGTGACGTGCAGCGGCACGGTGACCGCTGTGCCGCGCGGCAGCGTCGTCTCCTGCGGAACCCGCACGACGACACCCTTCGGGGCCCGCACGGTGACCTTGCCCCGGACGTCCGCGGGGCGCCGGGGTGTCAGCCGCAGGCTCAGCCGCCGTGTGCCCCCGCCGATCACCGCGTCCGTCTCGCCGGGCAGGTTCACATCGGCGGCGGGGGAGTCGCCGAACCAGGGGACGAGATGATCCACACTCCCTCGCCGTCTGAGGGACGTGCCGCCCTCGGTGATCCTTACCGCGTCGGCGCGCAGTCCTCTCGGCGAGAGCTCCGTCCAGCCGCTCGCCGCGAGCTCGCCGAGGCGCCGCCAGCCCTGGTCCGGGACGTGCGCCTCCACGGTGCCGGGAGTGCCGGGGGAGGTCATCGCGGTCACGGCGGTCAGCGGGCGCACGCGCGAGAAGCGGACCGTTGAGCCGCCCACGGCGTCCTCCTTCGGCGAGTCCTTCGCCGCGGCCGGCTCCTGGCCGAGACCGGACCACCTGGCGTACGCCTGCCCGGCGCGCCTCAGGAACGGGGCGAGCACGCCCTTGCCGACCGTCGCCCGGTCCGCCGTCGCGCCGCCGGCCGGCAGGCCGGTCTCCTGTCCGCCGTCGAGCCGCGCGAGCTCCCGCGCCCCGCGCCAGGCCGCACCTCCGTCGCCGCGCGCCTGCGCGACGAGCATGTCGACGGCGGTCTCGCCGGCCGCCCCGTAGCGAGCCAACTGCTCGATCCAGGGCCGCGCTTCACCGCTCAGCGCCGTGCCGGACAGGCTTTGCGGGGCCTGGCGCATCACCGTGAACGCGGCGCGCAGCCGCCGCGCCGCCGTCTCGTTCCGCGCGGCGTCCTGGACCGTACGGGCCTGCCAGAACTCCTCGATGAGCGGCCGCAGATACGCGGACTCGTCGCCGCCCAGTACGGACGAGGCGTTGTTCCCGGCCAGCGCCCGTACCGCCGCGCGGGTCCTCTCGTCGCCTCCGGCGAGGTCGTCGACCGCGGCGAGCCAGGACTCCTGCGGCCGGTAGCCCAGCGGGTTCCAGGCGTAGTCCGCGACCGTGAACAGCGGCAGACGGGAGGCCGCGGGCTGCGCCATCGCGTTGGCGAGCAGTGCCGCTGAGCCGGTCGCCACGGCGGGTTCGCGGCCGGTGTAGGGGCCGAGGAAGACGCGGTCCTGCGCGTAGTCGTTGACCGGGTAGTTGTCCATCGTGACGAGCGGATGCCGGGAGCCGAACGCCCGCTGCGCCGAGGCGAGTTCGGGTCCCGTGATGGTCCTGGGGACGACGCCGACGCCCGTCCACGCCACCTCGACGCCTCTGTCGAGGGCGCGCGACAGCGCCGTGCGGTAGGTGGTCGGCCCGTCCTCGTAATACTCGGTCGGCATCAGCGACAGCGGCACGGAGCGCGGGTGGCGTTTCGCGAGATGCCGGGCCAGCGCGTTCGCCACGCGCGCGTGCGCCTTCGCGGCCGCGCCCGGTCCCGAGCCGAAGACGGCCGTGTCCTGCTCGCAGTGCCACTCGCTGTAGCTGACGTCCTGGAACTGGAGCTGGAAGGCGCGCACTCCGAGCGCCCACATGGCGTCCACCTTGCGGATCAGGGCCTTCAGGTCGCGGTCCGACGACAGGCACATCGCCTGGCCCGGGGCCACGGCCCAGGCGAGCGTCACCTGGTTGCGGCGGGCCCGCTCGGCGAGCGCGCGGAACCCGGCGCGCTGAGCGGGCGGGTACGCCTCGCGCCAGCGCGTCTGGCGGTACGGGTCGTCGCCGGGGGCGTAGAGATACCGGTTCTGTTTCGTCCGCCCTATGAAGTCGAGCTGGGCCAGACGCTGCCGTGTGGTCCAGGGCGTGCCGTAGAAGCCCTCCGTCATGCCGCGTACGGCGGTGCCGGGCCAGTCGCGTACGACGACACCGGCGATCCGGCGCCTGGCCACCAGCTGACGCAGCGTCTGAACGCCGTGGAACAGCCCGTCATCGCCCGTCCCCGACACCGCCACGGTGTCACGGCCGTCGACGCGCCCCACGGCCAGCCGGTACCCGCCGGCCGGCAGTTCGCCGCGCTCGGGGGCTCCGAGGGCCCGGAGGGCGTTCTCGGCCTCCGTGGAACCGCCGCGCGGGTGACCGTCGCCGGCACGCGCCGCCTCCTCGCCCGCGCGGATCACCAGCCCGCGCCCCGAGGGGAGCGCCGCACCGTCCCGTACCTGCGTGATGTGCCGGACGCCCGCCTCGTGCAGCAGGGCGCGCAGAGCCCGGATCGCGTACGGGTCCGTGCCGGCGGGTGTGGCAAGGGTGACGTCGTCGGTGATCGTGACCGCGGTGCCGCTGGGCTCCATCGACTGGGGGCGGGGATGGACCGCCGGGAGAGCGGACTCCGCCGGGCGGTCGCCGTCCGGGGCGGCGGACGGTGTTTCCGGAGCGGCGGCCGCTTCGGAAGGTGAGGGAGCCGTCGCGGTGTCCGGAGCCGGAGGGACCGCCTCCGCCCCTCGTGGCGGAGGAATCGCCGCCGTGCCCCGCGCCGCGACACCCGGCGCGCCGGCACCCAGCGCACCCGCCACGACCGCGCACGCGATGGCGGCCGCCTTCCTCCTGCGCCCCCAGCGGCGGAGCTGCACGGACTCTCTCCTCGTCGGTCAACTGCTGTCGAATCGCCGCTCATCGGCCCTCTCACAGAGCCCGAGCGGTGACAGAGAGCCCACCATTCATGCACGGAGAGTGTCAACGAGCGTGGCCGTTGTGGCACGTGTGCCCTCGGGAGTTGTGGTCATGACGCCGCGCCCCCTGGATCAACTCCCGCCCGCGGAACAGAATGTGACCAGGAACACGTTGACTGACCCCATACGTCTGCGGCCGCGCCCACGGGGTATGGGCTGCCTGACCATGCACCTCCCACGATGCCGGGTGGTGTCGCCCGGCCCACGACAAGGAGGCCCTTGTGGCCGCATCGGCGAACCTTCTGCTCTCGGCCCTCTCCAAACACACGGACCTGGCCGGGGCCGTTCCCGCCCCCGCCCACGCACCGGACGACTGCACCTGCTTCACCGCGGAAGGCGCCTGCACCGAGGCGCCCCTCACCAGCGAGCCGCCGCTCGCCGACGCCGCGCCGCTGACCAGCGAGCCGCCGCTCACCGACGCCGTCCCGCTCACCAGCGAGCCCATCGGCGCGGCCGCGGGCCCGGACCTCATGGGAGCGTAGATGCCCCTTGCCCGGCTCGCCGCGCTGCACGGCGTTGCCACCTCGTACTCCCCGTCGCCCGGCCGTACGGTCCAGGCGCCGGACTCCGCGGTCGTCGCGACGCTGGCGGCGCTGGGCGTCGACGCGAGCACGCCCGAGGCGATCGGACACGCGCTCGAGGCCCGCGAGGCCGAGCTGCGGGAGCGGCTGCTCCCGCCCACGGTGGTGACCCGGCCGGGACGCGAGCCCGCCGCCCTGGCGGACCTGCCGCCCCGCACGCGCGTGCGGATCGAGACGGAGCAGGGCGAGACCCGCGGATCCGCCGCGGGCCTGCCGCCCGGCGTCCACACGCTGCACGCCACCGCTCCCGACGGCCGCACCGCCCGGGCGTATCTGATCGTCGCGCCCGAACCGGGGCCGGGCTCGGCGGGCCGGACGTACGGATTGCTGGTGCAGCTGTACTCGCTGCTGTCGGAGCGCTCGTGGGGCATGGGCGACCTCGGCGACCTCACCGAACTCGCCGCCTGGGCGGGCCGCTCCCTCGGGGCGGGGTTCATCCAGGTCAACCCGCTGCACGCCGCCGTGCCCGGCCCTCCGACCGACCCCTCGCCCTACCGCCCCTCGTCCCGCCGCTTCCCGGACCCGGTCCATCTGCGCATCGAGGACATCCCCGAGTACCCCTACCTCCCGGCACCGGACCGCGAGAAGGCGCAGGGCCTGCTCGAGCGGGCCGCCGCCCTGCGCGCATCGGTCCTGGACAAGGGCGCCCTCATCGACCGCGACGCGGTGTGGGCGCTCAAGCGCGAGGCGCTGGAGCTGGTCCGGGACGTCCCCCTGGGCCCGGGCCGGCGCGCCGCCTACCGCGACTTCCTCGCCGTCGAAGGGCGGGCGCTGGAGGACCACGCGACCTGGTACGCCCTGGCCGAGGTGCACGGCTCGGACTGGCACACCTGGCCGGAAGGCCTGAAGGACCCACGCTCGGCGGAGACCGCGCGCGCCCGCGAGGAGCTGCGGGACCGCGTCGGCTTCCACACCCTCCTCGCCTGGCTCACCGATGCCCAGCTCGCCACCGCCCAGCGCACGGCACGAGACGCGGGCATGCCGATCGGTCTTGTCCACGACCTCGCCGTGGGCGTGCACCCCGGCGGCGCGGACGCCTGGGCGTTGCAGGACTACTTCGCGGCGGGGATGACGGTGGGGGCACCGCCGGACGCGTTCAACGCGCGCGGCCAGGACTGGGGCCTGCCCCCCTGGCGCCCGGACCGCCTCGCCGCCTCGGGCTACGCCCCCTACCGCGACCTGCTGCGCGCCCTCTTCCGGCACGCGGGCGCCCTGCGCATCGACCACGTCATGGGCCTGTTCCGGCTCTGGTGGATCCCGCAGGGGCAGCCGCCGACGGAGGGCACGTACGTCCGCTACGACGCGAAGGCGATGCTCGCCGTCCTGGCGCTGGAGGCGGACCGCGCGGGCGCCCTCGTCATCGGCGAGGACCTCGGCACGGTCGAGCCCGGGGTGCGCGAGACGCTGCACGAGCGCGGCATCCTCGGCACGTCCGTGCTCTGGTTCGAGCGGGACTGGGACGGCTCCGGGCTGCCGCTTCAGCCCGAGGAGTGGCGCGCCGACTGCCTGGCCACCGCCACCACCCACGACCTGCCGTCGACCGCGTCCCGGTTCACCGGCGACCACGTCGAACTCCGCGCCGAGCTGGGCCTGCTGACCCGCCCGGTCGACGAGGAGCGCGCCGAGGCGGCCGCCGACGTCGGCGACTGGCGCGCACTGCTGGAGCGGCTCGGGCTGCTGCCCGGCGGGCCCGGGGACGAGGAGGAGGAGATCCGCGCCGTCCACCGGTTCCTGCTGCGCACCCCGGCCCGCATGATCGGCCTGTGGCTGCCGGACACGGTCGGCGACCGGCGCCCACAGAACCTGCCGGGCACCTGGGACCAGTACCCGAACTGGCGGCTGCCGATCGCGGACGCCGAGGGCCGCCCGGTCACCCTCGAACAGCTCGCGGCGTCGCCCCGGCTGCACGCGCTGATCGATGTGCTCAGGCCGTGACGACGCGCCGAGAGAGTCCTGAAAGAGCCCTGAAAGAGTCCTGGGAGAGCCCTCAGGGGACTCATGCGGCACCCCGGGCGCGCGGGCCGTTCGGCCGTTCGCTACGTTGGCACCGTGGACAAGAAGAACGCCCTGCGCGCCGGCGCCCTGGCCGCCGGTACGACGCTGATGATGCTGCTGATGTCGTCCCCCGCCTCCGCGCTGATCCGCGACGACGGCGACGACCCGGGTCCGGGCCTGAGCGTGGCCGAGACGCTGGGCCTCTACGTCGTGCTGCCGATCGTCATCTTCCTGGCGATCGCCGGTCTCGTGATCGTCAGCGACAAGTCCCGCAAGCAGCAGAAGCAGGGCTGACACCAGGGCGACCAGGGCCTTGAGGCCCGCCCGGCAGCTTTCGTCGAGGGCGCTCCTTCCGCGTACACCGCGCGAGGGGCGCCCTCGACGTGTCTCCACTCCGGTCCCAGCGCGCCGCCCTACGGCTTCTCCGCCGTCAGATAGCGCTGCACGGTCGGTGCCAGCCATTCCACGACCTGCTCGCGGCTCAGCGCGGCGGCGTACGGAAAGCGCAGTACGTAACGGGTCAGGGCCATGCCGAGGATCTGTGACGCGACCAGTGCGGCGCGCGTCGGAGCCTGCCCCTGATCGGGGCACCCTTGCCGTACGGCCGGCAGCAGCTGCTCCTTGAAGATCTCCTGCATACGCTCGGCGGCCGTGGCGTTGGTGACGCCCACCCGCAGTAGAGCGGTGAGCATCTCGTTCTCCTCCCACATGTTGAGGAAGTGGCTCACGAGCCGTCGCCCCACGGCCTCCGGGGGCGTCGCAGCCAGATCGGGAAGGTGCAGGTCGAAGGCGCAGGCGGCCGCGAACAGGCCCTCCTTGCTGCCGTAGTAGCGCATCACCATCGACGGGTCGATGCGGGCGTCCCCGGCGATGGCGCGGATGGTGGCGCGTTCGTATCCATCGGCGGCGAAGCGCTCGCGGGCCGCCGTCAGGATGGCGTTGCGGGTGGCGTCGGAGCGGTGCGGGCGCCCGGACGCGCCCGGGGCGGTGAGGCCGGCTGGGGATGCGCTTTCGGACATGCCAACAACCGTAGGCCAACAGCTGTTGACAGTCCATAGCCGCAGTCGTACGTTGGTCAACAAGCGTTGACCAACAGGTGTTGGCATCAGGAGGCCGCCATGAACGGCAGGACCGGATCGACTCGGCGCAACGAACACGACCACGATCGCCACGTCATCGTCGTCGGCGCGGGCCCGACGGGCCTGCTGCTCGCCGGTGACCTCGCCGAGTCGGGCATCCCCGTCACGCTGCTGGAAAGGCGGCCGCGCGGCATCAGCAATCTCTCCCGCGCCTTCGTCGTGCACGCCCGCACGCTCGAACAGCTCGACGCGCGCGGCCTGGCGGACGAACTGGAGCCCAAGGGGCAGCGCCTGGACCGGCTCCGCCTCTTCGGCAGCCTCACGCTCGACCTGAGCACTCTCCCCTCCCGCTTCCAGCACCTGCTGGTGCTGCCGCAGTACGAGATCGAGGCGGCGCTGGAGCGGCGCGCGACCGAGGCCGGCGTGCGGTTCGCCTACGACACGGAGGTGACGGGCCTGACCCAGGACGGCGACGGGGTGACCGTCGAGGTGCGGGGCCCGGACGGCGCGGCGGCCACGCGGCGGGCCGCGTACGTGATCGGCACCGACGGCCTGCGCAGCGCCGTCCGCCAGGCGATCGGCCAGCCGTTCCCGGGCAAGTCGGTCATCCGCTCCGTCGTCCTGGCGGACGTGCAGCTCGCCGAGCAGCCCGAGACGGTGCTGACCGTGAACGCCGTGGGGGACGCCTTCGCCTTCATCGCCCCCTTCGGCGACGGCTACTACCGCGTGATCGGCTGGCACCGCGGCCGCAACGTCCCCGACACCGAGCCCCTCGACCTCGAAGAGATCAAGGAGATCACCCGACTGGCCCTGGGCCGCGACTTCGGAATGCACGACGCCCGCTGGATGTCCCGCTTCCACAGCGACGAGCGGCAGGCGCCCCAGTACCGGGTGGGGCGGGTCTTCCTCGCCGGGGACGCCGCACACGTGCACACCCCGGCCGGCGGCCAGGGCATGAACACCGGCCTGCAGGACGCCGCGAACCTCGGCTGGAAGCTCGCCGCGGTCCTCGACGGCCATGCGCCCGAGGGCCTGCTGAACACCTACCAGACCGAACGGCACCCCGTCGGCAAGGCCGTGCTGCGCTCCAGCGGCGGGATCGTGCGCCTCGCCATGGCGAAGCACCCGTGGACGCTGGCCGCCCGGTCCGCGCTCACCGCGTTCCTCGGCGCCGTGCGCCCGGTCCGCGCCAAGGTGCTCGGCCAGATCACCGGCATCGGCTATGCGTACCCGGCGCCGCGCGGCACTCACCCGCTCACCGGCAAGCGCGTCCCGGACGTGGCGCTGGAGGGCGGCCGCCTGTACGAGGCGCTGCGCGGCGGGAGGTTCGTCCTGATCGCCCCGGCCGGCACGGAGATCGACCCCGGCGGCCGCAAGGACCGTCTCACGGTGACCCACTGGACGACCGCGCGCACCACGACGCTGCTGGTGAGGCCGGACGGCTACGTGGCGTGGGCATCGGATTCGGCGGACGCGGCGACGATCGAGGACGCCTTGTCTGCGTCTGCCGTCACCACCGCTGTGCCCACGACGACGGGCGACTGAACGACGTACGCTCAGCTGCCGCTGGCGCCCGCAAGCAACCGACGGAGCAGGTCGGCCAGTTGGCCGGCCTGCTCCGCGTCGAGCACTGACAACGCCTCCGTCTGCACCCCGAGCCCCGCGACGATCGCCTCCTCGACCACCTCGAGCCCCTTGTCCGTCAGCGTCACCTGCAGCGCACGCCGATCGTGCGGATCGGGTGAGCGCCGCAGCAGCCCGGCCCGCTCCAGCTTGTCGAGGCGCCCCGTCATGCCGCCGGTGGTCATCATCAGCGTCGCCGAGAGCTGGCGCGGCGAGAGCGTGTACGGCTTGTCGGCGCGGCGCAGCGTCGCGAGCACGTCCAGCTCGCCGCGCGAGATGCCGAAGGGGGCGTACGTCTTCTCGACGCGGTCGCCCATCGTGCGCGCAAGGCGGTAGACGCGGCCGAAGACCTCCATCGCGGTCGTGTCGAGGTCGGGCCGCACGGCGGCCCACTGCTCGATGATCGCGTCGACGGGGTCCTTGTCCTGCGGGGTCGCGTTCATGGGGAAAGTATCGGCACCTCTTCGATCGACGGCAAGAAAGTAACTCTGCAGCAAGTATCTCTCGACTGACCTACTTGATAAAAAGTAGCTTAGAACTAAGCTATTTTCGTTCGGGTGAGCCACGTACCGGAGGGGATCGTCGATGAAGCGCGCCAGCACCGTCCTGTTCACCGCCCTCGCCCCCGTCTCGTGGGGGTCGACCTACGCCGTCACGACCGAGTTCCTGCCGGCCGACCGTCCGCTGTTCACGGGCCTGGTGCGCGCCCTGCCCGCGGGAGTCGCCCTGCTCGCGCTCACCCGCGTCCTGCCGCGCGGTGCCTGGTGGTGGAAGGCGGCGACGCTCGGCGCGCTGAACATCGGCGCCTTCTTCCCGCTGCTCTTCCTCTCCGCGTACCGGCTGCCCGGCGGTATGGCCGCGGTCGTCGGTTCGATCGGCCCGCTGTTCGTCGCCGGTCTGGCCGCGCTGCTGCTGGGTGAACGGCCGACCCTGCGCACCCTGCTCACCGGCATCGCGGCGGCCTTCGGCGTCAGCCTGGTCGTCCTCGAAGCCACGTCGGCGCTGGACCTCGTCGGCGTACTGGCCGCCCTGGCCTCGACCGCGTCGATGGCGACCGGAACCGTGCTCACCAAGCGCTGGGGCCGTCCGGACGGCGTGGGTCCGCTCGCGCTCACCGGCTGGCAGCTCACCGCGGGCGGCCTGCTCATCGCGCCGGTCGCGTTTCTCGTCGAGGGTGCACCGCCCGCGCTCGACGGCCGCAGCATCGCCGGTTACGTCTATCTGGCGCTCGCCAACACGGCGGTCGCGTACTGGCTGTGGTTCCGCGGCATCGGCCGCCTCAGCGCCACCCAGGTCACCTTCCTCGGCCCGCTCTCGCCGCTGACCGCCGCGGTCATCGGGTGGGCGGCGCTCGGCCAGGCGCTGTCGCCCGTGCAACTGGCGGGCATGGCGATCGCGTTCGGCGCGACGCTCGCGGGCCAGGCGCGACCGCGCGCCTCGACCGCCGCGCCCGGCGTCCTCCGGATCCCGTCCGTGGCGCGGTCCGCCCAGCGAGTCCGCTCCTGACGACGTGTGGGGTGCCCCTCGGGCCGAAGCCTGAGGGACACCCCACACGCGTGCGAACGGAGAACTACGCCGCCGCGTCCGCCGCCTGAGCCTTCAGCGCGCGCTCGATGCCCGCCCGGGACTCCGAGACCAGGCGGCGCAGGGCCGCGTTCGGCTCGGCGGAGGCCAGCCAGGCGTCCGTCGCGTCGAGAGTGGCCTGCTCCACCTGCAGCGCCGGGTAGAGGCCGATCGCGATCTGCTGGGCCATCTCGTGCGATCGGGACTCCCAGACGTCCTTGACCGCGGCGAAGTACTTCTCCGTGTAGGGCGCGAGGAGCTCGCGCTGGTCGGTCTGGACGAAGCCGGCGATGACCGCCTCCTGCACGGCGTTCGGCAGCTTGTCGGACTCGACGACCGACGCCCACGCCTCCGCCTTGGCCTCGGCGGTCGGGCGGGCGGCCCGTGCGGTCGCCGCGTGGCGCTCGCCCGCGGCGGTCTTGTCCCGCTCGTACTCGGCCGCGATCTCCTCCTCGCCGAACCGGCCCGTGGCCGCGAGCCGCTCCACGAGCGCCCAGCGCAGCTCGGTGTCGACGACCAGGCCATCGATGGTCTCCGTGCCGTCGAGCAGGGCGGCGAGCAGGTCGAGCTGCTCGTCCGTCCGCGCGGTCGCCGCGAAGGCGCGGGCCCATGCCAGCTGGTGGTCGCTGCCCGCCGCGGCCGCCCGCAGGTGCTCGAGGGCAGCCTCGGTCCACTGCGCCAGACCCGTCTCACGCCAGGCCGGGTCCGCGTACAGGTCGATCGCCAGCTTCACCTGGCGGTGCAGCGACTGGACCACGCCGATGTCCGACTCCTTGCCGGCGCCGGACAGCACCAGCGACAGATAGTCGCGGGTCGCCAGCTCGGCATCGCGCGTCATGTCCCAGGCCGACGCCCAGCTCAGGGCGCGCGGCAGAGATGCCTCGAAGTCGCCGAGGTGCTCGGTGACCGCCTTCAGCGACTCCTCGTCGAGGCGGACCTTCGCGTACGACAGGTCGTCGTCGTTGAGCAGCACGACCGCCGGGCGGCGCTTGCCCGCCAGCTGCGGTACGGCGGTCAGCTCGCCGTCGACGTCCAGCTCGATGCGGTCGCCGCGCACCAGCTTGCCCGCCTCGTCGAGGTCGTAGAGGCCGATCGCGATGCGGTGCGGACGCAGCGTCGGCTCGCCCTTCGCACCTGCCGGGAGCGCCGGCGCCTCCTGGCGGATCCCGAACGACGTGATCACACCGTCCGCGTCCGTCTCGATCTCCGGCCGCAGGATGTTGATACCGGCCGTCTCCAGCCACTTCTTCGACCACGTCTTCAGGTCACGGCCGGAGGTCTTCTCCAGCGCGCCGAGCAGGTCGCTCAGCCGCGTGTTCCCGTACGCGTGCTGCTTGAAGTACGCCTGCACGCCGCGGAAGAACTCGTCCATGCCGACATACGCGACGAGCTGCTTCAGGACGGAGGCGCCCTTCGCGTACGTGATGCCGTCGAAGTTGACCATGACGTCGTCCAGGTCGCGGATGTCCGCCATGATCGGGTGCGTCGACGGCAGCTGGTCCTGGCGGTACGCCCAGGTCTTCTCCGAGTTGGCGAACGTCGTCCAGGAGTGGGGCCAGCGGGACCCCGGCGCGTACGCCTGGCAGGCGACCGAGGTGTAGGTGGCGAACGACTCGTTCAGCCACAGGTCGTTCCACCACTCCATGGTCACGAGGTCGCCGAACCACATGTGGGCCAGCTCGTGCAGGATGGTCTCGGCGCGCCGCTCGTACGCAGCGTCCGTCACCTTCGAGCGGAACACGTACTGGTCGCGGATGGTCACCGCGCCCGCGTTCTCCATCGCGCCCGCGTTGAACTCCGGTACGAAGAGCTGGTCGTACTTCTTGAACGGGTACGCGTAGTCGAACTTCTCCTGGAACCACTCGAAGCCCTGGCGCGTGACCTCGAAGATCGCGTCCGAGTCGAGAAACTCGGCGAGCGAAGGGCGGCAGTAGATGCCGAGCGGTACGGACTGCCCGTCCTTCTCGTACACGCTGTGCACCGAGTGGTACGGGCCGACGATCAGCGCCGTGATGTACGTCGAGATGCGCGGCGTCGGCTCGAAGGCCCAGACGTCGTCCTTCGGCTCCGGCGTCGGCGAGTTGGAGATCACCGTCCAGCCGGTGGGCGCCTTCACGGTGAACTGGAACGTGGCCTTCAGGTCCGGCTGCTCGAAGCTCGCGAACACCCGGCGGGCGTCCGGCACCTCGAACTGGGTGTAGAGGTAGGCCTGGCTGTCGACCGGGTCGACGAAGCGGTGCAGGCCCTCGCCGGTGTTCGTGTACGCGCAGTCCGCGACGACCCGCAGCTCGTTCGGCCCCTGCAGCAGGCCCGGGAGCTTGATACGCGAGTCGGCGAAGACCTCCGCCGGGTCCAGCGCGTCACCGTTGAGCACGACCTCGTGGACCGTCGGCGCCACCAGGTCGATGAAGGTCTCGGCCCCGGCATCGGCCGCGTCGAACCGCACAGTGGTCACGGACCGGTACGTGCCGCCCTCCTGCGCGCCGGAGAGGTCGAGATCGATCTCGTACGAGTCCACGGTGAGCAGCTTCGCCCGCTGCTGCGCCTCTTCACGGGTCAGATTCGTGCCAGGCACGCGGTCATCTCCTCGGGTCCTCGGTGCGTCTTCACTTCCACCGTTTTCCGTTCATCCTTGCACGCCGGGCCGGGTTAACCCGATCGTGGCGAAAGACATCTACCTTGGAATCGTCGGCCGCCGCCGTTTCTACGCCGAGCGTGGAAGGAGACGCCGCGATGACCCTGAGGCACCACGAAACTGTCGAGGACGTCATGCGGAGGAAGGACGGGCACGAACTGCTGCGCTTTCTGGAGACGCTCCCCGAGCTCGATCAGCTGAAGATCGAGCTCATCGACGGAAAGATCGTGATGCAGGTATCGGCGGCACCGTTCCACAACCGCATCGTGGCCAGGCTGACCACGCAGTTCACCCTGGCCGGCTGGGAGGCTCTGCCCGAGCAGGCGCTGATCTCCGAGATCTCCAGCTTCGAGCCCAAGGCGGATCTCACCGTCACCACCGCCGAGGCGATCCAGGACAATCCCAACCCGTTCCCCGCCTACCGTGTCGACCTGGTCGTCGAGGTCGTCTCCTCGGACAGGGACAGCGACTACATCAAGAAGCGCATGTGGTACGCGATGAGCCAGATCCCGCTCTACCTGCTCATCGACCCCAACGAAGGCCTCATCGAGCTTCACTCACAACCGGAGAAGATGACGTACCGCAGGGTCGACCCGTACCAGTTCGGTGATGCCATCGAGCTGCCGGAACCGTTCTCGTTCGCGGTCGACACCTCGCAGTTCAAGCTCTACCCGCCGAAGCTGCCGTGATGGGCGGAGACGAGGTCGAGGGTCAGGTGGCGGGGCGTTCATGGCGCGAGGTGCGTGCAGAAGCCATGGAGCGCCATCCGTGGCTGAACTCTCCCGAGGCCGAGCAGGCGCGTGCGCGGATGCGCGCCGAGACCACCGCCCGGATCTGTGGGGACGATGAGTGAGGGACGGCCACCGGTCGGTGGCCGTCCCTTCACCGCGTACGCCTAGCGGCCGAGCTCCGCCGCCACCAGCTCCGCGATCTGCACCGCGTTCAGCGCGGCGCCCTTGCGAAGGTTGTCGTTGGAGACGAACAGCGCGAGGCCGTTCTCGACGGTCTCGTCGACGCGGATGCGGCCCACGTACGACGGGTCCTTCCCCGCGGCCTGCAGCGGGGTCGGGATCTCCGAGAGCTCCACGCCGGGCGCGTCGGACAGCAGCTCCGTGGCGCGCTCGACGCTGATCGGGCGGGCGAAGCGGGCGTTGATCTGCAGGGAGTGGCCGGAGAAGACCGGGACGCGCACGCAGGTGCCGGAGACCTTGAGCTCCGGGATCTCCAGGATCTTGCGGGACTCGTTGCGGAGCTTCTGCTCCTCGTCGGTCTCGTTCAGGCCGTCGTCGACGAGGTTGCCCGCGAACGGCAGAACGTTGAAGGCGATGGGCCGCTTGTAGACGCCCGGCTCCGGGAAGTCCACGGCCTCGCCGTCGTGCGTGAGCTTGTCCGCGTCGGCGATGACCTTCTGGGCCTGGCCGTGCAGCTCGGCGACGCCCGCGAGGCCGGAGCCGGAGACGGCCTGGTAGGTGGCGACGACGAGCGCATCGAGGCCCGCCTCCTCGTGCAGCGGACGCAGGACCGGCATCGCGGCCATCGTGGTGCAGTTCGGGTTGGCGATGATGCCCTTGGGGCGGTTCGCGATCGCGTGCGGGTTCACCTCGGAGACGACCAGCGGGACCTCGGGGTCCTTGCGCCAGGCCGACGAGTTGTCGATCACGACCGCGCCCTGCGAGGCGACCTTCTCGGCCAGGGCCTTCGAGGTCGCGCCGCCCGCCGAGAACAGGACGATGTCCAGGCCCGCGTAGTCGGCGGTGGAGGCGTCCTCCACCGTCACCGGGGTGCCCCTCCAGTCGATCGTCGAACCGGCCGACCGGGCCGAGGCGAACAGACGCAGCTCCTCCACCGGGCTGTGTCCATTCTTTCCGGCCCGCTCGTCGAGGATCCTGAGCATGACTGTGCCGACCTGACCGGTGGCTCCGACGATTCCGACCCTCACGAGGACTCCTTCTTGCATGCGTGTGGCTGAGCTGCGGCTGCCGCTCCATGATGCGTATGCCCCCGGCCGCTTTGCCAATCCATTGTCCGAGGAGCGGGACGGTTCGCGGACAGCGGGGCCGGTCGAAGGGCGGCCGAACGTTTCCGGCCGCTCCGGCGTCATAGGGGAAACGCAGGGGAGGGGAGGGTGGCATTGCTGCGGCGAAAAGTCCGAACGGCCCGTGACGCGGATCCGCTGGACGCGGCCCAGGAGGACAGAGTGCGCGCGGTACTGGCACTGGGCGGGGTGCCGTACGCGGATCTGCCGGACGGGGTGCAGCAGGTCAGGCTCAGGCTGCTGGAACGGGCCGCGAAGGGTCAGGACGCGCCGCGCGACGTGTCCGCGTGGGCCGCGGTCGTCGCGTCCAACCTGGCCATGGACTGGCACCGAGCGCGCCACCGCCAGGAGCGGCTCGGCGAACGGCTGGCCGCGCTGCGGCAGGAGCACCCGGTGGTCGAGGAGACCTGGGTGCTCTCGCTCGCCGTGGCCCAGGGCCTCGACGAGCTGCCCGACAGCCAGCGCCAGGTCGTCGTGCTGCGCTTCTACGCGGACCTGCCGGTGCGGGGGATCGCCGAGCAGCTCGGCATCCCCGAAGGCACGGTCAAGAGCAGGCTGCACACGGCGGTACAGGCCCTGCGGGCGCGGCTGCACGAGGAGGAGGTGGTGTGACGGTGGCCGGACACGACGACGGACCCGAGTACGGCAGCGGGGGCGACGCCCTGCTGGCCGCGATCATGGACGAGCCCTTGTCGGGCGACGCCCGTGGGGACGCCGCCTTCATGGACGAGTACCGGTCGGCTGTGGCGGATCTCACGCAGCTGAGGGCTCAGCTGCGGGGCCTGGGGGACGCGCTGGCGGCGCCCGCGGGCCGCTCCTCAGTGCCGGAGCGCACTGCCCCGGTGCCTGCTGTGCGGGCGCCGGCCCGCCGGACCAGGCGCCCGTTCGCCATCGCGCTCGGCGCACTCGCGGCCGTCTGCGCCGCGGCCATGTTCAGCGGCGCGGTGTGGCTCGTGGGGCAGTCCGGGGCGGGGGCCGGGGACAGTTCTGCTGCGGACAAGAGTGCCGCGGGGGCCTCCCAGGAGGGGAGCGACCAGAAGAACGACGGTGAGTCCATGTCGGCGGAGGGCACCGTGGCCTGCGCCCGCCTCATCGTGGAGGGCACGGTGGAACGGGTGGAGCCACTCCCCGGCGGGGCGCAGGACCGGATCGTGCTGGACGTGACGCGCTACTACAAACCGAGCAGCGGCAAGAAGCGAGTCACCTTCACGATGGACGTGGCGGTCGATCCCCGGCTGCGTCCGGGTGATCACACGCTCATCCTCATTCCCAGCTACGACCCCCACCCGACCATCTGGTCCACGGGCAAGGACGTGGCCAAGGACCGAAGGTGGATCATCAAGGCCCTGCCCGGGTCGCGGAAGATCGAGTGCGAGGGCGACCCAGGGCCCGGGGCGTGACCGCGCGGTCCTGAGCCGACGGGGGAGGGGAAGCGGAAGGGGCGGGCGCCCGGAAGAGCGCCCGCCCCCTCCTGCGGAGGTCACCCCGCTACGGCGTGACCTTCTCGATCTTCACGCTGCCGAGGCCCGCGACCGTGCCGCGCCCGTTCACCAGCCGCACCTCGCCGAAGAACTCGCGTCCCTCGGGAGCCGCCGCGTTCGCGACGACCTCCGCGGTGACATCGGCCGAGTCGCCGTGGCCGAGCTCGACCGCCTTCGACTCGTCGACCTTGACCTCACCGAGCGACGAGGAGAAGAAGACGTCGCGGTAGTCGTAGGCCGTCGAACCCGACGGGACGCCGTAGCCGTACACCTCGATGGTGTACGTGCCGGCGGCCGGCTCGGGGATGCTCACCGACTCCTCCGAGTCTCCGTCCGCCGAGGAGCCGACCTCCTCGTGGTTCTCGTCGTAGACCACCAGGTCGAGGTCCGCCGCAGCGTCCGACACATTGCCGATCGCCACGTCGAGCTTCTCCGCGCCCTCGGGCACGACGACCGTGGTGGTCTGCGTCTCGCCCTCGGCGATGGTCGGCCGCGCGGTCTTCGAGGAGCCGAGCGGGCCGCCCTGCAGCACTCCGTCGATCGCCGCGAAGCCGTTCGTCACCTTCCAGGAGACGGCGGCGGGGGTGCCCACCTTGGCCTCCGGAACCGTCTGCACGGCCGGGTCGAAGGCCGCGCCCAGCACGCTGACGTCCAGCTTGTACGGGTTGTCGAGCAGCGGCGACGTACGGCGCGCCTCGACCTCGATCTCCCAGACGCCCGGCTGCGGGTCCGCGTAGGAGCGCACGTCGGGGCGGCAGCCGTTGCCGTCGAGGTAGTTGTTGTAGCAGTACGGCGTGGAGGTGTTGTCGATCGGAACGCCGTACGGGTGGATTGCGATGAACCGGGTCTGGCTCTTGCCCACCAGCCCGCCGATCGCGACCTCCAGCGTCTTCGCGCCCTCGGGCACCGTCACGAAGTACGACTTGGTGCTGTTGCGCTGTACCGAGCCGGACGCGGCGAAGGTGTACGAGCCGCTCGTCAGGTCGTTCGAGACGACGACCGTGTTGAGGATCTGCTTGTCGACGCCCTCGGTGCTCGGGTCGTCCACCTCAAGGATCGCGCTGCGGACGCCCGAGTAGCGCGGCTTCGCGGCGATCTTGACGGTGACCGGCTTGTTCAGGCCGAGGCTGATCTCGTCCGGGCCGACGATCGAGAAGGTGTCACCCGAGTTGTTCGCCAGCGACAGCTCGTGGCGCACGGGCCGGTCAGGACCGGAGGTACGGGTGACCGTGACCTCGTAGACCTTCTTCTGACCCGTCTTCAGACCGCTCTCGCGGTCGTAGATCCCGGTGCCGACGCCCGGCTCCGCGAGGAACTGGTCGATGTTGGTGTCGACCGGCGCCTTCACCGTGTACTCGTGGGCGGTCGCGCCGTCCTTGATCGCGTCCCACGCGTCGGGCACGTTGACGAGACCCGCGCCCTCCTCGTACGCCTGCACCGCGGTGATGTGGTGCGCGGTGCTGCTCAGCGCGGTGCGCAGCTTCGCCGGGGTGAGGTCGATGCCCTTCGCCTTGGCGGCGGACAGCAGCAGCGCGGAGGCGCCGGCGGCCTGCGGCGACGCCATCGAGGTGCCCTGCAGCATGCCGTAACCGGCCGGGAGGCTGTAGCCCGCCTCGGCGACCGGGGCGCCCGGCAGCCAGGTCTGGATGGTGTTGATCGCCGCGCCCGGCGCGGTGATGGTCGGGGTGAACCCGCCGTCCTCACGCGGACCGCGCGAGGAGAAGGGGAACATGGCGTACTTCTTCTCCACGGCCGAGCCGTAGTTGGCGGCCCAGGTCTCCTTGGAGATGGCGGCGCCGACGGAGATCACCTTGTCGGCGAGTCCCGGGTCGCCGATCGTGTTCGCACCGGGGCCGGAGTTGCCGGCCGAGATGACGAGCTGCACGCCGTAGTCGTCGATGAGGCGCGTGTAGAGCCGGGCGCGCGCGTTGTTGCCGTCGTTGAGCGCCGGCAGGCCGCCGATGGACATGTTGACGATGTCCACGCCGCGGTTGATGACCAGGTCGGCCATGCCCTCGGTCAGCGCGATGTTGGTGCAGCCGCCGGTCCAGGTGCAGGCACGGGAGGAGACCAGCTTGGCGCCGGGTGCCTGGCCGTTCATCTTCCCGCCGAACAGGCCGTTGGCAGAGGTGATACCGGCCACGTGAGTGCCGTGCTCGCCCTCGATGACGCCGATGTTGACGTAGTCGGCCTTGTCGCCGGCCGCGTTGTAGACGACGTCCTTGCGGATCTCGGCGACGAACGGGATGCGCTCGGCGACCTCGGTGGACGGGTCGTCCTTGCCGAAGTAACCGACCTGGAAGCCGTCCTTGTACGGCTTCATCGGCGTCTCGTCGGTGAAGTCCAGGTCGTCGTCGAGGTCGACGGTCATGGTGCCCGCGGCCGGGTCGTAGAGCACACCCCAGACGTCGGTGGTGTCGCCGTCCCGGTTCAGGTCGCCGGCCATGTCGCCACCGGTGGTGGCGGACTCGTAGAAGTAGTTGAACTTGTAGCTGCCCGCCGGGGCGCTGAACTTCTCGGTGCCCTGGTCCTTGGTGGTGATCGTGAAGCTCGGTCCGGCGACCGAGGCGGTCATGCGCCGCCAGGTGCCGTCACCGTCCGACACCGGGTCCGTGGCCGTCACCCAGTCGACGATCTTGCGTTCGCCGGTGGTGGTCTTCTGCAGCGCCGGCTGGGCGAGGTCGACACCGGAGTCCAGGATGCCGATGGTGATGCCGCGGCCGTCGTACGTCGGGTGGTCCTTGACGAAGTCGACCGAGCCCGTCTCGAAGGACGGGTTGTACGGGTTCTTGGCCGGGGTGTTCTTGCCGGGAGCGGCGTAGGTGCCCTCCGCGGCGGTGCCGGCGCCCTTGGCCGTGTCGGCGGACGGGGTCGGGTCGTCCAGCGGGATCTCCTGCTTGAGGTCGATCGCCTGGACGGAGGACAGCTTCTGGGCGGCCGCGATGGCCTTGTCCGCCTTGGCGGTGGGCACCGTGGCGCGGACATAGCCGAGCTTGTCGATGGTCTTGCCGACCAGGCCGCCGTCGACGGCGTCGAGCTGCTCGGCGACCTGCTCGGTCTTGCCGGGTGTCGTCGCCACCATGAACGTGACGTTCTTGTCGCCGTCGGCCTTGGCCTCGGCGAGGAGCTCGGCGTCGGCAGAACCGAGCTTGTCGTCGGCCGACTTGACGGTCGCGCCCGCCGGTGCCGGCGTCGGGTCCGCGTCCGCGGAGAAGGCCATGGGTAGCGGCCCGGCCGCGGAGAGCGCGGCCACCAGGCCCGCGGCCACGACGACGCGGGCCACGCGTCTCGCACCGGACACGGGTGCGCACTGGGGGTCGGAGGTCATCAGCATCCTTGTGGGTGAAGGTCCGGGCTCTCACACGGGAGGTCTCTCGCACGGGAGTCCGGAATTCGGTGCCTGATGGCCGCTCAGCTTTACGTATGAGACCACTGTTTGTGGAGTTTTTGCCTGTGGCGGGTTGGCGTTGTGGCGTACTTCCGCCATACGCCATGGGCGCAATGGGGGTTGATAGGGGGATTTGGGTCGTGTGACGCGCGTAGGCGGGCTCAACGGGCGCATACACAAACGGCATGCGAAGAGGGGGCCACTGGGGCCTAACGTCTGTCCATGCAGAAGGAACTGAGGGTGGCGGCCTACGCCGTGTGCGTGAGGGACGGTCAGATGCTGCTCGCCCGCTGGGTGGCGGGCGACGGCACGAGGCACTGGACGCTGCCGGGCGGGGGCATGGACCACGGCGAGGACCCGTACGACACGGTGATCCGCGAGGTCGACGAGGAGACCGGCTACACGGTCCAGCCGGCGGCGCTGCTCGGCGTCCACTCCGTGCTGCGACGCTATCCGCGCAGGCTCGGCGCGGTCGCCGACTTCCACGGGCTGCGCATCGTCTACGAGGCGCAGATCACCGGCGGCTCCCTGCGGTACGAGGAGAACGGCTCCACGGACATGGCCGCCTGGCACGCGCTGGGGGAGGTGGAGCGGCTGCAGCGCGTCGAGCTCGTCGACATCGGACTGCGGATGTGGCGGGAGAGGCCGGCCGCCGGCCATGCGGTGCCGGAGCGCCGCGGCTGACCCGGGCGGCCTCGATCCGGCTCCCGTACCCCGAAAAGTGAACGTGGAGTGACTGCTTCCCTTCCGCCCGGAGAGGGGCCCGTGTCACGCCGGGTAGTTCAAGATCCACGTGCGGTGATCGGTGCTGCCCGTTGCCGCCGAGTTAACGCGCAGGTCATCCCGTCTGTCAACGATCCAGTGGAAGCGGGGAGTTCACACACCTGACTCCCCGTGCCCACTGCCGACGCGTTTCGCACTCGGGGAGACCGCGCCATGTCGCGCATACGCTCTGTGGCCACAGCCGCTGCCACCGCCACCGCCGTCAACCGCCGTACGCTGCTCGCCGCCACCGGAGCGGTGTCCCTGTCCGCCGGCATCGGCTACGCGCTCCGCCCCGGCAGCGCGCAGGCCGCGTCGGCGATCCCGACGGGAGTCACCGCGGTCTCGCGCAAGGCGCCCGCCGCACCGCTCACCCCGTACGAGGAGGGCACCACCCTCGCCACCGTGGCCGCGCCCCGTTCCGGAGCCACCGGCTACCGGCGCCTCGGCGACGGCCCCGCCTGGACGCGTGTCGTACGGTCCGACCTGGCCGCCCCCAGGTCCGGCCGCGTCGAACGGCGCACCGCCCTCGCCGCGTTCGTGCAGTTCACCGATCTGCACCTGGTCGACGTGCAGCACCCGCTGCGCTACGAGTACCTGCGGGCCCAGACCGCCAGCGCCTGGCGGCCGCAGGAGGCGCTCTCCGTGGCCGGTGCCATCTCCCTCGTGGAGCGCGTCAACGCGCTGCGCGGTGCCCCCGCGACCGGAGCGCCGCTGCACTTCGTCATGACGACCGGCGACAACACCGACAACAACGCCAGTTCCGAGCTCGAGTGGTTCCTGAAGACCATGAGCGGCGGCCGCATCACGCCCGACAGCGGCGACCACCGCCGCTACGAGGGCGTGCAGAACTCGGGCCTGAAGCTGTACTGGCAGCCGGACGACGCCCTGCGCGACGCGGACAAGCAGCTCGGGTTCCCGCGCATCGAGGGCTTCCTCGAGGCGGCGATCCGCGAGGTGCGCAGCCCTGGCCTCAACCTCCCCTGGTACTCGACGGTCGGCAACCACGACGCGCTGCCGGGCGGCTGCTACGCGCCGGGCGACTCCTTCTTCGCCGACTTCGCCGTGGGCGGCCGCAAGCTGATGACGCTGCCCGAGGCGCAGGCCGCGGCCATCTGGAAGAACGTCCAGAAGGGCGGCGACCCCAAGGGCGAGGCCTTCAAGGAGATGCTGAAGAGCCAGACGCGGCACATGCGTTCGGTCACGCCGGACGAGTCCCGCGCGCCCTTCACCCCCGCCGACTACCTCAAGGCGCACCTCGACCCCGCCCACACCGGCCCGGGCCCGGTCGGCCACGGCTACTCCGCCGCCAACCTCGCCGCCGGCACCCAGTACTACTCCTTCCGCATCGCCGACGACGTGATCGGCATCAGCCTGGACACGACCGACCCGGGCGGCCACTACGAGGGCTCTCTCGGCACGGCCCAGCTGAAGTGGCTGGAGCGCACTCTGAAGGCGCACAAGGACGAGTACGTCATCGTCTTCAGCCACCACACCAGCACGACGATGCGCAATCTGAACCGCGACCCCGCGCGCGCGGGCGAGACCCGGCACAGCGGCGACGAGGTCGTCGACCTCCTCGGCCGCCACCGCAACGTCCTGGCCTGGGTCAACGGCCACAGCCACAAGAACAAGATCACCCCGCGCGGCACCTTCTGGGAGATCTCCACGGCCTCCCACATCGACTTCCCGCAGCTGGCCCGCATCATCGAACTGGTGGACAACCAGGACGGCACGATCTCGCTGTTCACCACCCTGATCGAGTCCGCGGCCCCGCACGCCACCGACTTCACGGACCTCTCCCAGACGGGTCTGGCGGCCCTGTACCGGGAACTGTCGTTCAACGCGCCGGGCAGGCGAGACACCCTGTCCGGCACGGCAGGGGACCGCAACACGGAGCTGGTGCTCAAGAAGGCGTGACGCGCGACGGTGAAGGGGCGGGCCCGTCCTGCGGGCTCCGCCCCTTCACTCACTGACCTTCGGGTCCTTTGTCGACGTCAGCGGGGCAGCACCACCACGTACGCCGCCGGATCGCGGTCGGCAGAGGCCATGAGCGCCGTCCGTACGACCGTCGCCTGCTGCTCGAGCGCATCACGCAGCTTCTTCGGCGTGAGGTGGACGACCGTGATGCCGAGCCGCTCCAAGTGCTCCCGCTTGCGGGCGTACTCGGACCACAGGGCGTCGCCGCCGTGCCGCAGGCCTTGTCTCGGTGCCCGGGTGTCCAGCTCGACGGCCACCGCGTGGTCGGGCCAGTACGCGTCCACGCCGCCGAGGTGCGGGCCGCCCGGCAGACGCAGGTCGACGTTCCACAGCGGGTCCGGCAGCCGGTGCTCGCGCACCATCCGGTACAGCCGGTCCTCGGCGACGGCGCGCCCCTCGGCGAGCAGCGATTCGACGGCGTCCACGACGTGCGGCCGGTTCAGCAGCTGCGCCTGGGCCAACTCCCGTACGACCGATGCCGGATCGCAGTGGCCGCCGCGTACGGCCTCGGTGAGCAGGCGGCGTACCGCATCGGCGTCCGGCAGTTGCGCGACGGCGTCGGCGAGGGCCCGCGGGACGGGTGCCACCGGCAGACCGGTGACCTGCTCCGCGACAGGCAGTTCGGGCGCGCGGACCACCCGGGCGAAGCCGGTCGAGCGGAGCCGGCGGGTGCGCGGCACCAGGACGTCGATGCGGTTCAGCGAGAGCAGCGGAGGAGCGGACGGGAGACGGTGCAGCGTGAGCGCCGCCAGGCCCGTGATCATCGCGTCGCCGTAGGCGATCCGCTGCTGCCCCGGGCCGTGCGGCTCGCCCGGGGCGGGCTGCGAGGGGACGGTGTGCGCCGTACGGCGCGGGGACACGTTCGCCGCGTACAGCAGCACGGCGTGCAGCCGTTCCTCGCTGGTGGGCGGCCCGGAGCGGAGTAGCTGGACGCCGGGCAGGAGCTGCTGCCAGGGTCCGCCGGGCCGGCAGCGTGCGTTCGTCTCCGCGCCGGAGACCCCGTGCGCCCGGAGCTGCGCGGTGCTCATCACGCGCAGCCGGACGTCGGAGAGCGCGGGGCGGAGCAGGGGGTGGGGGGAGAGCGGGGCGTTGTGATTCATGCCCCCGGACTTTCCCATCGCCTCCCGGTCCGTTAACCGCTGTTACGCAGCCGTCGAAAAACCAGGACAACCTCGCCCTAAAGTACGCACGTTCGACGCCCGAAACCCGCTGGTCCATTCGGGGTTACGGCCCGGGGTGCCAGTTTTCGGTAACCGTGGTGGCGAACGAACGGAGAGGGGGCGCACCGTCGTCGTTCCCGTTGTGGGCAATCGTTCCTCTCCCAGTACCCCCAGGGTTGGGGGCACCTCCCAGCGGTAGCTGGGGGAGGGTGGGCACAACCCCCGAGCAACGGCGCCCCGGGGTCGTACCCGAACAAAGAGCTACAGCGTCCCGCCAGCGGCACCGGCGTCACACGCCTGCCCCCGCAAGGCTCGCGCAAGATCGTCCCGCGCCTCAAGCACAAGCCGCCGCAGCGCCGGAGGCGCGGAAAGGCGGCCCTCCAACCACACATCCGCCGCAGCAACGGTCTCCGCCGAGTCCTGCAACGCCGGGAACAACCCCCGCACCACATCCATCCCGATCTGAATGGACCGCTCGCCCCACACCCGCTCGATCACATCGAAGTACTTCCCGGCATACGGCGCGAGAAGCCCCCGCTGAGACGGCTGCGCAAACCCCGCGATCGTCGCCTCGACCAGCGCGTTCGACAGCGCGTCGGACTCGACGACGGCCGCCCAGGCCTGCGCCTTGACGGCCGCGGACGGCCGCGCGGCGAGGCACCGGACCTGGTGCCGCTTGCCCGACGCCGTGTCGTCCCGGGCGAGTTCCGCCGCGAGCACGGCCTCGTCGGCGACCCCGTACGCGGCGAGCGGCTCGAGGAACGACCAGCGCAGCTCCTGGTCGACCTCCAGTCCCTCCAGCTTCTCGGTGCCCTCCAGCAGGTCCCGCAGGAACCGCAGATCGGTCCCGCTCGACGCGACGGAGGCGAAGAACCGTGCCCAGGCCAGCTGGTGCTGGCTGCCCGGCTCGGCGAGCCGCAGCTCGCGCAGCGCTCCCTCGGCGAGCAGCAGCCCGCCCTCCTCGCGCCACGCGGGCGCCGCGTAGTTCACATGCGCCGACTCGGCCCAGGCGTGCAGCATCTGCAGGACGCCGATGTCGGACTCCCGGCCCCCGAACCGCAGCACGAGGCCGATGAACTCACGCGCGGGCATCAGCGCGTCGCGCGTCAGGTTCCAGAGCGCTGACCAGCACAGCGCCCGCGCGAGGGGGTCGGTGATGTCGCCGAGGTGCTCCCGCAGCGTGGCCAGCGAGTTCTCGTCGAAGCGGATCTTGCAGTACGTGAGGTCGTCGTCGTTGACCAGCACGAGGTCCGGGGCTGCCACCCCCGCCAGCTCCCCGACGACCGTCCGCGCCCCGTCGACATCGGTCTCCACGCGCGCGTACCGCTCCAGACCGCCTTCCGCGGTCAGCCGGTAGAGGCCCACCGCCACCCGGTGCGGCCGCAGGTCCGGATGCGACTCGGGCGCCTCCTGGACGACGGCCAGTTCGCTGACGCGCCCCTCGGCATCCAGCAGCACCTGCGGCGTCAGGGAGTTGACCCCGGCGGTCTGCAGCCACGCCCGCGACCACGCCGTCATGTCCCGCCCGGACGTCTCCTCCAGGACCGACAGCAGATCGCCGAGCTGCGTGTTCCCGTACGCGTGCCGCTTGAAGTACCGCCGCGAGCCCTCCAGGAAGGCGTCCTGCCCGGCGTACGCGACCAGCTGCTTCAGGACGGACGCGCCCTTGGCGTACGTGATGCCGTCGAAGTTGAGCTTGGCGTCCTGCAGATCGCGGATGTCGGCCGTGATCGGGTGCGTGGAGGGCAGCTGGTCGGCCCGGTACGCCCACGCCTTGCGGCGGTTGGCGAAGGTGATCCAGCCGTCCTTGAAACGGGTCGCCCCGACCAGCGAGAACGCCCCCATGAAGTCGGCGAACGACTCCTTCAGCCACAGGTCGTCCCACCACTGCATGGTGACGAGGTCCCCGAACCACATGTGTGCCATCTCGTGCAGGATGACGTTGGCCCGGCCCTCGTAGGCCGCCTGCGTCACCTTGCCGCGGAAGATGAACTCCTCGCGGAACGTCACACAGCCCGGGTTCTCCATCGCCCCGAGGTTGTACTCGGGCACGAACGCCTGGTCGTACTTCCCGAAGGGGTACGGGTAGTCGAAGTGGTCGTGGAAGAAGTCCAGGCCCTGCTTGGTGACGAGGAAGACGTCGTCCGCGTCGAAGTGCCGGGCGAGCCCCTTGCGGCACAGCGCGCCGAGCGGGACCTCCAGCGTCGTACCGTCCTCGAACGTACGTGTGTAGGTGTCGGTCACATAGTGGTACGGGCCGGCGACGACCGCCGTGATGTACGTGGAGATCGGCTTGGTCTCGGCGAAGTGCCAGGTGCCGTCCTTGTGTTCGCCGACGCCGCCCGACCACACCGTCCAGCCGGCCGGGGCCTGCACCTCGAAGCGGAAGGGCGCCTTGAGGTCCGGCTGCTCGAAGTTCGCGAAGACCCGGCGGGAGTCGGCGGGCTCGTACTGCGTGTAGAGGTAGACCTCGCCGTCCTCCGGGTCGACGAAGCGGTGCAGGCCCTCGCCGGTGCGGGAGTAGGCGCACTGCGCGTCCACCACCAGCTCGTTCTCGGCGGCCAGGTCCTCCAGCGCGATCCGGGAGCCGTCGAACACGGCGACGGGGTCGAGGTCCCTGCCGTTGAGGGACACAGCCGTGACGTTCGGCGCGATCAGATCGGCGAAGGTTGTCGCGCCCGGCTCGGCGCAGCGGAACCGGATCGTGGTCACGGAGCGGAACGTGCGCGGCTCCTGCTCGCTGCCGCCGACCGCGGAGCGCAGGTCGAGCTCGATCTCGTACCCGTCGACGGACAGCAGTGCGGCCCGCTCGCGGGCCTCGTCGCGGGTCAGGTTCTCACCGGGCACGGGCACTCCTTCGAGGTCGTCGAATCCAGGGCCTGTCCGGCCTGATCCGCCGGGCAGGCCCCGACCGATCTTCTCATCCGGGAATGCGTGGAGAGCCGACCGCGTTTGACTCCGCACGTGCCGTACGTGTCCTCATGAGGAGAGTCATGACCGAGAAGACCCCCGTCGACTTCTGGTTCGACCCGCTGTGCCCCTGGGCCTGGATGACCTCCCGGTGGGTCCTGGAAGTGGAGAAGGTCCGCGACATCGAGGTCCGCTGGCACGTGATGAGCCTGGCCGTCCTCAACGAGCCCAGGGTCGACGAACTGCCCGAGGAGTACCGCGAAATGCTCGCGACGAAGGCCTGGGGCCCCGTCCGGGTGGTCATCGCGGCCCAGCAGGAGCACGGACCCGAGGTGCTCGGCGACCTCTACACCGCGATCGGCACGCGGGTCCACAACCAGGGCGAGGGCATCGAGAAGGACGTCGTCGCGGCCGCCCTGAAGGACATCGGCCTGCCCAAGTCCCTCATCGACCACTGGGACTCCACCCCGTACGACGCCGAGCTGCGCGCCTCCCACAAGGAGGGCATCGACAAGGTCGGCCAGGACGTCGGCACCCCGGTCATCGCCGTGCCCGGCGCGGACGGCGAGCAGATCGCCTTCTTCGGCCCGGTCGTCACCCCGGCCCCCAAGGGTGAGGAGGCCGCCAAGCTCTGGGACGGCACCCTCCTCGTCGCCTCGGTCCCGGGCTTCTACGAGATCAAGCGCACCCGGACCAAGGGCCCCGACTTCAGCAACCTGTGAGCGGCTGATAGCCGACCGGCAGCGCATCCGTAGCGGATCGGTAGCGGATCGGTAGCGATCACTCCGGATCGGGCGGGGCGGGCACGCGGAACTCCTCCGGCAGGCTCGCCCCGTCCCCCTTGGCGTACCAGCGCTGGAAGCGGAGGCAGCCGACGGCGGTGCAGCGCCAGTAGTCGTGCACGTACCGCACCTCGACGATCGTTCTGACGGCGTCCTTCTCCTCGTCCGTCAGCGGCCTGAAGTCCTGCATGCCGCCGCAGTTCCGGCAGTCCAGGTACTTGGTGGTCATGGATTCCTCCCGTCGTTTCGTACGCCCTACGGCCGCCGCAGCAACCCCCGCTCCATCGCCACCACCACCGCCCGCGTCCGGTCGTTCACGTCGAGCTTGGCGAACAGCCGGAGCAGATGGGTCTTGACCGTGGCCTCGGAGATGACGAGCCGGCGGCCGATCTCCGCGTTGGTCAGGCCGTCGGCCACCGCGCTCAGCACGTCGGTCTCGCGCGCGGTCAGAGGGTCCTGGACCGGGCGCCGCATCCGTGCGACCAGCTTCTCCGCCACCCGGGGCGCGAGCACCGTCTCGCCGCGCGCCGCCGCCCGGATCGCGTCGACCAGCTGCTCGCGCGTCGTGTCCTTCAGCAGATAGCCGATGGCGCCCGCCTCCACCCCGCGCTCGATGTCGGCGTCGGTGTCGTACGTCGTCAGGATCAGCACCCGGGTGCGCGGGTGGCGAGCCACGATCTCGGTCGTCGTCCTGACCCCGTCCAGCACCGGCATCCGCAGGTCGACGAGCGCCACATCGGGGTCGTGGCGGGCGACCAGGTCGAGAGCCTCCCGGCCGTCGCCCGCCTCGCCGACGATCTCGACGCCCTCCTCCCCGTCGAGGAGTGCGATCACTCCGGCCCGCATCACGGTGTGGTCGTCCACCACCACGACCCGCAGCTTCCCGTCGCTCATGCCGTCCCCTCGCCGCCCGGCGGAACGACCGCCAGGATCCTCGTCCCGTCGCCGACCGAACTCGTCACCGTCAGCCGCCCGCCCAGCTCCGCCAGCCGCTTGCGCATCCCGTCGAGCCCGAAGCCCGTCGAGGCCTCCACCACGAAACCGGTGCCGTCGTCGGTGATCTCCAGCTCCACCCCGTACGGCCGCCGGGCCAGGATCACCCCGACCGTGGACGCGCGGGCGTGCTTGCGCACGTTCGCCAGGGACTCCTGGGTGCAGCGCAGCAGCGCGATCCGGGTCTGCTGGTCGCAGTCGAGGTCGGCCAGCTCGGCGGTCACGGTGAGCCCGGTGTCCTCCGCGAACCGGTCCAGGATCCGGCGCAGCGTCCGGGCGATCGACCCGGCCGCCGCGCCGCCCTGCTGCCCCGCCGAGCCGACCAGCTCACGGGCCTCGGCGAGGTTCTCGCGAGCGGTGGACTCGATCGAGCGCAACTGGCGCGCACTGCGCCCGGGGTCGGCGGCGAGTCCCGCCCGGGCCGCCTCCGCCAGCACGACGATCGACGCGAAGCCCTGCGCGAGCGTGTCGTGGATCTCCCGCGCCATCCGCTCCCGCTCGTCCGCCGCGCCCTGCCGCTGGTGCGCCTCCGACAGCTGGGCCTGGGCCCGCTCCAACTCCACGATCAGCCGGGCGCGTTCGGTGCTCTGCTCGACCACCGCGTGCGCCCACAGCCCGATCAGCACCCCCACGGCGACCACGATCAGGGTGGACACGGCCGTCTCCCCGAAGAACTCGGCCGACCAGCCCTGCTGCACCCAGCTGCCCACCAGCGTCCCGGCGGTGGCCAGCCCCAGGAACCCCATCGAGATCCTGGGCGTCCGCCCGAACATCCAGTAGTGCGGCAGCGTCACCATGAACAGCGCCGCATAACTGGTGCGCAGATACGCCAGCCCGCCGAGCGCCAGCACCAGCACGGTGAGATAGCCGTGCGGCCGTACGACGGGATTGCCCGGGAAGCGGTGCAGCACGGCGAAGCTCAGCGCCACACAGCCGAGCAGCGCGAGCGCCGCGTACGTGCTGCCGCCGGGACGGCCCATCGTGGCGATCCCGACGGCCATCGCGGCGAACAGCACCCAGCACACCGAGTTCCACCGGCGCAGCGACGTGGCCCAGAAGACGTCGGCGGAGGGTCCGGTGAGAGCGGTCATACCGATCAACGTACGTCGGCCAGCTCGCGCTCGGGGGCGGATTCGGCGGGCCTGGACGGCCGTGCCGGCCACCAGCTGCGCTCGCCGAGCAGCAGCAGTGCCGACGGCAGGACGAGGACCCGGACGACGAACGCGTCGAGCAGGACGGCCGCCGCGAGCACGAAGCCGATCTGCTTCATCTCGATGATGTGCAGGAAGACGAAGCTCACGAAGACGGTCGTCATCACCACCGCGGCACTGGTCACCACGCTCGCCGAGCGCCGGACCCCGTCGAGCACCGCCTGCCGTGTGGGCGTTCCGGCGAGCACCGCCTCCCTGATCCGGCTGACCACGAACACCTGGTAGTCCATGGACAGTCCGAAGAGGATCACGAAGAGGAAGAGCGGTACGCGCGAGCCGATCGAGCCGGTGGAGCGGAAGTCCAGCAGCCCCTCCGCCCAGGTGTGCTGGAAGACGAGGACGAGCAGACCGAGCGCGGCCGCCGCCGACAACAGATTCAGTACGACGCCGAGCAGGCCGAGGACGACGGAGCGGAACGCGTACAGGGTCATCAGGAAGGTCACCAGCAGCAACGCCCCGAGGACGAGCGGGAGTTTGCCGTTCTGGCGGGCGGGATAGTCGGTGTAGCGGGCGACGTCGCCGGTCACGCCGTAGTCGGCGCCCGCGACCCGGCCCACGGTGGCGGGCAGGTAGTCGTCGCGGAGACGGTCCAGGGAGTCGTACGCCTGCGGCGAGTTGCCGAGGTACGGCACCCTCAGCTCCAGGGCGCTGATCCGGTGGTCGGCGGACGTCCGGATCCGGGAGGCGCCCGCGAACAGCGGGTCGGCGTCGGCACGCCGGGCGAGCTCGCGCAGCGCCGCGGTGACCTCCGTGGCGTGCGAGGCGTCGGCGCGTACGACGACCTGGTGGGTGACCCGCTGCTCCGGGAACGCGGCGTTGAGCCGGTCGTAGACCCGCATCGCGGGGATCTCACGGGAGTGCGTGTCCCGGCTCATCTCGGTGATGTGCAGGTTCGCCAGCGGCACGACGAGGGCCAGCAGGGCGAGGACCGAGACGCAGAGGGTGCCGAGCGGGTTCTTGGCGGCGGGCCGCAGCAGCGCCGTCCAGAACCGGCCGCCGCCGTCCGCTCCCCGGGTCCGCCGGGCGGCCTTCCCGCGCTCCGTACGCCGCCGCGCCCTGCGCTCGGCCCGCCTGCCGAGCACGGTGAGCAGCGCGGGCAGCGCCGTGAGGGAGCTGGCCACCGCGACCAGGACGACCACTACGGTGCCGGTCGCGAGCGAGGAGAAGATCACGTCCGAGGCCAGGTACAGCGTGGCCGTGGAGGCGACGACCGCGAGCCCGGACACCACGACCGCCCGGCCCGAGGTCGCCGCCGCCAGCTCCACCAGTGCCTCGGAACTCAGCCGCCCACCGGAGCGGGCCCGCTCCTCCCGCTCCCGCTTCAGATAGAAGAGCGTGTAGTCGACGCCGACCGCGAGGCCGATCATGAGGATGACGTTCGTGCCGACCCCGGCGTCGGGGGAGAGGTGCGAGGCGACCATCGCCAGTCCGACGGCCGCGGCGATCGACGACAGCGCCAGCAGCAGCGGTACGGCGGCCATGGTGAGCGAGCCGAACACGACCAGCAGGGTGATGAGCGTGACCGGCAGCGTGATCTTCTCGGACAGCGCCAGGTCGTCGCCGCGCTGCTGGTCGACTCCCTTGCTGATGGAGGGACTGCCGGTCTCTTCGAGCAGCAGCCCGGGGTGGTCCCGCTGGACGGCGGCGGTCTGCGCGACCAGCGCGTCGACCTTGTCCTTGGCGTCCCGTTCCTCGCCCTTGACGGACACCTCGACCATGAGGACGCGGCCGTCGGAGGACCGTACGGGGTCGGCCACGCCCGCGACCTCGGGCAGCCGCCTCATCCGGGCGGTGAGGTCCGTCGCCGCGGAGGCGGCGGCCCGCTCGGGCAGGGCGCCCGAGCGGGCCGAGATCAGCACCTGCTCGGTGGACAGGCGCTCCAGATGCCCCTCCGCGGCCATCGCCTCGGCCCGGCCGGCCTCGCCGACCCGGTAGTCGGCCGTCTTCGCGCTGTTGGTGCCGACGGCACTGCCGGCCGCCAGGCACAGCACCACGAACAGCAGCCAGCCGACGATCGCCCACCAGGGGTGGCGGGCGCTGAGGCGTGCGATGCGCACAGTGATTGGTTTCATGCCCAAAAGCCTTGCTGAGCAGGGCAGTTGGCGGACAGGGGTGCTCGGTTGAACTTGCCGTCCACCGATCGGTGGACCCCAGGGAGGGGGAAGATCCCCGTGCGTCACGTCCTCGCGGGGCGCGGGCTGCTCCCGCGTGCCGTCGGCGCCCTTCAGGACGCGTGGAGCAACAGAGCGGCCCTCACGTGTCCGACGTGAGGGCCGTTCCACAGGCGGGGTCCGTTCAGCTCCTGGCGCGCGCTCGCTGCCACGCGTATCCGACGGCCGCCAGGAACAGCGTCATCCCGCCCGTCGAGTACAGCTGCACACGGGTGTCCGGCTGACGCGCCATCAGGACGAAGATCACGGCCATCCCGGCGAGCGCGACCCAGGTCAGCACGGGGAACGCCCACATCCGGACGACCAGCTTCTCGGGGGCCTCGCGCTCCAGTTTGCGGCGCATCACCAGCTGGGACGCGGCGATGAAGAACCACACCACCAGGATGACCGCGCCGATCATGTTCAGCAGCCAGGGGAACACGTCGTCGGGCCGCCAGTAGCTGAGCACCACGCAGACGAACCCGAAGACGCAGGAGCAGAGGACGGCGACACGCGGCACACCGCTCGAGACCCTGCCCAGCGCCTTGGGGCCCTGGCCGCGCTGGACCAGCGAGTACGCGATGCGCGACGAGCCGTAGATGTTGGCGTTCATCGCGGAGAGCAGAGCGACCAGCACGACCACGTTCATGAGCTGCCCGGCGCCCGGGATGCCGAGGTGGTCGAGCGCCGCCACGTACGGGCCCTTCTCGACGACCGCCTTGTCGTCCCACGGCACCAGCGTGACGATGACCGCCATCGACCCGATGTAGAAGAGCGCGATGCGCCACATCGCCGTGCGCACGGCCATCGAGACGCCCTGGACCGGCTTCTCGGACTCGGCGGCCGCGATGGTGACCGTCTCGATGCCGCCGTACGCGAAGACGGAGGCGAGCAGGCCGATGACCAGGCCCTCGCCGCCGTTGGGCAGGAAGCCGCCGTCGCCGGTGAGGTTGCTCGTGCCGGGCGCGTCGGTGCCGGGCAGGACGCCCAGGATCGCCAGCACACCGAGTACGAGGAACAGCGTGATCGCGCCGACCTTGAGCGCGGCGAACCAGAACTCGAACTCGCCGAAGTTCTTCACGGCCGCCAGGTTCGCCACGCAGAAGACGACCATGAACAGGGCCACCCACGCCCACTCCGGCGTACCCGGCAGCCAGCCGGTGACGATCTTCGCGGCGCCGATGCCCTCCAGGCCCACGGCCGTGCAGAGCAGCACCCAGAACGACCAGCCGGCCGTGAAGCCCGCCCACGGCCCGATCGCCCGCTCCGCATGCGCGGAGAACGAGCCCGACGACGGATACGCGGCCGACATCTCGCCGAGCATGCGCATCACGAGCATGACGAGGATGCCCGACACCGCGTAGGCGATGACGATGGACGGACCCGCGGCCGCGATGCCCGCGCCCGAACCGACGAAGAGCCCAGCGCCGATCACGCCGCCGAGGGCGATCATCGACAGATGCCGCTGCTTGAGGCCGTGCGAGAGCGAGTCGGGAGCGGCGGCGCTCTCGGAACGGGGCGGGGTGTCGGCCGGCGAGGGCTCGACGGAGGGGGTGGTCCGAGACATGGGCGGGTTGTCCGTAACGTGAGACGGCGTTTCCAACGGCACAGTGTGGACACCGGCTCCGCTCAGACGAAGATCATGACCGATATTCGGACGCTCGCCGTGCGGAGCGTGAGCGGCGGCGCGCTGTGCGCGACCAGGTGGCCGGTCGGATGGGCAGGAGAGTCGCAGTCTCCGGCGGGCGGTCAGGCGGTCCGCCGTCCCATCAGCTCCCGGACACCCGCACACAGCAGCACGAACGCCGCCGCCCCCGCCGACCACAGCACCTGGGGCCGCGTCACGTCGTCCGTCAGCATCAGCCCCAGTACGGCCGCCATCGCGGCCAGCGCCGCCCAGGTCAGCCAAGGGAACGCCCACATCTTCAAGCTCAGCCGTTCCGGCGCCTCCCGTTCGATACGCCGCCGCAGCCGCAGCTGCGACACCGCGATCAGCGCCCATACGAACAGCAGAACGGCGCCGACCGCGTTGAGCATGTAGAGGAAGACCGAGTCGGGCCACTCCAGATTGAGCAGGACGGAGACGAAACCGAAGGCCACGGACGCGAGCACCGCGCGCCGCGGAACCCTGCCCCGGTCCACCCTGAGCAGCGCCTTCGGCGCCTCGCCGCGTTCGGCGAGCGAGAAGACCATGCGGGACGAGCCGTACAGATTCGCGTTCAGCGCCGACAGCAGCGCGACGAACACGACGATGTTCATGATCGTGCCCGCCGACGGCACCCCGATCGAGTCCAGCACCTTCACATACGGACTGAGCCCCGCCTGCTGCGCCGTCCACGGCAGCACCGTCACGATGACCAGCATCGACCCGACGTAGAAGAAGAGGATCCGGTACACCGCGCTGCGCACCGCCCGCGCGACCGCGCGGGCCGGATCGTCGGACTCGGCCGCCGCGATCGTCACCACTTCCAGGCCGCCGAAGGCGAAGACGACGGCGAGCACGCCCGAGACGACCCCGTGCCAGCCGTGCGGCAGGAACCCGCCGTGCCCCGTCAGATTCGTCAGCCCCACCGGATCCGTGTCCGGCAGCAGCCCGAAGATCGCGAGCACGCCCAGCACCAGGAACAGCACGATCGCGGTGACCTTCAGCGCAGCGAACCAGAACTCGAACTCGCCGAAGTTCCGCACGGCGGCCAGATTGACCCCCGTGAAGACCACCATGAAGATCAGCACCCACGTCCACTGCGGCACCGACGGCACCCAGCCGTGCGCGATCGTCGCCGCGCCCGTCGCCTCCACGGCGAGCACGACCACGAGCATGAACCAGTACAGCCAGCCGACGGTGAACCCCGCCCACCTGCCGAGCGCCCGCTCCGCATGCACCGAGAACGCCCCCGACGCCGGCATCGCCGCCGACATCTCGCCCAGCATCCGCATGACGCACATCGCCAGCGCACCCGCCACCAGATACGACACGATGATCCCCGGCCCGGCCACGACGATCCCCGCCCCGGAGCCGACGAACAGCCCGGCACCGATCACGCCGCCGAGACCGAGCATGGTCAGATGACGCTGCTTGAGCCCGCCCGCAAGGGGTTCCTGCTGCTGACCCAGGGGTGAGGCGGTGGCGGAGTGCGGCCCCGCGACCGCGGTCCGGGACGGTTCGGGCGGTTCGTTGTGCATGGTGCTTGCTCGTGCCCTCGCGGCTCTGGGAGGTCCAAGAGATCCGGAAAGGCCCAGCGGGGCTGCGCCGCGTCCCGGAGTTCTTACCTCCATGGCGGTGTCCCGGCCGATTGGCGAGACCCTACAGTCTCTCCGCGCGCCACCCGTCGACGCAAAACGGACCAAACGTGGATGGCCACCAGTGACAAGCGTCACGCCGTCAGACGCATACCAGCCGACGCTTTGTGCAGAGCCCACGAAGCACTCGATCACGCCTTTGTCAGCCGCCGACGGTGATCAACGCACGGCTGCTGGGATAGCGTCACTGCGTCCCATTGCCGTCACCCCGCGGAGTCCCGATGAGCACTGCTGCAGTCTCCACCCGCCCCGGCGAGGTCCTCGCCGACCTGCTGCCCGCATCCCGTGTCCGGGACATCGCGCTCGTGCTCGGCGGTGCCGCGCTCACCGGGATCGCGGCCCAGATCGCGGTGCCCGTCCCGGGCTCGCCCGTGCCGGTGACCGGCCAGACCTTCGCCGCGCTGCTCGTCGGCACCGCACTGGGCGCCCGCCGCGGCTTCCTGTCGCTCGCCGTGTACACCCTCGTCGGCATGGCCGGCGTCCCGTGGTTCGCGGAGGGCGGGTCCGGCGCCGCCGCCCCGTCCTTCGGCTACGTGCTCGGCCTGCTCCTGGCCGCCACCCTGGTCGGCGCACTGGCTCGCCGCGGCGGCGACCGCTCCATGCTCCGCACCGCCGGCACCATGCTGCTCGGCGAGGCCGTCATCTACGCGGTCGGCGTCCCCTACCTGGCCTTCGCCACCGGAATGACCCTGAGCCAGGCCATCGCCGCCGGTCTCACCCCGTTCCTGATCGGCGACGCCGTGAAGGCGGTCCTGGCAATGGGCGCGCTGCCCACCGCCTGGAAGCTGGCAGAGCGCCGCGGCTGACACCCGCCGCTCACACACGACGAAGCCCCCGCGGTGACGACCGCGGGGGCTTCGTACGTTGCAGCAGGATGAAGCGGAACCTGAGTCGGAGCGGAGCGTCCTCAGGTCTCAGGCCTCAGGCCTTGGCCCGCTGGACCTTCTGCCGCACCACGGCGATGGCCAGGACGACGGCGGCGACGAGCAGGGACAGCAGTACGGTCTCGCGTCCGTCGTGCTCGGTGTCGGTGAGCATGTAGCCGAGGACGAACACGATCAGGGCGATCGTGGCCCACGTCAGATACGGGTACAGCCACATGCGCACGACCAGCTTCTCGGGCGTCTCGCGCTGGATGATCTTCCGCATGCGCAGCTGGGAGAAGCAGATCACGAGCCATACGAACAGGGCGACCGCACCCGAGGAGTTGACCAGGAAGAGGAAGACCGTGTCCGGGTAGGCGTAGTTGAAGAAGACCGCGGCGAAGCCGAACACGACGGACACGAGGATCGCCGCCATCGGGACGCCTCGCGAGGTGGTGCGGGCGAAGGCCTTCGGCGCGTCACCGCGCTCGCCGAGCGAGAACGCCATACGGGAGGCCGTGTAGAGCCCGGAGTTGAGGCAGGACAGCACCGAGGTCAGCACGATGAAGTTCATGATCTGGCCCGCGTGCGCGATACCGAGGGAGTCCAGCGCGGCGACGTACGAGCCCTTCTCCTTGATGGAGGGGTCGTTCCACGGCAGCAGGCAGATCACGACGGCGATCGAGCCGAGGTAGAAGACGGCGATACGCCAGATGATGCTGTTGGTGGACTTGGTGACCGCGCGCTGGGGGTCCTCGGACTCGCCGGCCGCGAGGGTGGCGATCTCGCTGCCCATGAAGGAGAAGACGACCAGCAGGACACCGGTGAGGATGGCGCCGGTGCCGTTGGGCAGGAATCCGCCGTGGCCGGTGAGGTTGCTCAGGCCGGCGGTGTCGCTGTCGACGCCCGGCAGTACGCCGAAGACGGCGAGGGCGCCGACGACGATGAACGCGCCGATCGCCACGACCTTGATCCCTGCGAACCAGAATTCGAACTCGCCGTAGGAGCCGACGGAGACCAGGTTGGTGGCGGTGAGCACCATCATCACGATGAGGGCCCAGCCCCACTGGGGTATGGCGGGGATCCACCCTTCGAGGATCTTGGCGCCGGCGGTGGCTTCGACGGCGAGGACGACGACCCAGAAGAACCAGTACAGCCAGCCGATGGAGAAGCCGGCCCAGCGGCCCAGCGCGCGGTCCGCGTGTGCGGAGAACGAGCCGGAGGTGGGGTTGGCGGCGGACATCTCGCCGAGCATGCGCATGACGAGGACGACCATCGTGCCCACGAGCGCGTACGAGATGAGGATGCCAGGTCCGGCGGTGGCGATGCCGGAGCTGGAGCCGACGAAGAGTCCGGCGCCGATGACACCGCCGATGGCGATCATCGACAGGTGGCGGTTCTTGAGGCCGGCCTTCAGTCCGTCGCCACCCGCACCCTGGGGATTACCGGGATTTGCGGGCTTGGTGTCTGCCTTCGCAAGGGAGGGTTGCGAGGTCATAGACGAATCCTTAAGTTCTCGGGGACGAGCCCTCGCATTCAAGCCCAGGGATGTTACGGGCGGAAGACCGCGTTCCAGATTGTGGTGTTCCGCATAACGGGACATGTTTCGGATGATGCTGCTCGCGTGGCGCCCGGGAGCGTGTCCCAGACCCGCACGCGGCCCCCGGCCCACGGGCATGCCACACTCGGATCATGCGCGTGTACCTCGGCTCGGATCATGCCGGCTACGAACTCAAGAACCACCTCGTCGAGTGGCTCAAGGCCCATGGCCACGAGCCCGTCGACTGCGGGCCCCACATCTACGACGCCCAGGACGACTACCCGCCGTTCTGCCTGCGTGCGGCAGAGAGGACGGCCGCGGACCCCGAGTCCCTCGGCATCGTGATCGGCGGCTCGGGCAACGGCGAACAGATCGCCGCGAACAAGGTCAAGGGTGTCCGCGCGGCACTGGCCTGGAGCGAGCAGACCGCCTCGCTCGGCCGCGAGCACAACAACGCCAACGTCGTCGCCGTCGGCGCCCGGATGCACTCCACCGACGAGGCCGTGAAGTTCGTCGAGATCTTCCTCAACACGCCGTTCTCCGGTGACGAACGTCACGTCCGCCGCATCGACATGCTCTCGGCGTACGAGACCAAGGGCGACCTGCCGCCGATCCCGGCGCACCACCCGCAGCAGTAGGCAGGGCCTGGGCCCCGCGACCTTGGTTCGCCGGGCCCCGCGACCTTTGGTTTGCCGCGGAGCGGCGGAAGAGACGAGAGAAGAGGACCCGTGCCGGAGGGGCACACCATCCACCGCCTGGCCAAGGACTACCTGTCAGGGTTCGGCGGCCGCCCGGCGCAAGCCGAAAGCCCCCAGGGTAAGTTCGCGGCCGCCGCGGCCCTCCTGACCGGCACGGTCCTCACCACCGCGGAAGCCCACGGCAAGCACCTCTTCCTCGGCTTCGAGGGCCCGGACTGGGTCCACATCCACCTCGGCCTCTTCGGCAAGGTCGGCTTCGGCGGGATCCCCGCACCCCCGCCGACCGAAACGGTCCGCCTCCGTCTGCTCAACAACACGGCGTACGTCGATCTGCGCGGCCCCACGACCTGCGCTCTCATCACGGACGCCGAGAAGCAGGCGATACACGACCGGCTCGGTCCCGACCCGCTCCGCCCGGACGACGGCCCCGACCGCGCGTACCGGCGCATCTCCCGCAGCCGCACCACCATCGCCGCGCTCCTGATGGACCAGAAGGTCATCGCGGGCGTCGGCAACGTCTACCGGGCCGAGGTCCTCTTCCGGCACGGCATCGACCCGTACCGACCGGGTAGGGACCTGACGTACGACCAGTGGACCGCGATCTGGTCGGACCTGGTCGAGCTGATGCGCGAGGGTGTACGCAACAACCGCATCGACACCGTGCGCCCCGAGCACACTCCCGAGGCGATGGGGCGCCCGCCGCGCGTCGACGACCACGGCGGCGAGGTGTACGTGTACCGCAGGGCGCACCAGCCTTGCCACATCTGTGGCGGCGAGATCCGCACCGCCGATCTCGCCGCCCGCAACCTCTTCTGGTGCCCGGGCTGCCAGCCGCCCGGATGATTCCACCCGTGGCGGCCGACGCAGGCCGGAACACGCCCGACACAGGCCGGAACACGCCAGGTCAGAACCCGTGCGGCAGCCACGGCGCCACCGCCGACGAGAAGGCCACCGAGGCCTCGGCGATCGCCCCCGCCCGCAGCTCCCGTACCCGCCCCGCGGCGGCCAGCGCCGACAGGGACACCCCGCCGAGGTAGACCGCGCCCAAGTCCCGCACGCCCAGCGCGAGATCGGCGTCGTCATCCGTCCGCTTGCACGATGCGCCCTTGCCGTCGCCCGTGAGCCGCCAACGCCCCTGGTTCCAGGGGCAGAAGTCGTCCGCGACCTCGAAGACGACGTCCACGGGCGTCTGGTACGTACGCGCTTCCAGCGCCGAGCCCACGTCCACGAGCCGTACGTACAGCGAGTCCCGCAGCCGCACCTGGCACCGGCGGATGTCGGACACCAGGTGCTGCCAGGCATCGTCCACGGGACGGCTGCGTACCTCGAGAGTGGATGTCAGATCGATCTCGAACAGGAATCGCCACAGCGCCGCGTACGCCGCCGGATCGAGCGCCTCCAGGTCGCGCAGGACGACCGTGCCCTTGGGCCCGGCCGCGTCCCACTCCGGCTTGTTGTGGAAACGGGCGTAGCCCACGACCTGCCCGGCGCGCTCGGCCAGCACGCACTGCAGCGGTGAGGCGCCCTGCCGCTCGCTCTCCGGGTCGAGCAGCGGCAGCTGCTCCCAGCCGGGCCGCCGGGCGAGCATCCCCGGCCGCGCGGGCACCCGCCGCGCGTACACGGCCTCGCACGCCGCCGCCGCATCGACAGGGAGGGCGAACCGCAGCCGGACGTCTTCCGTGCCCGGCGGTACGGCAAGCCGGACCCGTGCCGTGTCGATCTCGGCGGACAACAGCTGTGTCGCAGCGCCGTATCCGAACCGGCCGTAGATCGCGGGCTCCGAAGCCGTCAGCACGGCGAGCGGCTCGCCCCAGGAGCGGACGTCGTCCAGCTGACGCCGCATCATGGCCGTGAGCAGGCCGCGCCGACGGTGCGTCGCCGCCACGCTCACCATCGTGACGCCTGCCGCGGGCACCAGCGCACCGCCCGGAACCGTGATCCTGAACGAGAAGGCCCCCGCCGTCCCCACGCAGTCCTCGCCGTCCCAGACGCCGAGCGACCGCTCGGACTCGGTGAGGCGTTCCCACAGGGCCTGCTCCTCGTCGGCCTCCGGCACTCCGCCGAACGCGAGCACCAGCTTCGCGTACCACGTGTCCCACTCGGACGGTTGCAGCACCCGCAGGTCTGTCGTCATATGCCATGAGTACCAGGGAGTTGAGGGCTGAGCGAGCCGATTTCGGTCAGCCCGCCGGAAGCCGCCTCCACTGCCCCTCGGGAGAGGGAGGACCACATCGAGAAGAGGGGACAAGTAGGACCTCCCGTGCGCGGGGCCTGGCCTGATGGATAAGGTCCCGAGCAATGGCAGGACAACGCGCGGCAGCCGAGACGTTTTCGGCCCGGATGAAGAGACAACTCCACCGGGTCCGCGTCGGCCTGCGCAGATCGGGCGTCGACTACTTCCGCGGAGACGGCTCCGACTGGATAGCCCTCGCCGGTCTGCTGCTGATGGTCCCGCTGATCACGGGCGTCACCCTCGTCAATCCCGTGTGGTGTTCCCCGGCCGTCCTCGTCCTGCCGATCGTGGCGGGCGGACTGCTGCTGCGCCCCGCCAGCCTGCTCGGCCTGTACGCGGCGGCGGCGACGGCCCTGATCGTGGAGTCCGTCAAACTGGGCCCGTACTCGGAGGGCCCCGCCCGGGTGACACCGGGAACGGTCCTGGTGGTGGCCGCCTGCGGTTTCTTCGGACTGCTGATCGCCCAGTTCCGCAGCCGGGTCGGTGTGCCGTGGCGGCGCGGCGGCACGATGCTGTTCGACCTGCGCGAACGCATCCGGGTACACGGCAAGCTGCCTGTCCTGCCGAAGGGCTGGCACCGCGAGATCGCGCTCCGGCCCGCCGGCGGTCAGTCCTTCTCCGGCGACTTCGTCGTGGCGGCCCGCACCAACGGCGGCCGCACCCTGGAGGTCGCCCTCACGGACGTCTCGGGCAAGGGCATGGACGCGGGATCGCGTTCTCTCCTGCTGTCCGGCGCGTTCGGCGGCCTCCTCGGCTCCCTGCCGCCGCACGCGTTCCTGCCCGCCGCCAACGGCTATCTGCTCCGCCAGAACTGGGACGAGGGCTTCGCCACCTCCATCCACCTCGTCCTGGACCTCGACTCCGGCGACTACGAACTCTTCACCGCGGGCCACCCCCCGGCCGTACAACTGCACGCGGGCAGCGGCCGCTGGGAGGAGAAGGCGGCGGAGGGGCCGCTGCTCGGGGTCTACGACGGGGCCCAGTTCGACCCCGTCAAGGGCGCGCTGCGGCCCGGTGACGTCCTGATGCTCTTCACCGACGGCCTCGTCGAAACCTCCGACCGGGACATCGCGGAGGGCATAGACCGCCTCACCGGCGAGGCGGACCGCTATGTCGCGGGCGGCTTCCACGGGGCGGCCTGGCATCTGATCGAGGCGGTGGCGAAGGACGTCAACGACGACCGCGCGCTGCTGCTGATCTGCCGGGAGACGTGACGCTCGGCCGGACGCGGGACTCGAGGTGTGATGCGGAACGGCACCCACGAGATCATGACGCCGGCCGAGGCCGAGGCCGAGGCCCTCGCCCGTGAGGCGCACTCGGCCCAGAAGGACAAGGCGGGCCGCCCCTACGCCGAGCATCTGCGGGAGGTGGCCGACGGCGTCCGCACCCGCGGCGGCAACGACGAGCAGATCGCGGCGGCCTGGCTGCACGACGCCGTCGAGGACGACGTGCAGTCCGAGGAATGGCTGCGCGGCGCCCCGCTGACGCAGCGCACGATGCGCGACCTGCTGGGCCTCTAGGCCGCGGTCTTCGCCCGCTCCCGCGCCAGCTCCGTCGCGTCCCGCTTGAAGGCCCACTTCATCTCCGGCTCCATCGCGAACCGGAACACGCGCTGCACGGGCGGTGTGCACAGCACGGTGATGACCGTGGCGGCGACGAGTGTCACGAAGATCTCACCGAGCGGCTTGTGCAGCCACGCGTAGTCCCCGTACCAGCCCCAGAAGCGCGAGCCCTTGGCGAGGAAGCCGTGCAGCAGATAGCCGTACAGCGTGCCCGCGCCGAGCACTGTGAACCACATCCGCCGGCGCGGCACCCAGGCGAAGAAGCACGCCGTGAGCACCATCGAGCAGCCGAAGAGCGCGAGCGTCATCACGACGCCGGCCCACCACGGCGCGCCCAGCTCCTGTGCGCTGTCCCGGTGGTAGAACCACGCCGAGTTCATACGAGGCCCCGCCCAGTACGCGAAGGCCAGGGCGCACGCGAAGACGGGCACGCTCAGCAGCTTGATCTCACGCCGCCGCAGCATCTGGAAGTGCTCGGGCTTCATGAACAGGCCCGTGACGAAGAACGGCAGGAACTGCAGGACGCGCTGGAGGTCGAGGTCGTCGCCGATGTCGGGCGAGACGGAGGCCAGCACCGCGATGGCGAGCGCGAGCGGGACCGGCCAGCGGACCACCTTCCACAGCGGTGTGGTCATCCGCCAGACGAACAGCGCGACCAGGAACCACGTCAGGTACCAGGGGTCGAGCAGGCTGATCGGGTGGGTCGGGTCGTCGTTCGCCCACCGTTTGAACAAGGAGTACGCCACTTCGAATATGACGTACGGCACGGCGACGCCGGTGACCAGCCGCCTCAGCCGGTCCGGGCGCATGTCGAAACTGCGCGAGAAGTAGCCCGAGATCAGGATGAAAGCGGGCATATGGAAGGTGTAGACGGTCATGTACAGGGCCTCTGCGGCCCGGCTGTGATCCGTCAGGGGCTCCCATGCGTGCCCCATCGCGACCAGCACGATCGCCAGGTACTTGGCGTTGTCGAAGAACGCGTCGCGTTGTTTCGCGGGTTTGTTGCCCGGCGCGCTGCCGCTCGGGGCGGTTCCGGCCGGGGTGTTGACGCCGGTGGTGCGGGGAGTGCCGGCCGCCTGGGTGGTCCGTGGGGATCGCGGGCCCGGCACTCCCGCCGCCGGCTCGTGTGCCGGGGGGAGTGGTGTTCTGTGGTTGCCATGCGGTCGCAGCGAGTTCGTCACAGGCCCTCCCACCAAGAGCTCGGCAGGCCGGTCCCGGACCCCACTGCGCTTTCGGGGGACGAGGCAGCGTGAAACATCTGAGGCACCCTAGCGTTGTCTGTGTGTTTTCGTAAAACCGTCAACTCGAATCCTGCTTATGGCCTGCGAGTACCCCGGATTCAGAGGAGTCGACATAGCGATCCGCAATCGCCATTGGAGCGTTGACCGTTGACCGCTACGTCCGAACTCATCCCCATTAATCAGGGCATAACGCCCGCGGGCGACTCTGGTGAAATGTCCGGTTCATTGGTTTTTTTGATGGTGGCTTTGATGTGCCGTCAGTCTCATGGATGTGTCTGTGGTAACAGGTCGATGTGCCTGTGACGACAATTCGAATTCCCTGCGCACACCTTGTGTGGACATGGAAACGATCAAGCCGAATTGATGGTCCCGCAGGCCACGCGAATTGCCGCACGCGCGCGTGGGGTTCAAGTGCCCCAGTGGTTCGCGGCCGCGGGGCGCCGGCGTACACATGGCCGACGATGCATCATGCGTCGCATAGTGAAGCCTGGTTGGTGGCACGATGGTTCTGGGCGGGGGTGTGCGGGTTCGCACCTCCGGGCCGGGAGAGCGGACCGACCTAGGGTGTGATCAGTTGTGGCCATTTCGCTGTCAGTGGTGCTGCTGTTGGCGATCATCCTTGTGGTGTTGATCCGCGGGGGTTCGATCAAGCCGGGCCCCGCGATCGTCGCGGTGCTCTTCGGCTTCTTCCTCGCCTCGACCGGAATGGCTCCGTCCATCAACCGGTTCCTGGACTCGATAGCGGACACGATCAACTCGATCAGCTTCTGAGCCCGCCGCCAGGCGCCCGTGGGTTCCGCAGGGCTGGGGGTACCTCCCAGCGGTAGCTGGGGGAGGGTGGGCACAACGCCACGATGTGGGGCGCCATCGAGCCCCGTAGCGCGCACAAAAAAGCTCCGGCCCGGTCCACGTAATCTGCGAACCGGGCCGGAGGCCAAGAGCGGGCGACGGGAATCGAACCCGCGTAGCTAGTTTGGAAGACTAGGGCTCTACCATTGAGCTACGCCCGCACAGCGTGCGCCGCAGGTCACCGACCGCGGCACGGAAAGCATCGTAGCGGGTCGCACCCCTCCGCCGCACACTCCGCCGTCACCGGGCGGCACTCGGGGTGGCAGCCGGCCGGGGGACGGCGTCGTACGGAGGCGCCTTACGGCGCTGCCGGCGTCCCGGACGCAGCGTGTCCCCCCGGTCGCGGAGAGCGCGTCCTGGCGGTCGCCCGGCGCCGCAGCCGAATTGCGGGAGCCGCACTGCCTGCGGGCATGTACCCTACGTGTCGCACCGACGGGGTGTGGCGCAGCTTGGTAGCGCGTCCGCTTTGGGAGCGGAAGGCCGTGGGTTCAAATCCCGCCACCCCGACCATCACCGGGATCCCGAGCCGGTTGACCGGCAAGGTCCTTGATCGCCTTTTGGGGCGTGTACCACCTGCCGTTACTATGCAGACTGCACGCCCGTGTGTCTCAGCTCTGATGTCTTCCGGGCGACGCGATCCGCTGAAGCCCTCTGGCTCAGCAGAACCCAAGAAGTCAGCCACAAGGAGACCGAACCGTGAAGAGCGCCGTGGAGACCCTGAACCCGACCCGGGTTCGGCTCACTGTCGAGGTGCCCTTCGAGGAGCTCAAGGACAGCCTCGACGCGGCGTACAAGAAGATCAACCAGCAGGTCACGGTGAAGGGCTTCCGGAAGGGCAAGATTCCGGCCCGAGTCATCGACCAGCGGTTCGGTCGCGGCGCCGTGCTCGAGGAGGCCGTCAACGACGCGCTCCCGAAGTTCTACACCGAGGCGGTCAACGAGGGTGAGCTGAACGTTCTCGGTCAGCCCGAGGTCGACATCACCGAGCTGAAGGACGGCGAGCTGCTGACCTTCACCGCCGAGGTCGACGTCCGCCCGACCATCGAGATCCCGGACTACTCCGGCATCGAGGTCGAGGTCGACGCCGTCGAGGTCACCGACGAGGACGTCGAGAAGTCCGTGGAGCAGCTGCGCGAGCGCTTCGCCTCCACCACCCCGGTCGAGCGGGCCGCCGAGGACGGCGACGTCGTGACGATCGACCTCGAGGCCAAGGTCGACGGCGAGGTCCTCGAGGACGGCGTGGCCGCGGGTGTCACGTACACCATCGGCTCCGGCGAGCTGCTGGACGGCGTCGACGACGCCGTGAAGGGCCTGGAGGCCGGTGGCGAGGCCACCTTCGCCTCCGAGCTGAAGGGCGGCTCGGCGGCCGGCAAGGAGGCCGAGGTCACCGTCAAGGTCACCCAGGTCGCCAAGCGTGAGCTGCCGGAGCTCGACGAGGAGTTCGCTCAGCTCGCCTCCGAGTTCGACACCCTCGAGGAGCTCAAGGCGGACAGCCGCAAGCGCCTCGAGAACATGAAGCAGTACGACCAGGCCACGCAGGCCCAGGAGCGCGTGCTGGACAAGCTGCTCGAGCTGGTCGAGGTCCCGGTCCCCGAGAAGCTCCTCGAGGACGAGATCAACACCCGTAAGCACAACCTCGAGCACCACCAGCTCGGCCAGATGGGCCTGTCCCTCGAGCAGTACCTGGAGATCCAGGGCAAGACGGTCGAGGAGTTCGACGCCGAGACCCGTGAGGCGGCGATCAAGGGCATCAAGACCCAGTTCGTCCTCGACGAGCTGGTCTCCAAGGAGAAGCTCAACGTCAGCCAGGAGGAGCTCACCGAGCACCTCATGCGCCGTGCGGCCTCCTCCGGCATGTCCCCCGACCAGTTCGCCCAGGCCGTCGTCCAGGGCGGCCAGGTGCCGATGCTCGTGGGCGAGGTCGCCCGCGGCAAGGCGCTGGCGGTCGTGGTCGAGGCGGCCACGGTCAAGGACACGAACGGTGAGGTCGTCGACCTGGACGACGAGGAGGACGAGACGGGCGAGGCCGTCGAGGCCGCCGAGGCCGCCGAGGCATCCGCCGATGACGAGAAGTCCGAGGCCTGAGCCTCGCTTCTCCCGCGCTGAACGACGGGCCCTGGGGTGCTGCGGCACCACGGGGCCCGTCGGCCGTTACAGGAGCCCCTGTGCGGTCTGAAGGGTGCCCTCCGTCGTGGGCTGTGCCCACCCTCCCCCATTGCCTTAAGGCAAGGGAGGTACCCCCATCGCCTGGGGGCACCTCCCAGCGTTAGCTGGGGGAGGAACGATTGCCCACAGAGGTGGGACGCTCTCGCCGGCCCCCCCAACGGCGCCCCGAACCATTACGTGCAGCCGGGCCTCCCCCGGGTACCCGCCCCCCGGAACCTGCGCTCACAGCGAACAGTTCGGAATGCGGGATGGCACCCGCCTGCCTGCGCGTTAGGGTCCATGAATACGAGGGCAGGGGAGTCCCCACAGGCCGTCGGGAGACGGTTACACGGCGGGGTCCCAGCCTGAAGCAGAAGACGTGAGACGGCCCGGCGCCGTCGTAAGACGAGCAGGTGGATACGTGACGAATCTGATGCCCTCCGCCGCCGGCGAGCCTTCCATCGGTGGCGGCCTCGGCGACCAGGTCTACAACCGGCTGCTCAACGAGCGGATCATCTTCCTGGGCCAGCCGGTCGACGACGACATCGCCAACAAGATCACCGCGCAGCTGCTGCTCCTTGCCTCGGATCCCGACAAGGACATCTACCTCTACATCAACAGCCCCGGCGGCTCGATCACGGCGGGCATGGCGATCTACGACACCATGCAGTACATCAAGAACGACGTGGTGACCATCGCCATGGGCATGGCGGCCTCCATGGGTCAGTTCCTGCTGAGCGCGGGCACGCCCGGCAAGCGCTTCGCCCTGCCGAACGCCGAGATCCTGATCCACCAGCCCTCCGCGGGCCTCGCGGGCTCCGCGTCGGACATCAAGATCCACGCCGAGCGGCTGCTGCACACCAAGAAGCGGATGGCGGAGCTGACCTCCTTCCACACCGGTCAGAGCGTGGAGCAGATCACCCGCGACTCGGACCGCGACCGCTGGTTCGACCCGATCGAGGCCAAGGAGTACGGCCTCATCGACGAGGTCATCACCACCGCTGCCGGTATGCCGGGCGGTGGCGGCACCGGGGCTGCCTGAGCCCCTTCAGCCCCCAGCCACCGCCACAGCCCTTGTGCCTTAGGAGAACACCGTGAACGACTTCCCCGGCAGCGGCCTGTACGAGCGCATGCGCGCCGAGCGCGGCCAGGCCGAGTACACCGGCCCCCGCGCCGAGTCCCGCTACGTGATCCCGCGTTTCGTCGAGCGCACCTCGCAGGGCGTCCGTGAGTACGACCCGTACGCGAAGCTCTTCGAAGAGCGCGTGATCTTCCTCGGCGTCCAGATCGACGACGCCTCCGCCAACGACGTCATGGCGCAGCTGCTGTGCCTGGAGTCGATGGACCCCGACCGTGACATCTCGGTCTACATCAACAGCCCCGGCGGCTCCTTCACGGCGCTCACGGCCATCTACGACACGATGCAGTTCGTGAAGCCGGACATCCAGACGGTCTGCATGGGCCAGGCCGCCTCCGCGGCCGCCGTGCTGCTGGCCGCCGGCACGCCGGGCAAGCGCATGGCGCTCCCGAACGCCCGCGTGCTGATCCACCAGCCGTACAGCGAGACCGGCCGCGGCCAGGTCTCCGACCTCGAGATCGCCGCCAACGAGATCCTGCGGATGCGCGCGCAGCTGGAGGAGATGCTGGCCAAGCACTCCACCACGCCGATCGAGAAGATCCGCGAGGACATCGAGCGCGACAAGATCCTCACCGCTGAGGAAGCGCTGCAGTACGGCCTGATCGACCAGATCATCTCCACGCGGAAGATGAACAACGCCTCGGTCGTCTGACATAGGCGCAGTAGCATTGCCGCCCCTTGGCACGGTGTACGTCACAGTCAACCGTGCCAAGGGGGGCCCGAACGGGGGGCCCGGCAAGGTACCGTCGGATAGAGGCACCAGGAGCCGCTGAACGTGGCGTCTCCCAGGCGAAGGGGAAGCACCTCGTGGCACGCATCGGTGACGGCGGCGATCTGCTCAAGTGCTCGTTCTGCGGAAAGAGTCAGAAGCAGGTCAAGAAGCTCATCGCAGGCCCCGGTGTGTACATCTGCGACGAGTGCATCGACCTCTGTAACGAGATCATCGAGGAAGAGCTCGCCGAGACGAGCGAGGTGCGCTGGGAGGAACTGCCCAAGCCCCGCGAGATCTACGAGTTCCTCGAGGGGTATGTCGTCGGCCAGGAGGCCGCGAAGAAGGCCCTCTCGGTCGCTGTGTACAACCACTACAAGCGGGTTCAGGCCGGCGAGAACGGCGGCGCCCAAGGACGCGACGACGCCATCGAGTTGGCGAAGTCCAACATCCTGCTGCTGGGGCCCACGGGCTCCGGCAAGACACTTCTGGCCCAGACGCTGGCCCGGATGCTCAACGTCCCGTTCGCCATCGCCGACGCGACGGCGCTCACGGAGGCGGGCTATGTCGGCGAGGACGTCGAGAACATCCTCCTGAAGCTCATCCAGGCCGCCGACTACGACGTCAAGAAGGCCGAGACGGGCATCATCTACATCGACGAGATCGACAAGGTCGCCCGTAAGAGCGAGAACCCGTCGATCACGCGCGACGTCAGCGGCGAGGGCGTCCAGCAGGCCCTGCTGAAGATCCTGGAGGGCACCACCGCCTCGGTCCCGCCGCAGGGCGGCCGCAAGCACCCGCACCAGGAGTTCATCCAGATCGACACGACGAACGTGCTGTTCATCGTGGGCGGCGCGTTCGCGGGCCTGGAGAAGATCATCGAGTCCCGGGCGGGCGCGAAGGGCATCGGCTTCGGCGCGACCATCCGCTCCAAGCGCGAGCTGGAGGCCAAGGACCAGTTCGAGGACGTGATGCCCGAGGACCTGGTGAAGTTCGGGATGATCCCCGAGTTCATCGGCCGCCTCCCGGTCATCACGTCGGTGCACAACCTGGACCGGGAGGCGCTGCTGCAGATCCTGGTCGAGCCGCGCAACGCGCTGGTCAAGCAGTACCAGCGCCTGTTCGAACTCGACGGGGTCGAGCTGGACTTCGAGCGCGAGGCCCTCGAGGCCATCGCCGACCAGGCGATCCTCCGCCAGACCGGCGCCCGCGGCCTGCGCGCCATCATGGAGGAGGTCCTGATGTCGGTGATGTACGAGGTCCCGTCCCGCAAGGACGTCGCCCGTGTCGTCATCACCCCGGACGTCGTCCACTCCAACGTCAACCCGACGCTGATTCCGCGGGATGCGCGGGGGCGCGGGGCCGGGGAGCAGAAGTCCGCGTAGCGGCACAGCACCAGTACGCCGAAGGGGCGCCGGGCGGGTTTCCGCCGGGCGCCCCTTCGTTCGAGTACCGCCGCTTGCGGACTGCTACTTCGCGACGCGCACTTCGTCGCGCAGTTTCGTGGTGATGTCCACCGCGACGTCCTTCGTCACGCCCTGGGTGCGGTCACCGGGAGTGACCATGGCCATGGTGCTGTGGTCGGCCCACACGCAGAACCAATCGGTCTTCTCCTTCTTCGTGAGCAGATCCTGGCCCTTGGCGGCCTGGCACTTCATGACCGCTCCGTCCAGGTCGGCCTCCACGGGCTCGCCGACCAGCTTGGACTGGGTGCCGCTGCTCCCGGAGTTGCTGTCGGACTCCTTCTTTATCGAGGCGAAGAACTTGTCCAGGGTCGTCGCGGGGTCCGCGATCTCGCCGTAAGCGCCGATGAACGTCACGCCCTTCGCCGTCAGGGCGTCGTCGGGCATGCTGCTCGGGTCGGTGGGGTCGTAGTCGCTGAGATCGGCGGTCGAGTACATGCCGATGACGGACGTACCGTTCTTGACGCCGCTCTCCTCCAGTTCCTTCGTGGAGTCGCTGCTCTCTGTGGCGCCCGAGAGGTTGTCGGAGAGGCGCTTGTAGTCGCCGAGCACCGTGGCCGGCGTCGCCAACTTGTGCGGCCCGTCGTCCGACAGACCGGACCCGGACCCGCCCCCGCTGCCGAAGACGAAGTAGGCGCCCACCCCGATCGCCACGACGGCCGCGACCGCGATGCCGATGATGAGCCCGGTCTTCTTGCCGCCCGCCGGCGCCGGCGGCTGCGGCACTCCGTACGGAGCGCCCGGAGGCTGCTGGCCGTAGGGGGCCTGCTGTCCGTACGGGTTCGGCTGGCCGTAGGCGTTCGGCTGCTGCGGGACGCCCTGCGGAGCCTGCTGCGGATAGCCGTAGCCGGGCCCCGGGGCCTGCTGCGGGTAGCCGTATCCGGGCCCCGGTGCCTGAGGGGGCTGGCCGCCGTAGCCGGGCTGCGGTGCCTGAGGGGGCTGGCCGTAGCCGGGCTGCGGTGCCTGCGGCGGCTGGCCATAGGGGCCCGGTTGGCCGTACGGCCCGGGCTGCTGAGGCTGACCGCCGTAAGGGCCCGGCTGGTTGTAGCTCATCGAGTTCTCAGTCCCCCTCCGTTGTTTATGCGTCCCTGACATCCTTGCCGAAGCCATGACGGGCGGGGGGCCGAGAGGCCGCACCGTTACGAAACCTTCCGGTTTCAGCACGCCTCCGAGACACCTCTAAACTGAGCCCGTGACCGACAACACTCAGCAGCAGCAACCAGCGACCACCACCGAACTGCCGACCCAGTACGCGCCGGCCGAGGTAGAGGGGAAGCTGTACGAGCGCTGGGTAGAGCGCGGCTACTTCGAGGCCGACGAGAAGAGCGACAAGCCGCCGTACACCGTCGTCATCCCGCCGCCGAACGTCACGGGCAGCCTGCACCTGGGCCACGCCTTCGAGCACACGCTGATCGACGCCCTCACGCGCCGCAAGCGCATGCAGGGCTACGAGACGCTGTGGCAGCCCGGTATGGACCACGCCGGTATCGCCACGCAGAACGTCGTCGAGCGCGAGCTCGGCAAGGAGGGCAAGTCCCGCCACGACCTCGGCCGTGAGGCGTTCGTCGAGCGCGTCTGGCAGTGGAAGGGCGAGTCCGGCGGGCAGATCTCCGGGCAGATGCGCCGCCTCGGTGACGGCGTCGCCTGGTCCCGTGAGCGCTTCACCATGGACGAGGGCCTGTCCCAGGCCGTCCAGACCATCTTCAAGAAGCTCTACGACGACGAGCTGATCTACCGCGCCGAGCGCATCATCAACTGGTGCCCGCGCTGCCTGACGGCCATCTCGGACATCGAGGTGGAGTACCAGGAGGACGACGGCGAGCTGGTCTCCCTCAAGTACGGCGAGGGCGACGAGACCGTCGTCGTCGCCACGACGCGTGCCGAGACCATGCTCGGTGACACGGCCGTCGCCGTGCACCCGGACGACGAGCGGTACAAGCACCTCGTCGGCAAGACCATCAAGCTGCCGCTGACCGACCGGTCCATCCCCGTCGTCGCCGACACGCACGTCGACCCCGAGTTCGGCACCGGCGCCGTCAAGGTGACGCCCGCCCACGACCCGAACGACTTCGAGATCGGGCAGCGCCACAACCTGCCGTCGATCAGCGTCATGGACGAGCACGCGGTCATCACCGCGCACGGCCCCTTCCAGGGCCTGGACCGTCTCGAGGCGCGCAGCGCCATCGTCGCGGCCCTGCGCGCCGAGGGCCGGATCGTCGCCGAGAAGCGCCCGTACGTCCACTCCGTGGGCCACTGCTCGCGCTGCAAGACCACCATCGAGCCGCGCCTGTCGATGCAGTGGTGGGTCAAGGTCGGCCCGCTCGCCGAGGCCGCCGGTGACGCGGTCCGCGACGGCCGGGTCAAGATCCACCCGCAGGAGATGGAGAAGCGGTACTTCGACTGGGTCGACAACCTCCACGACTGGTGCATCTCGCGTCAGCTGTGGTGGGGCCACCGCATCCCCGTCTGGTACGGCCCGGACGGCGAGGTCGTCTGCGTCGGACCCGACGAGGAGCCGCCGAGCGGCGAGGGCTGGCGTCAGGACACCGACGTCCTCGACACGTGGTTCTCCTCCGGCCTGTGGCCGTTCTCCACGCTCGGCTGGCCCGAGCAGACCGAGAGCCTCGCGAAGTTCTACCCGAACTCCGTCCTGGTCACCGGCTACGACATCCTCTTCTTCTGGGTCGCCCGGATGATGATGTTCGGCCTGTACGCGATGGACGGCACCCCGCCGTTCCACACCATCGCGCTGCACGGCATGGTCCGCGACCAGTTCGGCAAGAAGATGTCGAAGTCCTTCGGCAACGCGGTCAACCCGCTGGACTGGATGGACAAGTACGGGTCCGACGCGCTGAGGTTCACGCTCGCCCGCGGTGCCAACCCCGGCGTCGACGTGCCGATCGGTGAGGACTGGGTCCAGGGCTCCCGCAACTTCGCCAACAAGATCTGGAACGCCACGCGCTTCGCGCTGATGAACGGCGCCACGGTCGAGGGCGACCTGCCGCCCGCCGAACAGCTGTCCGCCACCGACCGGTGGATCCTGTCCCGGCTCAACGCGGTCGTCGCCGAGGTGGACGCGCACTACGAGGACTACCAGTTCGCCAAGCTGTCCGAGGCGCTCTTCCACTTCGCATGGGACGAGGTCTTCGACTGGTACGTCGAGCTGTCCAAGACGACGTTCCAGGCGGGCGGCCAGGCCGCCGAGGTCTCCAAGCGGGTCCTCGGCGAGGTGCTCGACGTCACGCTGAAGCTGCTCCACCCGGTCGTTCCGTTCGTGACCGAGACGCTGTGGACCACCCTCACGGGTGGGGAGTCCATCGTGATCGCCGAGTGGCCGACCGACTCTGGCTTCCGCGACGCCGTGGCGGAGACGGAGATCGAGACGCTTCAGCAGGTCATCACGGAGGTCCGCCGGTTCCGCGCCGACCAGGGGCTGCAGCCCGGCCAGCGGGTGCCGGCCCGGCTCACGCTCGACGGCACGGACCTGGCGCCGCACGAGGCCGCCATCCGGCAGCTGTTGCGGCTGCAGCCGGAGGGTGAGGGCTTCGCCGCGACGGCGACGCTGCCGGTCGCGGGGGCCGAGGTCGCGCTCGACCTCTCCGGTGTGATCGATGTCGCTGCCGAGCGGAAGCGGCTCGCCAAGGATCTCGCTGCCGCGGAGAAGGAGAAGGCGCAGGCCACGGCGAAGCTGGGGAACGAGGCGTTCCTGGCGAAGGCGCCGGAGCCGGTGGTGGAAAAGATCCGCGTTCGCCTTTCCAAGGCGGACGAGGACATCGCGCGGATCAAGGCGCAGCTCGATCGGCTTCCGGGGGCCTGAGGGCGGCTGCGGCGGGCTTTGTCCCCCACCCCGCCCCTTCCCGAGACCGGGGCTCCGCCCCTGGACCCCCGAGATCGCCCTTCGGGCTCGTCCTCAAGCGCCGGACGGGCTGATTTTCAGCCCGTCCGGCGCTTGAGGACCGGGGTCTGGGGCGGGCCCCGGTCTCGGGAAGGGGCGGGGTGGGGGAAATGCACCCTCGCCGCACCCCCTCCGTAGACTGGACCCCGTGAGCGACCTCCCCCCGCACGACAACCTGCCCGACGACGGCGAGCCCGACCCCCTGGCGCAGTTCGAGGACATCATCGAGACCGAGACTGGCCGCGACCCCGACCTCGCGGTCATCGAGGCCGGCAGCCGCACCCTGCGTACCCAGGGCGGACCGCCGGAGGGGGCCGACCAGGTGCCCGCCCGCCCGGCCGACCCCGAGGTCGACAAGGCCCTGCGCGAGGTCGAGGCGGAGCTCGGCACGCGCTGGGGTGAGACGAAGCTGGAGCCGTCCGTCAGCCGGATCTCGGCGCTGATGGACGTGCTGGGCGAGCCCCAGCGCTCGTACCCGTCCGTGCACATCACCGGGACGAACGGCAAGACGTCCACGGCCCGCATGGTCGAGGCGCTGCTCGGCGCCTTCGAGCTGCGCACCGGGCGGTACACGTCGCCGCATGTGCAGTCGATCACCGAGCGGATCAGCCTGGACGGCGCGCCGATCGACGCGGAGCGGTTCATCGAGACGTACCGGGACATTCAGCCGTACGTGGAGATGGTGGACGCGCAGCAGGAGTTCCGGCTGTCGTTCTTCGAGGTGCTCACCGGAATGGCGTACGCGGCCTTCGCGGACGCGCCCGTCGATGTCGCCGTCGTCGAGGTCGGCATGGGCGGCAGCTGGGACGCGACGAACGTGATCGACGCGGACGTCGCCGTGGTCACGCCGATCGATCTGGACCACACGGACCGGCTCGGCGAGACGCCCGCCGAGATCGCCGTCGAGAAGGCCGGGATCGTGAAGCCGGGCTCGACCCTGATCCTCGCCCAGCAGCCGGTCGACGCCGCGCAGGTGCTGCTGAAGAAGGCCGTGGAGGTGGACGCCACCGTGGCCCGCGAGGGGCTGGAGTTCGGTGTCGTCTCGCGGCAGGTCGCCGTCGGCGGGCAGTTGCTGACGCTGCGCGGGCTCGGCGGTGAGTACCCCGAGGTGTTCCTGCCGCTGCACGGCCAGTACCAGGCGCACAACGCCGCCGTGGCGCTCGCCGCCGTCGAGGCGTTCTTCGGCGTCGGCGCACAGCGCGCCGAGCGGCTCGACATCGACGTGATCCGCAAGGCTTTCGCGTCCGTCGCCTCGCCCGGCCGCATGGAGGTCGTACGCCGCTCGCCGACCGTCGTTCTGGACGCGGCGCACAATCCGGCGGGCGCCCGCGCCACCGCCGAGGCGATCCGCGAGGCGTTCGACTTCAGCCGGCTGATCGGTGTGGTCGGCGCCAGCGGCGACAAGAACGTCCGCGGTCTGCTCGAGGCCTTCGAGCCGATCTTCGCCGAGGTCGTGATCACGCAGAACTCCAGCCACCGCGCGATGGACGCGGACGAGCTGGCCGCCATCGCCGTCGAGGTCTTCGGCGATGACCGGGTACAGGTGGAGCCGCGCCTGGACGACGCGCTGGAGGCCGCGGTCACGCTGGCCGAGGAGGAGGGCGAGTACGCGGGCGGCGGCGTCCTCGTCACCGGTTCCGTCATCACTGTCGGCGAGGCCCGGCTGCTTCTGGGGAAGGGCTGAACTGCTGTGCGTACGCTCTGTGCTTCGACTCTGATCGGCGAGTTCTTCGTGATCGGGTTCGCCGCGCTCGTCGCAATGAAGGACCCGGACCTGGCGATGGGGACGGTCTGGACGGTCTCCGGCATCGCGATGGTGCTGTCCGTGCTGCTCTGCGGGATGATCACCCGCCCCGGCGGGGTGCAGCTGGGCTGGGTCCTGCAGATCGGGCTGATCGCGAGCGGATTCGTCGTCCCGATCATGTTCTTCCTCGGAGCCGTGTTCGCCGCCCTGTGGTGGTGCTCGGTGCACTTCGGCCGCAAGATCGACGAGGCCAAGGCCCGCTTCGCGGCACAGAGCGCGGCGGCAGGGGCCCAGCCGGGCCCTGACGCCGCATAACAAGCGCTCAGACAGGCCCTGTAGCCTCGGACAACCCCGCATACAAGCGACCTCGAAGGAGCCGCACACCATGTCCCAGCGCACCCTCGTCCTGCTCAAGCCCGACGCCGTCCGTCGCGGCCTGATCGGCGAGATCATCGGCCGTATCGAGCGCAAGGCCGGCTGGCAGATCACCGCGCTGGAGCTGCGGACGCTCGACCAGGACACCCTGGAGCAGCACTACGGCGAGCACCAGGGCAAGCCGTTCTACGAGCCGCTGGTCGCCTTCATGTCCTCCGGTCCGGTCGTCGCCCTGGTCGTCGAGGGCGAGCGGGTCATCGAGGGCGTCCGGCAGCTGGCCGGCCCGACCGACCCGATCGCCGCGGCCCCCGGCTCGATCCGCGGTGACTTCGGCACGATCACCCGTGAGAACCTGATCCACGCATCGGACTCCGAGGAGTCCGCCGAGCGCGAGCTGAAGATCTTCTTCCCCGGGCGTGTCTGACACGCACGGGCGCGTACGCGGACGGCTCGGCCGCCGCGCCCGAGTTTTCTGACACACTGTCAGAAGTCTGGGTGCCTGACCGGGGACGGCTGGGAATTCCCCGCCGTCCCTTGGCATATGCGCCCCGATCGGGGGAACCCGTGCCTCCGTTGGAACGTCTCCAGAAGCGAGGCGGTTCGGCATCTGCTGACATTGGCGACAGACCATCGCGCCGTGTCCGCGGGGGCGAGACTACGATGGAAGCCTTCACGCCACAGCAGCACCCACCTCGCCTGCCTAACAAGCCGTCAACGCTCGATTTAGGAAGGCCAGACGCATCCTCATGGGGAACAAGATGTCGTTCATCGGCCGTGACATGGCTGTCGACCTCGGGACCGCCAACACGCTGGTGTACGTCAGGGGCCGGGGGATCGTTCTCAACGAGCCGTCCGTCGTCGCGATCAACACCAACACCGGCGGCATCCTCGCGGTCGGCGCCGAGGCGAAGAAGATGATCGGCCGGACGCCCGGCAACATCGTCGCGGTGCGACCGCTCAAGGACGGAGTCATCGCGGACTTCGAGATCACCGAGCGGATGCTCCGGTACTTCATCCTGAAGATCCACAAGCGGCGCTATCTCGCCCGTCCGCGTGTCGTCGTCTGCGTGCCCTCCGGCATCACCGGTGTCGAGCGCCGCGCGGTGATCGAGGCGTCCTCGCAGGCCGGCGCCCGCCAGGTGCACATCATCGAGGAGCCGATGGCGGCGGCCATCGGTTCCGGTCTCCCCGTCCACGAGGCGACCGGCAACATGGTGGTGGACATCGGCGGCGGCACCACCGAGGTCGCGGTCATCTCCCTCGGCGGCATCGTCACGGCGCAGTCGATCCGCGTCGCAGGCGACGAGCTGGACAACGCGATCATCCAGCACATCAAGAAGGAGTACTCGCTCCTCCTCGGCGAGCGCAGCGCCGAGCAGATCAAGATCACGATCGGCTCCGCATACGAACTCGAGGACGACGAGCACACCGAGATCCGCGGCCGCGACCTGGTCTCGGGCCTGCCGAAGACCGTGGTCATCTCCGCGGCCGAGGTCCGCAAGGCCATCGAGGAGCCGGTCAACGCGATCGTGGACGCGGTCAAGACCACCCTCGACAAGTGCCCGCCGGAGCTGTCCGGCGACATCATGGACCGCGGCATCGTCCTCACCGGCGGCGGCGCCCTGCTGCGCGGCCTCGACGAGCGGCTGCGCCGCGAGACCGGCATGCCGATCCACATCGCCGAGGACCCGCTCGACAGCGTGGCGCTCGGATCCGGCAAGTGCGTCGAGGAGTTCGAGGCACTCCAGCAGGTGCTGGACGCCCAGCCGCGCAGATGACACGCGCGTGCGGTGCCACGCGGCGCGCGTTCGCAGCGACATGCGCGCTTCGTCCGCCGCACGGGGCGCACGTGGCCGAGACGACACGTGCGCTTCATCCGCCGTACGGAGCGCACGTGCTCTCCCGTGCGGCGGATCGTTGATATAGAGGCAAGAGCGACAAGGATTTCCGACGAGGAAGGCACGGCCGCCGCACGTGAGGGACTCCCGAGAGAGCCGACTGCTCCTGGTGCTGCTGATCGCCATCGCGTTCGCGCTGATCACGGTGGACATCCGCGGCGGCGAGGACTCCCCGGTCGACGGCGCACGCCGGGCAGCCGCCACTGTGTTCGGCCCGGTGGAGAACGGCGTGTCGTCCGCCGTCGACCCGCTCGGCAACGCGATCGCCGCGGTCCGCGACTCCGGCGACCGGCACGACCGCATCGCAAAGCTCGAACGTGAGAACGCCGAACTCAAGACGGAGCTGGGCAGCGACGACCGCAACCGCAGCCAGGTGCGGCAGCTCGACAAGATGCTGAAGATGGCGGGCGCCGGGCAGTACGGCATCAAGGGCGCCCAGGTCATCGCGATCGGCGCAGCGCAGGGCTTCTCCTGGACCGTCACCATCGACGCCGGCGCCGAGGACGGCATCCAGCGCGACATGACCGTCATCAACGGCGACGGACTCGTCGGCCGCGTCACCACGGTCGGCCCGGGCACCTCCACCGTGCTGCTCGCCAACGACCCCGACTTCACGGTCGGTACGCGCATGGAGAAGACCGACGAGCTCGGCTTCGCCTCCGGCCAGGGCGACCGCCCCCTGCGCGTCCAGCTGCTCAACGGCAAGGCCAAGGTGAACAAGGGCGACCGCCTGGTCACCTTCGGCTCGCAGGCCGACAGACCGTTCGTGCCCGGCGTCCCCGTCGGCGTGGTCTCGCGCGTCGACCCCTCCGGCGGCGACCTCACCCGGACCGTGTACGTCAAGCCGTTCGTCGGCTTCACCAAGCTCGACATCGTCGGCGTCGTCGTCGTGGCTCCCCGCAAGGACCCGCGCGACACGGTCCTGCCGCCCGAACCGAAGCCGACCCCCACACCGACCGTGACGGTCACCGTGACGCCCTCCGCCCAGGCATCCGCCGACGCGGCCGCAGAGCGAGAGCAGTAGGAGCTGAGTCCCATGCGCTTCAACCGGATGCTGCTCTCCACCACGTTGGTGGTCCTGGCCCTCGTGATCCAGGTGAGCATCCTCGCGCGCCTGCAACTGCCCGGCGCCGCACCGGACCTGGTGCTGCTCACGGTGCTCGCGTTCGCCCTCGTCCACGGCCATGTGGCCGGCGCCCTCATCGGCTTCGGCGCCGGCCTCCTCGCCGACCTGGCGCCGCCCGCCGACCACGCCGCCGGCCGCTACGCCCTCGTGCTGTGCGTCATCGGCTATCTCGCGGGCCTCGTCAAACCCGAGAACGGACAGCTCAAGTCGGCCACCACGCCCATGCTCGTCGTGGTCGCCGCCGCCATCGGCTCCACCCTGCTGTACGCGGGCGTGGGCTCCCTCGTCGGCGACACCGCCGCCCGCCATGTGGGCCTGGCCGGCCTGATGTTCACCGCCGCGCTCTACGACCTGGTGCTGGCGCCGTTCATCGTCCCGGCGATCATGGCTCTGGCCAGACGGGCGGAGAACGATCCGCTCGCCGAGACAGGCGCCGCCGGCGCGGCCAGTGGTGCCTCCTCCGGCTGGTTCGCGTCCGGCACCGGGCTGAGCGTCGGCTCCCAGCGGGGCGGGCTCCGCGGCAGCGGCCTGGTCCGCGGCCGGACGACGAAGACACGCGTGGCGCGCGCGGGACGCATCAAGGGGGTCAAGCGCCTGTGACCAACATTCCCGAGACCGGCCGGACGCCCCGGGTCCAGATCCGGCTCGTCATCATGCAGATCCTCGTCCTCTCGCTGCTCTTCACCCTGGGCGGCCGCCTGTGGTATCTCCAGATCCGCAACGGCGAGGAATACGCCAAGGAGGCGTCGGGCAACCACGTCCAGCAGGTCGTCCAGCCCGCCGTACGCGGCTCGATCCTCGACGCCCGCGGTGTGCCGCTCGCCGACAACGAGACGCGGCTCGTCGTCTCCGCCTCGCGCACCGACCTGATGAAGATGAAGGACGACGGCAAAGCGGTACTGACCAAGCTCGCCGGCGTGCTGGGCATGAAGCCCAAGGACGTCATGGACAAGGTCCGCCTGTGCAACGCCGATACGCCGCAGCCCTGCTGGAACGGCTCGCCGTACCAGCCCATCCCCATCACCGACGAGGCAACGCCCCGGCAGGCCCTGCAGATCCGCGAGCGCTCCGAGGACTTCCCCGGCATCATCGCCGAACCCACCGCCGTCCGCCGCTACCCGAGCCCCGGTGAGTCCAACACCGCGCAGGTCCTCGGCTATCTCTCGCCCGTCACCGACGAGGAGATCGAGCAGGCCAAGGACTCCGCGTCGCCGTACCTCCGCTCCGACCAGGTCGGCCGCTCGGGTCTCGAACGCGAGTACGACAAGGAGCTGCGCGGCAAGGCGGGCGTCACCCGGTACGAGGTCGACAACCTCGGGCGTGTCATCGGCCAGGCCAAGCCCGACGAGGCCGAGCCCGGCGCGAACCTCGTCACGAGCATAGACGCACGCGTGCAGCGCGTCGCCGAGTACGAGCTCAACGAGGCGATGAAGGAAGCCCGCAAGCAGTTCGACGACAACACCGGCGAGAACTACAAGGCCGACTCGGGCGCCGTCGTCGTCATGGAGGCCAAGACCGGCCGCGTCGTCGCCATGGCCTCCAACCCGACGTACGACCCCAACGCCTGGGTCGGCGGCATCTCCGGCAAGGACTACGCCAGGCTCACCGGCAAGGACTCCAACTACCCGCTGCTCAACCGCGCGATCCAGGGCCAGGCGGCACCCGGCTCGATCTTCAAGGTCGTGTCGACGGCGGCGGCGGTCCGCGCGGGCTATCCGTTCGACGGGCACTACGACTGCTCCAGCTCGTACTCCGTCGGCGGCCAGGTCTTCAAGAACTTCGAGTCCGAGGGGTACGGCCCCATCAGCCTCGGCCGGGCGCTGGAAGTCTCCTGCGACACCGTCTTCTACCGCCTCTCGCACCAGGAGTGGCTGAAGGACGGCGGCATCAACCCCAAGAAGGACGCCAAGGACTGGTTCTACAAGACCGCGCACCAGTTCGGTCTCGGCGCGGAGACCGGCATCGACCTGCCCAACGAGGTCACCGGCCGGATCCCCGACCGCCAGTGGAAGAAGGACTACTGGGAGGCCAACAAGGACGCCTGGTGCAAGTCCGGCAAGAAGGACGGCACGTACGCCGAGAAGATCGCGTACGAGAACTGCCTCGAAGGCAACAGGCTGCGCGCCGGTGACTCCGTCAACTACGCCATCGGCCAAGGCGACACGCTCGTCACACCGATACAGATGGCCACGATCTACGCGGCCGTCTCCAACGGCGGCACGCTCTACGACCCGACCGTCGGCAAGGCGATCGTCAGCGCCGACGGCAAGACGGTCCAGGAGATCAAGCCCAAGTCGCACGGCAAGCTGCCGGTGACGAAGAAGACCCTCGCCGAGATGGACCAGGCCTTCGCGGGAGTCGCCACCCGCGGTACGGCCGCCTGGCGCTTCGGCGGCTGGCCGCAGGACAAGATCCCGATGCACGCCAAGACGGGTACGGCCGAGGTCTACGGCAAGCAGACGACCTCGTGGTTCGCCACGTACACCAAGGACTACGCGGTCGTCATGACGATCTCCCAGGGTGGTACGGGCTCCGGCGCGTCCGGCCCCGCCGTGCGCAAGATCTACAACGCCATCTACGGCCTCGACGAGGACGGCCACCAGGACCTGAAGAAGGCCCTGCTGCCCGAGCCGGAGAAGAGCCTGCCGAAGATCGAGTCCGATGGATCGATCGACGCCCCCAAGATCGAGAAGTACGACCCGTCGAAGGACGAGCAGGCGAGCGAGGAAGGACAGTCGACGCCGGGCGACCAGCAGTCGCCCGCGGCGACCACCCCGTCGCCCCAGGCCAGCAACCGCGACACCCGAAGGCGTTCCGCGCGCCGCCGGGGAACGGGGCGGAGGAGCACATGAGCGGCACCAACGGCTTCTCCGTCTCCGGGTACGGGCCCGAGCGCTCCGCCTGGGCGCGGCTGGTCGCCCGCGACTCCCTGGTCCGCAGGCTCGACTGGCCGATACTGCTGTCGTCGCTCGCGCTCTCGCTCATCGGCACCGCGCTCGTCTACTCGGCGACCCGCAACCGCACCGAGCTCAACCAGGGCGACCCGTACTACTTCCTGTTCCGGCACGCCATGAACACCGGCATCGGGCTCGCCCTCATGGTCGGCACGATCTGGCTGGGCCACCGCACCCTGCGCACTGCCGTGCCGATCCTCTACGGCCTGTCCGTCTTCCTGGTCCTGCTGGTGCTGACGCCGCTCGGCAAGACCATCAACGGCGCCCACGCCTGGATCGTCCTGGGCGGAGGATTCTCCCTCCAGCCCTCCGAGTTCGTGAAGATCACGATCATTCTGGGCATGGCCATGATGCTCGCGGCCCGGGTCGACGCCGGGGACAAGGAGCACCCCGACCACCGCACCGTCTTCCAGTCCCTCTGTCTGGCCGCCGTGCCCGTGATGGTCGTGCTGCTCATGCCCGACCTCGGCTCGGTCATGGTGATGGCCGTGATCGTGCTCGGCGTGCTGCTGGCCTCCGGCGCCTCCAACCGCTGGGTCTTCGGTCTGCTCGGCGCCGGCGCGGCCGGAGCGGTCGCCATCTGGAAGCTGGGCGTCCTGGACCAGTACCAGATCAACCGCTTCGCGGCCTTCGCCAACCCGAGCCTGGACCCGGCGGGCGTCGGCTACAACACCAACCAGGCGCGCATCGCGATCGGCTCGGGCGGCTTGACCGGCACCGGCCTCTTCCACGGCTCGCAGACCACCGGCCAGTTCGTGCCGGAACAGCAGACGGACTTCGTCTTCACGGTCGCCGGAGAGGAGCTCGGCTTCCTCGGCGCGGGCCTGATCATCGTGCTCCTCGGCGTCGTGCTGTGGCGGGCCTGCCGTATCGCCCGCGAGACGACCGAGCTCTACGGCACGATCGTCGCCGCCGGGATCATCGCCTGGTTCGCCTTCCAGTCCTTCGAGAACATCGGCATGACGCTCGGCATCATGCCGGTCGCCGGCCTCCCGCTGCCCTTCGTCTCCTACGGCGGGTCGTCGATGTTCGCGGTCTGGGTGGCGATCGGGCTGCTGCAGTCGATCAGGGTGCAGCGGCCGATGTCGGCGTGACCCCCGGTCAGGACGCAGTCAGTGGCGGGTGGCACCGGAACCGGTCACCGAACGGCTCGTGGCCCCGCACGGTCAGCTCGTGGACCGAGTACCGGTAGACGGTGATCTTGAGATCGGGTCGCCCTTGCAGGGGCGACAGGTCCAGGGGAGAGGTCAGGCCGGGGCGTAATTCGATGGCCAACCTCGTCAGGGACGGGAAGATGACGGCGATGGCCTCCAGGCCGGTCCAGTCCTCCACGTCGTCGAGGGTGAGCAACCGGACCGTGGGAAGGGGCGCGGCCGGCGCCAGCGCACGGATCGAGGGCGCCACGATCCGCAGGTCCTCAAGGCGGGAAGGCCGGGCCACATGCTGAAGGACGGAACCGTCATCGGCCCGTCTCTGGAGGCGTAGCTCTTCGAGCAGGGGAAGGTGCTGGAGGAACGACACGTCCACCGAAGGCCCCTCTTCGACGTGCAGCCTGCGCAAGCCACCGAGCCGCGACAGGGGAGAAAGGTCCCGCAGTTTGGAGGTTTCCCTCAGCCAGAGCACTTCGAGTGTCTTCGCGTGCTGAGCCACGAAACCCAGATCCGTCAGTTCCGAGTGGGTCAGGTCCAGTTCGCGGAATCCTGGTGCCAGCGAGCGCCTGAGCGGTTCGAGAGGAAGGTCCTCCCGTATCCATATCTCCCGTACGGGCCGCAGCGCCGCCGATGCTTCGAGTTCGGTGAGGTCGTACACGGAAAGCGAGGCCTCACTGAGGTCTGTGCGGGCCAGGACTCGCCGGGCGTAGTCAGCGGTGGGAAAACGCCGCCAGGCATCGGCGAGCTGCGCGCCGACGGATGGCAGCCCGAGTCCGGCGAGCCGGGCCGCGAGCGGCATGGCCGCGCCTCCGCCGATGGCGCCCACGACGGACGCCAGATCGTCGGCGCTGTCACGGGACAAGGCCTCCGGATCGGGGAGATAGTCCAGCAAGGGCAGGCCCAGCTTGCCGAGCGCATACCAGGGGACGGTCTTGGCGGGAGGGAGCAGCCCTGCAAGCGCCGAACGAATGTTGTCCCGCACCGCGTCGTCGAGCCGGTCGCACCCGAACGCACAGGAGGCGGCGAGGATGTGGACGTCCGCGCGAGCCTCGGCCTCGTCGTCTGCCTGGAGCTGGTTGCCCAGCTCCAACAACCCCGTGACCAGCTCATCCTGCAGTGCGGGCCGATGCCGCCAGTGGCCGGAGCTCAGCTTGATGACTTCCTGCCAGCTCTCTTCCCGCGCGTTTCTCAGCAGCTCGGAGACGTTCCGGCTTCTGGCGATCTCCGCCGCAGCGAGAAAGTCCTGGAAGGTCCGGTGTACGAACTCGTACTCTTCGCCGGAACCGGGCGTGCTCCTCTCGTCATGGGTGTCGGACGCGCGCAGGACCGTCCGCTGGGTGAGCTGATCCAGGATGTCCGTGCTGTGGCATGAGCCGTCGCCGGCGGGCGTCACCAACTCGATCTGGCACACCGCCTGCTCCTCGCTGATCACCTGCTGGCCGCCACGGACCATCCAGGCGGCGATCGGCTGCAGGTAGGAGCGGTACCCGGCGTCGTCGAGCAGCACCCGCGTCCTGACGGTCCGCTCCATATCGCGCCGTCCCAGCAGCATGGCCAAGGTGCGGTCCAGCAGATCCCACAGCCGTGTCGGCAGATGCCGTCCCCCGGCGCGGTGCAGGGCGCAGAGGGCGGCACAGAGCAGCGGCGACTTGGCGAGATCGCTCAACTCGGCGCTCGCCACGATCTGCGTCGTCAGGTCCTCGGCGGGGCCCCGCCAGTCACCGGGAATGCGGTGGACCTCATGCGCGGCCCGGTACCAGTGGTCGACGAAGGTCCTGATCTCGTTCTCGCCCATGTCCTGCAGCGACAGCTCGGTGAAGCGCGACCTGTCGGTCCACTCGTCCCCGAAGGCGCCGGGCCGGGAGGTGACGATGCAGCGCACGTCCCGGCCGTCGAGCCACTGGTCGAGCTCCTGACGCACCTTCTCCCGGGCGGCGTGCGGGATCTCGTCGAGACCGTCGATGAGGAGGAGGCCTCGCGAGTTCTCGAGAACCCGGTGGGCCCAGTTGCCCGGGGGTTCCGGAGCCTGGGGACCCAGCTGCTCGTGGATGAGGCCGATGACGGGCAGTGTCTGCCCTTTGGCGTGGACCTCGCGCAACTTGACGACCAGCGGAATCCTGCCCTGCAGAGGGCGCAGCCCGTCGTCGAGGCCGTCCGAGGCGCAGCGCCGGGCCAGCCAGGAGATGAGCGTGGTCTTCCCGCTGCCGGCGCTGCCTGTTATCAGCACCCGGTCGTGTTCTCCCAGAAGGGCGTGCACGCCCTGTGGGTCGCTGCCCTGCTCCTTGGCGTCGCTCTGGTCCTTCGGCTGTTCGGCCGCCTGCGCGGACTGCTTGTGTCGCGCTCGCAGTACGACGTACGAGGGATCGAGATCGATGTTCTCCCCCTGACGCCCCTGGACATCCAGCCCGATGACTCCCCGCGTACGGAACTTCTTCTCGACGGCTGACCGGTACCAGTCCTCGTACCGCTGGTCTTCGAGGGACTCCCGTGTCACCCGCTCGAGCCGTGGTTCGGCGCCGAGGTGCTCCTTCCAGAGGGCTCGGATGTTCTCGTCCTCGAGGATGTGGGCGAGCGGGACGAAGTCGATCCGGGTGTTGTTGCGGCCGTCCGGGGCGGCGACGGCGATGCCCAGGAGGATGCTGCCCACGGACACGGGCCCACCCGACAGACCGCCCAGCGGGTTGAGACCGTCGACGCGGTCGTCGACGGACGCGGTGGCGAGTTCCAGCTGTATCCGCCGCCGATGTTCCGTCGCGGTCAGCACCCTGCCGACGAGGTGGTCGCAGCGGCCCTCCCGCGCGTCGTACAGCTGGGCCTGCGGATAGCCGAGCAGTCGGCATTCGGGCGGGTCGGCCTCCACACCGCCCAGCCGTAGCCGGTCGCGCGGGGCCTTCTCGCCCAGGGGCGACGGCTCGGCGAGCAGCAGTGCGGCGTCCAGATCGTGACTCCCGCTCCCTGTGCTGTGCAGCACCGTGCACGCGAGTTCCGCCGAGCCCAGGCGCGGATGTCTGATTCTCGTCGGTGATCCGCTGTCCAGCGTGTGCGCGCACGTCAGGACCAGCCGATCGGTCAGCAGGATCCCGCTTCCGTAGCGGCTCTCGCCCGAGCAGACCAGGACGGTGCGGTCACGGATGGGATCCATACGGTCCCCCGCCATCACCGGGAATCGTCACCGGAACCGAAGTGAGGAAGGCCGTCGTGGCCCGAACCGCTGATCTGCGACGGCCGCCCGGTCCGCGCGTCGTGCGGTGCCAGGGTGAACGTGACGCGGTGAACGCGGCCACTGGCCCGCGCATGATCGGCGCCGCCTTCGAGAACCCAGGCCTTCAGCTTTCCGCCCGTCTTCGTCTCCCGCCGGAACTCGAAGGCGAACTCCATCTCGATGTCCCGCACGTCGAAACGGATACTCCGCCCTGCGCTGCGCGCGGCCGCGGAGACGAGTTGGTCGTGCAGCGCCTGTATGGCGTCGTCCAGCTCGATCCCGTCGAAGTCGTCCGCCGCGGAGCGGCTGCTGCCGGACATGGGCCCCCTCTGTCGTACGCGTGAAAGCGAAGCGATCTCCCCGGCGCACTGTAGCGGCGCCTGTGCGGCGGCAGGTACCGGTCGCCCGCCGCTCATGGCGCAGAACCGAGGCGAGCGAGGCACTGCCCCTGGCGGGCCGACGCGTCTAGATTCGGTTCATGGCGGAGACGAAGCGTGAGATCGAGCGTAAGTACGAAGCCGACGAGAGCGTCCAGCTACCGGATCTGACCGGGGTCGCCGGGGTCTCGAGCATTGCCGACAAGGGCGTCGCCGAACTCGACGCCGTCTACTACGACACCGCGGACGAACGGCTCTCCTCCGCTGCCATCACCCTGCGCCGCCGCACCGGCGGCGACGACGCCGGCTGGCATCTGAAGCTGCCCGTCGCCAGCGGGGTCCGGGACGAGATCCGCGCACCGCTCTCGGCCACCGTGCCCGGCGCCCTCACCGGCCTCGTACACGCGCGGATCCGCGGCGCCGAACTGGCCCCCGTCGTCCGGCTGCGGTCCGCCCGGGACGTACGCCACCTCCTCGACCCCGACGGTGCGCTCCTCGCCGAGGTCAGCATCGACGCCGTACGCGCGGAGCGGCTCGGCGGGGACGCACAGGGCGCCACGGCCGCCTGGACCGAGATCGAGGTGGAACTCGCGGACGGCGGCGACCCGCGCTTCCTCGACAAGGTCGACAAGAAGCTGCGCAAGGCGGGGCTGCGGGCGTCGGCGGCGCCCTCGAAGCTCGCCAGGGCACTGGCGGAGACGGCACCGCACGGGCGGCCGGCGTCTTCGGCGCCGGGGGCCCCCGAGACCGCCGGCGATCACGTGCTCGCCTACCTCCGCGCCCAGCGCGACGCCCTCGTCGACCTCGACCCCGCCGTACGCCGCGATCTGCCCGACTCGGTGCACCAGATGCGCGTCGCCACCCGCCGGATGCGCAGCGCCTTCCGCTCGTACGGCAAGGTCCTGGACCGGGCCGCCACCCGCCCCATCGGCGACGAGCTCAAATGGCTGGCCGCCGAGCTCGGCGTGGACCGCGACCAGGAGGTGCTGACCGAACGGCTGACGGCAGCGCTCGGGGAGCTGCCGAGCGCGCTGCGCACCGGCCCCGTCCGCTCCCGCCTGAGCACCTGGTCCCACGCCCGGCGAGGCGGCTCCCGGCGCCGCCTGATCGCGGTGCTCGACGGCAAGCGCTACCTCGCGCTCCTGGACACCGTCGACGCGCTGCTGGACCGGCCGCCACTGCTGAAGGCGGCCGGCAAGAAGCCCGCCAAGGTGATCCGCAAGACCGTGCGGCGCGACTTCAAACGACTGTCGTCGCAGGTGGAGCGGGCACTGGACGCACCCCCCGGCCACGACCGCGATGTGGCCATCCACGAGGCACGCAAGGAGGCCAAGCGCACCCGTTACGCGGCGGAGGCGGCGACCGCGGCACTCGGCGGTCCCGCCCAGGACCTGGTCCGCTCGATGAAGTCCCTGCAGGGCCTGCTCGGCGACCACCAGGACAGCGTGATGGCCCGCCTCGCCCTGCGCGACCTGGCGGCCCAGGCCCATGCGGCGGGGGAGAGCGCCTTCACGTACGGGGTGCTGTACGGGAGGGAGGAGCAGGCCGCCGCCGCGTACGAGGCGGCGCTGCCGGGGGAGTGGGAGAGCGTCGTGGAGGCGGCGCGGGTGTGACCGGGCGGGCGCCGGGCTCGCCCGCCGGACGGGCTCCGGCTCGGCGTACGAGGTGCCTCTCGGGCCGCGTTAGGCTTGATGGTCACCTCCCCCAGCCTCCGGCCGGGGGTGCCCCCAGTCCGCTCACGAAAGTCCCCCGCGATGTCTGTCGAGTCGGTTTTCCCGCAGCTCGAAGCCCTGCTCCCGCATGTGCAGAAGCCGATCCAATACGTCGGCGGAGAACTCAACTCCACGGTCAAGCCGTGGGAGAGCTGCGATGTCCGCTGGGCGCTCATGTACCCCGACGCGTACGAGGTCGGGCTGCCCAACCAGGGCGTCATGATCCTCTACGAGGTCCTCAACGAGCGCGAGGGCGTCCTCGCCGAGCGCACCTACAGCGTGTGGCCGGACCTCGAGGAGCTGATGCGTGAGCACGGCGTGCCGCAGTTCACCGTCGACAGCCACCGGCCGGTCAAGGCCTTCGACGTGTTCGGCCTGAGCTTCTCCACCGAGCTCGGCTACACCAACATGCTGGCCGCGCTGGACCTCGCGGGCATCCCGCTGGAGGCCAAGGACCGCGGGCTGGACGACCCGATCGTGCTCGCCGGCGGCCACGCCGCCTTCAACCCCGAGCCGATCGCGGACTTCATCGACGCCGCGGTGATCGGCGACGGCGAGCAGGCCGTCCTGGAGATGACCGAGATCATCCGCGCGTGGAAGGCCGAGGGCCGCCCGGGCGGCCGCGAGGAGGTGCTGTTCCGCCTCGCGAAGACCGGCGGTGTGTACGTCCCCGGCTTCTACGACGTCGAGTACCTGCCGGACGGCCGCATCGGTCGCGTCGTACCGAACAAGTCGGGCGTCCCGTGGCGCGTGTCCAAGCACACCGTCATGGACCTCGACGAGTGGCCGTACCCGAAGCAGCCGCTGGTCCCGCTCGCGGAGACCGTCCACGAGCGGATGTCCGTGGAGATCTTCCGCGGCTGCACGCGCGGCTGCCGCTTCTGCCAGGCCGGCATGATCACGCGCCCCGTGCGGGAGCGAAGCATCACCGGCATCGGCGAGATGGTCGACAAGGGCCTGAAGGCGACCGGCTTCGAGGAGGTCGGCCTGCTGTCGCTGTCCTCCGCGGACCACTCCGAGATCGGCGACATCGCCAAGGGCCTCGCGGACCGGTACGAGGAAGACAAGATCGGCCTCTCGCTCCCGTCGACCCGCGTGGACGCCTTCAACGTCGACCTGGCCAACGAGCTGACCCGCAACGGCCGCCGTTCCGGTCTGACGTTCGCCCCCGAGGGCGGCTCCGAGCGCATGCGCAAGGTCATCAACAAGATGGTCTCGGAAGAGGACCTCATCCGGACCGTCGCCACGGCGTACGGCAACGGCTGGCGCCAGGTGAAGCTGTACTTCATGTGCGGCCTGCCCACCGAGACCGACGACGACGTGATGCAGATCGCCGACATGGCGGCCAACGTCATCGCCAAGGGCCGCGAGGTCTCCAGGTCCAACGACATCCGCTGCACGGTCTCGATCGGCGGCTTCGTGCCCAAGCCGCACACGCCGTTCCAGTGGGCGCCCCAGCTCTCCGCCGAGGAGACGGACGCCCGCCTGGAGAAGCTCCGCGACAAGATCCGCGGCGACAAGAAGTACGGCCGCTCCATCGGCTTCCGCTACCACGACGGCAAGCCCGGCATCGTCGAGGGCCTGCTCTCGCGCGGCGACCGCCGCATCGGCGCCGTCATCCGCGCCGTCTACGAGGACGGCGGCCGCTTCGACGGCTGGCGTGAGTTCTTCTCGTACGACCGGTGGATGGCCTGCGCCGAGAAGACGCTGCCCGCCTACGGCGTGGACGTCGACTGGTACACCACCCGCGAGCGTACGTACGAGGAAGTCCTGCCCTGGGACCACCTGGACTCCGGTCTCGACAAGGACTGGCTCTGGGAGGACTGGCAGGACGCCCTCGACGAGACCGAGGTCGAGGACTGCCGCTGGACGCCGTGCTTCGACTGCGGTGTGTGTCCGCAGATGGACACGAACATCCAGATCGGCCCCACCGGCAAGAAGCTGCTGCCTCTGACGGTGGTCAAGTAGCGATCGAGTAGCAGGTGTTCGTCAGGGCCCGGCCGCGGAAATCCGTGGCCGGGCCCTGACGCGTGTCGGCAGACTGAGGTGATGCCTCAGCTGACGCTTCCCGACATGCGCTTCCACGCCTCCTTCCTTGCCGCCGTGCAGGAGTTCACCGAGGCGGGCATGGACACGAACAGCCTGCTCGCGCAGGAGATCGAGGAGTACGGGGACAGCTGGCGGGATCCGGCGGTCTTCGCGGCGTACGTCGCGCGGCTGCTCGCCGAGCGGGAGCGGCCGCGCAGGGAGGGCTGGGTTCCGGCGACCACGCTCTGGTACGCGGAGGGCGACACGTACCTCGGCCGCCTGGCCGTCCGGCACCGGCTCACCCCGTTTCTGCTGGAGCGAGGGGGCCACATCGGGTACGACGTCCGGCCTGGTGCCAGGCGGCGCGGTCACGCCACCGCGATGCTCCGCCAGGCGCTGCCCGTGTGCCGGGAGCTGGGTCTCGATCCGGTCCTGGTCACCTGCGACACCACCAACGTCGCCTCCCGGAAGGTGATCGAGGCGGGCGGCGGGGAGTTCGAGGACGAGCGCGGCGGAAAGCTGCGGTACTGGATCCGTACGGGGCTCTGAGGCGTCCTCTCAGACATGGACCTCGAGAAGCCGGCGACGGAACGGCCACCGCAGACGCCGTCCGAAGGGTGCCTGGTGGTGGCGATCCGCATACCGGTGCGGATCGTGGCGCTCGTGCTCGTCGTGCCGGTGCGGATGGTGTGGGACGTACTCGTCGTCGCCGGGCGGTTCCTGAACGACACGGTGCTGCGGCCGGTGGGCCGGGCGCTGCTGTGGCTGGGGCGAGCCCTGTTCGTGTGGCCGTGGGTGGCGCTGTGGCGCCATGTCGTCCGGCCCGTGGCCAAGGGGCTCGCCCGGCTCGGGAACGTGCTGATCGTCGTGCCCGCCGTGTGGTGCTACCGGCGGGTTCTGACGCCCGTCGGACACGGTCTGGCCTGGCTGGCGCGGGGCGTCGGCGCCGGGCTGGCCTGGGTGTACGCACGGCTGCTCACCCCCGTGGGGCACGCGGTCGCCCGGCTGCTGAAGGGCGTCGGGTCCGTGCTCGCGGCACTCGGGCTCGGTGGGTACGCCGCCGTGGCCTGGCTGGTGCGGTACTTGGTCGTCGTACCGGCTTTGTGGCTGTACCGGTGGGTGCTCACCCCGGTCGGGCACGGGATCGCCTGGGCCGTGCGCATCGCCGGCACCGGCGTCCACTGGACGCTGCGCGTCCTCCTCGTACTGCCCGCGCTCGCCCTGTGGCGATGGGTGCTGGCGCCCTTCGGACGCGTGCTCGCCGTCGTCGCGCGGGAGGTCGGTGACGCACTGGCGCACGCCTGGCGTGTCGCCGGGTACGTCTCGCTCGCCGTCGGCCGTTCCCTCGCGCGACTCTTGCGGTGGATCTTCGTGGAACCGGTGCGCTGGGCGTACCGGAGCGTGCTCACACCGGTCGGGCACCTGGTGCGCGACGCCGTGTGGCGGCCCGCGGCCGAGGCGGCGAGCAGCGTGGGCCGGGCGACCCGGCAGGCGCTGGCCTCCGCGCGCGAGTCGGTGCGGCAGGCACGGGCCGACTTCCGGCGGATGCTCTTCGGCGAGCCGCAGAAGCAGCAAGAGGTGGCCCGGCGGGAACCTGTGGCCGGCGTGGCACGTACCCTTGATAGAGGTACGACGGCTCTCACGAAGGAATGAACGACACTGGGCAAGCGACAGCCCGAAGGCCCGCCGCCCGCACCAGCGGTGCAGCGCATCCGCCTGCGCTACACCAAGCGCGGCCGCCTCCGGTTCACCAGCCACCGTGACTTCCAGCGCGCCTTCGAGCGTGCGCTGCGCCGCGCCGAGGTGCCCATGGCGTACTCGGCCGGTTTCACGCCGCACCCGAAGGTGTCGTACGCCAATGCCGCACCCACCGGCACGGGCAGTGAGGCCGAGTTCCTGGAGATCGCGCTGACCGAGGCGTGTGATCCGGACAAGCTGCGCGAGCTTCTCGACGAGTCGCTGCCCGCCGGGCTCGACGTCGTCGAGGCCGTCGAGGCCCGCATCTCGGGTCTCGCCGACCGGCTCACCGCCTCCGTGTGGGAACTGCGCCTCGACGGCGTGGAACCCGCGGAAGCGGAGCGTGCCGTCGCCGCCTTCAGAGCGGCGGACTCCGTCGAGGTCCAGCGGAGGACGAAGAACGGCATGCGCACCTTCGACGCCCGTCCGGCGGTCGCGAGCATCGAGGCGCACGACGGCCTCGCCGCCCGCGACGCACGGGCTGATAGGCCGACCGACCGGCCCTGTGCGATACTGCGGCTGGTTGTTCGGCACGTGACGCCTGCCGTACGACCCGACGACGTCCTGTCCGGTCTCCGAGCTGTGGCCGACCTGGCGCCGCCGGTCCCCGCAGCGGTGACCAGGCTGGCGCAGGGGCTTTTCGATGAGGAGACCGGCACGGTGACCGACCCGCTCGCGCCCGACCGCGAGGCAGTCACGGCCGCCCCATCTGTTGGACAAGGGGCCACCGGACCCGCCGCCGCGACGGCGTCGACGCCGGAAGGTCCCGCGTAAGGACGGACGTCGTAGCGCCGCCCTCGTACTCGGGAGCCACCTGGGTCGGGCAGCGCACCGACCAGAAGACTTTCGCCAGGCCGTACGCAACATGGCATACGGAACCGGCGAGACAGGACACAGAGAGCTCCCGAGCGGCGCTCGCGCCCCGGAGGGCGGCAGCGCGCAGGACGCGCGAGCCGCGGACGTCACCGGACCAGGTGCGGCGCCCGGGAGCCTGACGGGAGAACCGCCCGCATGCTCGAGCCGATCGAGCCCGTCAAGGGCTCCGACAACAACAACACCCCGAGCGACACGCTGCCGCCGCGCCGTAGGCGCCGCGCTGCGTCGCGCCCGGCAGGTCCGCCCGTGGCGGCCGCCGGGGCCGGGGAAACCTCCCAGGCCGCTGAGGCGCTGAGTGAGGTCCCGGCCATACCGGCAGAGGCGTCCGCTTCGTCAGCCGTGACCGAGCCCGATGAGGCCGTCGCCGCTGAGCAGGCCGTGGTCACCGCCGAGGCGATCGAGGCCACCGAGGTCGTGGCCGCGGCCGCGGCCGAGGACTCCGAGCCTGCCGCCGCCGGGCGTACGCGCCGTCGGGCGTCACGCCGTGCCACCGCCCCTGCCGGGGCGCCCAAGGAGACCGAGGCCGCCGAGGCCGCCGAGACTGTCGTGACCGCTGAGGCCGCCTCACCCGTGGGCGAGGAGACCGTGGACACCGAGTCGGCGGAGGAGCCGGCTGAGGCCGCAGCCAAGGTTGCGGCGCCACGCCGTCGTGGCCGTCGGGCCACCGCGCCTGCCGGGGCACCCAAGGCCGTGGCCGATGAGCAGGCCGGGGCCGCGCAGGCGGTCGTGACCACCGAGGCCGCCGCCGACGGTCAGCCGCAGACGGCGGAGGAGCCGACTCCGGAACCCGCCGCTCAGGCTGCTGCGCCGCGTCGCCGTGCGCGTCGGGCCACTGCGCCCGCAGGCGCACCGCAGGCCCCTGAGGTCGCCGACCAGCCCGAGGCCACCGACCAGCCGGAGGGCGAAGAGACGGTCGAGGCTGCCGCGCAGGCGCCCGACGACGCCGCACCGCGGCGTACGCGCCGTCGCGCCACGCGCCGCACCTCCGCACCCGCCGAGGAGGCCAAAGCCGAGGAGACCGCAGCACAGGAGACTGCGGCGCCGGAGGCCGAGGCCCCGGCCGCCGAGCAGGCGGCGGCGCCGGAGTCCGCTGAGGTCCCCGCTGCTGCCTCCGCGCCGCAGGCGCCGGCCGCCGAGCCGGTGCAGGTGCCGGCCGCTGCCTCCGTCCCGGCGCAGGAGCAGGTCACCGATGCCGAGGGCGCCGCTCACCGGCGTACGCGGCGTCGCGTGACCCGTAAGGCCGCCAGTGGTTTCTCCGAGCCGGCCGGGCGGAGCACGCGCACAGCGGCTCCGGTCGCGGACGAGGAGGAGGGCCCCGCCGCCCAGCGGCGGCCCGCACGGCCTGCCGTGGCCGTCTTCCAGGCTCCCGTCTTCGCCGAGCCGATGTTCCAGACCCCGGAGCGCGCCGCGGCGGCAGCCGCCGCCGAGGCCGCTGAGGAGTCCGCCGAGACCGCCGAGCCGGACGTGGCGGCGGTGCACGAGGAGGACGCCGGTCCGCGCCGTCGCCGCCGCCGTCGGGGCGCGGACGAGGCACCCGCGACCACCGAGGCCGTCGAGCCCGGCATCGCGGAGGAGCCGGAGGAGCCGGAGACCGCCGAGGACATCGAGGCTGAGGACATCGCCGAGGCCGAGGAGGCCGAGGAGACCGGCTCGCGCCGTCGCCGCCGCCGCGGTGGCCGCCGTCGCCGCCGTGGCGAGTCCGCCGAGTCCGAGTCGGGCGAGGTCGACACCGACGAGCTCGCCGCGGAGCAGGCCGAACAGGACGCCGAGGACACGGCCGAGCAGGTCGAGGAGGACGCCGAGGAGCACGAGCACGACGACGAGGCCTCCGGCTCCGCCGGCACCCGCCGTCGCCGCCGTCGCCGTCGCCGCGCCGGTGACGCGCCGGTCGACACGGAGCCGGGCGAGGGCGACCCGGAGCGTACGGTCGTCAAGGTCCGCGAGCCGCGCAAGGAGAAGCCCGTCTCCGACGAGGTGCAGTCCATCAAGGGCTCGACCCGTCTCGAGGCCAAGAAGCAGCGCCGCCGCGAGGGCCGCGAGCAGGGCCGCCGCCGCGTCCCGATCATCACCGAGGCCGAGTTCCTGGCGCGCCGCGAGGCCGTCGAGCGCGTGATGGTCGTCCGGCAGAACGGCGACCGCACTCAGATCGGCGTCCTCGAGGACAACGTGCTCGTCGAGCACTACGTCAACAAGGAGCAGTCGACCTCGTACGTCGGCAACGTGTACCTGGGCAAGGTGCAGAACGTGCTGCCGTCGATGGAGGCCGCCTTCATCGACATCGGCAAGGGCCGCAACGCCGTCCTGTACGCCGGCGAGGTCAACTTCGAGGCACTGGGCATGGCCAACGGCCCGCGGCGCATCGAGTCGGCCCTGAAGTCCGGCCAGTCGGTCCTCGTACAGGTCACCAAGGACCCCATCGGCCACAAGGGCGCCCGCCTGACCAGCCAGGTCTCGCTGCCCGGCCGCTACCTGGTCTACGTCCCCGAGGGGTCGATGACCGGTATCAGCCGCAAGCTGCCCGACACCGAGCGCGCGCGTCTGAAGACCATCCTCAAGAAGATCGTCCCCGAGGACGCGGGCGTCATCGTGCGCACCGCCGCCGAGGGCGCGAGCGAGGAGGAGCTGCGCCGCGACGTCGAGCGTCTGCAGTCGCAGTGGGAGGACATCCAGAAGAAGGCGAAGAACGGCAACGCCCCGACGCTGCTGTACGGCGAGCCGGACATGACCGTCCGTGTCGTCCGCGACATCTTCAACGAGGACTTCTCCAAGGTCATCGTCAGCGGTGACGAGGCGTGGGAGACGATCCACGGATACGTCTCGCACGTCGCGCCCGACCTCGTGGGCCGGCTGTCGAGGTGGACCTCCGAGGTCGACGCCTTCGCGACGTACCGGATCGACGAGCAGCTGATGAAGGCGCTGGACCGCAAGGTCTGGCTGCCGAGCGGTGGCTCGCTGGTGATCGACAAGACCGAAGCGATGGTCGTGATCGACGTCAACACCGGCAAGTTCACCGGCCAGGGCGGCAACCTCGAGGAGACCGTGACGAGGAACAACCTCGAAGCGGCCGAGGAGATCGTCCGCCAGCTGCGCCTGCGCGACCTGGGCGGCATCGTCGTCATCGACTTCATCGACATGGTGCTCGAGTCCAACCGCGATCTCGTGCTGCGGCGCCTGCTCGAGTGCCTGGGCCGGGACCGTACGAAGCACCAGGTCGCCGAGGTGACCTCGCTGGGCCTCGTCCAGATGACCCGTAAGAGGGTCGGCCAGGGTCTGCTGGAGTCGTTCTCGGAGACCTGCGTCCACTGCAACGGGCGCGGCGTGATCGTGCACATGGAGCAGCCGTCCGTCGCCGGGAACGGCGGCAAGCGCAAGAAGCGCGGCCGTGGCGGCGAGCAGGTGTCCGAGGCCGCGGCGGAGACCGCCGTGGTGGAGGCCGCCGTCGTGACGGAGCTGGAGGCCGAGGCGGAGACGGCTGCCGAGGTCGCCGCCGAGGTCGCGGCGCCGGTGGCCCTGCCCGCGCCGGGCTTCGCACCGGACGAGGAGCTGTACAGCAGTGCCGCCGAGGCGGAGGCCGCGGCCACCCGCGGTCGCTCCCGTCGGCGCGCCACCCGGCGGGCGTCGGCTCCGGCCGGCTCGCCCACCAGGGTGGAGAGGAGGGCTCCCGAGGCGCCTGTGGCTGAGGCGCCTGCGGCCGAGGCTCCGCAGGCTCCGGCCGTGTCCGCTGCTCCCGTTGTGGAGGAGCAGGCCGTCGCCCCGGCCGAGGCGGAGGCTCCGGCCGCCGCGCAGGAGGAGGCCGCGCCGAAGGGCCGTACGCGTCGCCGGGCGACCCGGAAGGCCACGGCTCCGGCCGGTTCGCCGAAGGGCGCGGACGTCAGCGAGGTGACCGTCCCGGAGACGGCCAAGGCCGCGGAGCCCGAGCCGGTGGTGGCCGAGACCGTGCCCGAGCCGGTCGCCGAGACCGCGGCTCCGGCAGCGCCGGCCCGTCCGCGGCGCCGTGCGGTCCGCAAGGAGACCGCGCCGACCGCGTCCGAGGATGCGGCCGTCGTGGTCGTGCCGTCGGCCGCGGAGCCGGCGCCGGCGGGCGAGCAGCCCGAGGCCCCGGCGGGCGACGTGGCCGCCGAGGAGGCCGCTCCGGCCGCCGCCAAGAAGACGGCGCGCAAGACGGCCAAGAAGGCGACCGCGAAGAAGGCTGCCACGAAGAAGACGGCGGCCAAGAAGACGGCCGCCAAGAAGACGGCCGCCAAGAAGGCGGCGACCGCCAAGTCGGCGGTCAAGAAGACCGCGGCGGCGGAGCAGCAGACGCCGTCCACCGTCACGGCCTCCACGAGCGAGGCCTGACGCTCGACCGACGCCCCCTGTGCGCTGCACAGGGGGCGTCGGGCTGCCCTCCGGAGCGCCGTTTCCGCACGCCAGAGCGCGGATCCCTCAAAGGGGTACAACTCCCCCGCCAGGCCACCCCGCCTCTTGGAGCTCAGTCAATTACGTGTAAAACTCATCCGTCGTATGAACTCGCAATGAACAACGCGCACGCGTGAGTTGGGGAGAACCCACGCCTGCGCCAGGGGAGGGGATGGCCGATGGCGCACGTGCGCCTGAAGGGCACCGGACGTCACCGTGCCGTGAAGCCGGTGAAGGGCGGACGTCAGGCGGTGGCCCTGGCCACCGTGCTGTCGGCGGCGGGGATCCAGGCGGTGGGCACGGCGGGAACGGCCGGCGCCGCGGAGACGCCGACCTGGACCGAGGGGCCGATCTTCAACGACCCGCTGGGCACCACCGATCAGCAGTACGCGATCCGCACCCGGCTGGTCCAGCTCACCAACGCCGCCCTGCCCGGTTCGACGATCAAGGTCGCCGTCTACCACGTGTGGGAGGCGACGATCGTGAACGCCCTGGTCGACGCCAAGAACCGCGGTGTGAACGTGCAGATCCTGCTGGACGAGTCCAGCATCAGCGACCGGCCCACGAACACCTCGTACAACACGCTCGCGGCCGCGCTCGGCACCAACACCAAGCTGTCGTCGTACGTCACGACCTGCCCCGTCGACAAGTCCTGCCTGGGCGACCCCAAGGACGGGGTGTCGATCATGCACAACAAGTTCTGGCTGTTCTCGGCGGTCGAGGGCGCCACGAACGTCGTCATGCAGACGACGTCGAACTCCACGCCGTCGGCGCACACCAGGTTCTTCAACGACGCGCTGCTGCTGCCGAACAACCCCACGATGTACGACGCGTACGCGGACTATTTCACCGACATGGTCGGCAAGAACTGGGCGGCGTGGGACTACCGCTCGGTCAGCAACGGCCTGTACAAGGCGTACTTCTTCCCGCGGGCCGGCTCCACCCGGGACTCCGACACCGTCTACTCGGTGCTGAACAACGTGCAGTGCACGTACAAGGACTCCGCCGGCGTGACGCAGAGCACCAAGATCCGCGTCGCGATCTTCAAGCTCACGCGGCAGGCCGTCGCGGACAAGCTCGTCTCGCTGAAGAAGGCGGGCTGCTCGGTCAGCATCGTCTACGCCGAGACGGACAGCCTCAAGAGCTCGGGGTCCAAGGGCACCTGGGAGGCCCTCCACACGACCGGAGGCCCCTCCGTGAGCTGCTACAACGACGACCGGGACCCCACGGACTCCACCAAGAAGCTCACGACGCCGTTCATCATCCACTCCAAGACCCTGCTGGTCGAGGGCATGTACGACGGCAAGATCAACAAGGTCAGCTTCATCGGGTCGGGCAACTACACCGGACCGGCGCTGCGCGAGAACGACGAGACGATCGTCAAGGTCGACGACGACTCGGTGCACGACGCGTACCGTGCCCACTTCGACCGGGTGCGTTCGGTCGCCTGGCCGGGCACCGCCGACACGACCGACCTGTGCAAGGGCGTCAAGCCGCTGCCGCAGGACGGCGAGAAGTAGACGACCTGAGGCTGGGGACGGGGCCTGACGTGAGGTGCGGGCGGGGCCGGGGAGGGCCCGGTTTGACCCCTCACTTCGGGCCCCGTAACCTTGACCGTCGGCGTGTCCACTGATGCGCCCCACCCCTGTAAACCCTTTCCTCCCGGATGCCGAGGATTCCAAGGTTCTGCCGCGGATTCCGAGCTCCAGGGAGAGGCTGTCTGTTCGGGCGGCTGGACTGCGGGGGTCCCGTTTCGAGCCAGAAAGAGAGATCCGCGTGTACGCCATCGTGCGCAGCGGTGGTCGGCAGCACAAGGTTGCTGTCGGCGACATCGTTGAGGTTGACAAGATTTCCACTGCCAAGGCTGGCGACACGGTAGAGCTCTCTACCCTGCTGCTCGTCGACGGCGACACCGTGACCAGCGACCCGTGGGTGCTGGCCGGTATCAAGGTTCAGGCCGAGGTCGTGGACCACACCAAGGGCGCGAAGATCGACATCCTGCGCTACAAGAACAAGACCGGCTACCGCCGTCGTCAGGGCCACCGCCAGCAGTACACGGCGATCAAGGTCACTGAGATCCCCACGGCTGCGAAGTAAGGGACTGAGGAGACATGGCACACAAGAAGGGCGCATCGTCCACTCGGAACGGTCGCGACTCGAATGCTCAGCGGCTCGGCGTGAAGCGCTTCGGCGGTCAGGTCGTCAACGCCGGTGAGATCCTGGTCCGCCAGCGCGGCACCCACTTCCACCCGGGCGCGGGCGTCGGCCGCGGCGGCGACGACACGCTGTTCGCGCTGCTGCCCGGTGCGGTGGAGTTCGGTACCCACCGTGGCCGCAAGGTCGTGAACATCGTTCCGGTCGCCTGACCTCAGGCAGCCGAAGAACGGTTCTTCAGCGAGGCGGACCTCACTTCCCTGCTGGGAAGCGGGTCCGCCTTTCGCTTGTTACTGAAGAGACATTCCGTACGTACTGAAGTGCTGGAGGCACCCCACCATGACCACCTTCGTGGACCGCGTCGAGCTGCATGTCGCCGCGGGTAACGGAGGTCACGGCTGTGCCTCCGTCCACCGTGAGAAGTTCAAGCCCCTCGGCGGTCCCGACGGCGGCAACGGCGGGCGCGGCGGTGACGTGACCCTCGTCGTCGACCAGTCCGTGACGACGCTCCTCGACTACCACCACAGCCCGCACCGCAAGGCCACCAACGGCAAGCCCGGCGAGGGCGGCAACCGGTCCGGCAAGGACGGCCAGGACCTCGTCCTGCCCGTGCCGGACGGCACGGTCGTGCTCGACAGGCAGGGCAACGTCCTCGCGGACCTGGTGGGCCACGGAACGTCCTTCGTGGCGGCTCAGGGCGGCCGTGGCGGCCTCGGCAACGCGGCGCTGGCCTCGGCCCGCCGCAAGGCGCCGGGCTTCGCGCTGCTGGGCGAGCCCGGCGATCTGCAGGACATCGTCCTGGAGCTGAAGACGGTCGCGGACGTGGCGCTCGTCGGCTACCCGAGCGCGGGCAAGTCGTCCCTGATCTCCGTCCTCTCGGCCGCCAAGCCGAAGATCGCCGACTACCCCTTCACGACGCTCGTGCCCAACCTCGGGGTGGTCACGGCCGGTGCCACCGTCTACACCATCGCGGACGTGCCCGGTCTGATCCCGGGTGCCAGCGAGGGCCGGGGCCTCGGCCTCGAGTTCCTGCGGCACGTGGAGCGCTGCAGCGTCCTCGTGCACGTGCTGGACACCGCCACGCTCGAATCCGACCGCGACCCCGTCTCCGACCTCGACGTCATCGAGGAGGAGCTCAGGCAGTACGGCGGCCTCGACAACCGCCCGCGGATCGTCGTCCTCAACAAGACCGACGTACCGGACGGCAAGGACCTGGCCGAGATGGTCCGCCCGGACCTGGAGGAGCGCGGCTACCGCGTCTTCGAGGTGTCCGCGGTGGCGCACATCGGCCTCAGGGAGCTGTCCTTCGCGCTCGCCGAGCTGGTCGCGCAGGCACGTGCCGCGAAGCCCAAGGAGGAGGCGACGCGTATCGTCATCCGCCCGAAGGCCGTGGACGACGCGGGCTTCACGGTCACGCTCGAGGACGACGGCCTCTTCCGCGTGCGCGGCGAGAAGCCCGAACGCTGGGTGCGCCAGACCGACTTCAACAACGACGAGGCCGTCGGTTACCTCGCCGACCGCCTCAACCGCCTCGGTGTCGAGGAGGAGCTGATGAAGGCGGGCGCCCGCGCGGGCGACGGCGTGGCCATCGGCCCCGAGGACAACGCGGTCGTCTTCGACTGGGAGCCGACGCTGATGGCCGGCGCGGAGATGCTGGGCCGCCGCGGTGAGGACCACCGGTTCGAGGCGCCGCGCCCCGCCGCGCAGCGCCGTAAGGACCGGCAGGCGGAGCGGGACGATGCGCAGCAGGAGTTCGACGACTTCGAGCCGTTCTAAAGGATCCTCGAGACGGCGACGGCGGCGGCCGGATCTCTGGGCCGCCGTCGGCCTTCCCGCTCACGTCAGACCAGCAGGTCCTTGTAGTAGATGCTGGCCTTCTTCCGCGAGTCCGTGTCGGACGTGACGGAGGCGAAGCCGCTGCACAGGCGTGCCCCCTGCGGGTTGCTCGGGTCGGGGACCTGGATCGCCATGCCCTCCGGTTCCCGGTAGGGGAGGGAGTACCCGGCCTTGGTGAGACTCTGCTCGGCCACGCTGCCGGTGTTCCAGTCCACGCAGGTGATGTAGGTGTTGCCGTCCGGCTCGACCGAACCGTCCGTGCCGTACTGGGTGCCGGCGAGGAGATACAGATAGCTGCCGAAGGTCGCGAAGCCCTGGAAGGTGTCGCTGTACCCGGGCTGGAGGTCGGCGGGCTGCGCCACGTCGGCGAGGGCGGTCCGGCCGCCGCTCTTGAACGCGGCGAGGTCGTACAGGCGGTAGCGGAAGGAGCCGCTCACCCGGCAGCGCACGGTGAGCCGGTTGTTGACGGGGTCGAGGGCCACCGTGGTCCGGTCGATCCCGTCCCCGAGGCTGTACTGGGTGATCGCCGGGGAATCCGGCGTCAGGACCGTTCCGTTTGCGAATTTGAAGCGTGCCAGACGGCTGCCCCACCCCGTATAGGTGCCGTCTGAGTTCTGCGACTGGACGGCTTTTGTCTCCGTCCACAGGAAACTCCCAGCAGTGGTGGACTCGACGCCGATCTGTACGCCGTGGCCGAACCCGCGGAGATACATGGTGCCGAGAATCCGCCCGGATGTGTCGAGTCGCGTCAGGCACAGGTCTCCATTGGCCTCGCGCTCGGCCCCGGTGTAGGTCTGGGATTCGCCGGGCAGTCGAAGGCCGCCGTCGACCAGTTGCACCGTGAAAAGGTGGCCTCGCGTGTTGTCGAAAGCGAACGACTGAAGGACCCGGGTGCCCGTGAGGCCGATCTCGCGCAGCAGGACATCGGAGGGGTCGCTCAGGTCGAAGCGCTTGGTGGCGGTCACGGCACCCGGTTCTGCGTCCTCCGACCGCGAGGCGCGGGTGACGGCCTGGGCGGACATGACTGCAACGGCGGGAACGGCCGCCACGCCCAGGGCGGCTCCGGCCAGTCTCAGGATCTGCCTGCGGTCGAGCATGGTGCTGGAACCCCCGTAATGGAAAAGTGCCTTGATCCGCTCCCCCGTGTGCAAAAAGGGCATCCGTGATCGACGGGGGTCGGGTCCCGGTTGTGGCGGGTCATTAAAGCACCTGGAATTCGGGCTGGGTAGCGGGAGTTGGCCGCCGAACGGAGCCGCATTCCGGTGTGCGTCCAGAGGGCCTGAATTTACGCCTCCTTTACGTCGGCCTGCCCGGTCGGGGCTGATTTATGGGCGTTGGAATTGCGTGATCGCTGCGTTACTCTCCCGCCCCAAGTGCGTTCGCCTTGTGTTGGTTGTGTGTTCGGCGTGGCGAACGGCGTTCCTGTGTCCGGACTCGTCGGGCACTCGTGTGCATGGGGTGCGGGGGTGGGGTTGTGGGGCGATCGGTCAGACGTGGACTTGTCATGTCTGTATCCAGCGTGTTGCTCTGTGGTCTGATATCGACGCCGGCGTTCGCCGCCGTCGTCGACGCGGCCAAGCCGGAGGACACGACCAAGAGCGTGCCGACGCGCCAGGCTCAGGCCGTGCCCGAGCAGCAGGCCGAGTCGACGATGACCGAGCCGCGGCGGACGACCTGGCCGAAGCGTGCCGAGGGCGCCGTCGACCTGACCCGGGCCACCCCGGGCAACGCCCTGGCCGTGGCGCCGTCCGGAGCGGTGGTCGACGCCGACGGCGGCAGCGAGGCCGCCGAGGCCGCTGTGGTGACGGTGCAGAAGCCCACCGCCGCGCAGGCCATCGCTGCGGGCACACCTCCGCAGGCCGAGTTCGGGGCGCGGAAGAAGGGCGCCAAGTCGGGCGCCCTGTCCGGCAACCAGGTCGCGCCCTCGACCCCGGCGCCGAAGGGCGTGGACGTCGAGGTCCTCGACCGGGCGAAGGTGAAGCCGGTCGGCGGGATCGGGATGGGCCTGCGCGTCACCCGTACCGACAACCAGCCGACCCCAGGACCCGTGCGCGTGTCCATCGACTACTCGGGCTTCGAGTACGCCTACGGGGGCGACTTCGCCTCCCGGCTCCGCCTGGTCCAGATGCCCGCGTGCGCGCTGACCACGCCGGAGAAGCAGGGCTGCTCACCCGACACCAGGCGCTTCGTCCAGACATCCAACGACGAGAAGTCGGGAACACTCTCGGCCACGGTGTTCGCCGACGCCGACCCCTCGGCGACCGCCACCACCGACCAGACGCCACTGCTCAGCAGCGCCGTGGCCGCCGCCTCCACCGAGGCCACCGTGCTGGCCCTGACCACGGGCTCCTCGTCCGACGAGGGCGACTACCGGGCCTCCACGCTCAACCCCACCGGCACCTGGGCGGTGTCCACCGGCTCCGGTGCGTTCACGTACAACGTTCCGATCCAGCTGCCCGAGGCGCCGTTCGGTGCGACGCCTTCCCTCTCCCTGTCGTACAACTCGCAGTCCGTGGACGGCCGTACCTCGGCGACCAACAACCAGGCGTCCTGGGTCGGCATGGGCTGGGACCTCGAGGTCGGGTTCATCGAGCGGCGGTACAAGAACTGCTCGCAGGACGGCCTGTCGCAGATCGGCGACATGTGCTGGGACTCGCCGAACACGGGCCTCGAGCCCAACGGCGCCATGTACACCATCAACCTCAACGGCGTCTCGTCGCAGCTCGTCCAGGACGGCAACGGGACAGGTTCGTACCATGTGCAGGACGACCCGGGCTGGCGCGTCCAGCACCTGTCGGACGGTCACGGCTCGGACGACGAGTACTGGGTGATCTCCACCCAGGACGGCATGCGCTACTACTTCGGCTGGGGCCGCAGCGAGCGCAACGATGCCGCGACCAACTCCGTGTACACCATGCCGGTGGTCGGCAACAACGCGGGCGAGCCGTGCAACGGCCAGTTCCCCGAGCCGTGCACGCAGGCCTGGCGCTGGAACCTCGACCGCGTCGTCGACCCGAACGAGGTCGAGAACGCCTACTTCTACGACAAGCAGAAGAACCACTACCGCTCGGTCGCGAACGCCGACAAGGCGCGCGAGTACGACGCGGGCGGCTATCTGACGAAGATCGAGTACGGCTGGGCCTCCCAGATCAGCGGGGCGCTGCTGCCCGCCAAGGTCGAGCTCACCCACGTGGGCCGCTGCGTGGAGCGCATGGCGGAGAACGACCCGCTCGGCGACGAGCCGGCGGCGTGCCCCGGCATATCGAGCAACCCGGAGTCGTATCCGGACGTGCCGACCGACCTCATGTGCGACGGCACCGACGCCGACTACAACTGCGCGGGCATGACGTACTACCCCACGTTCTTCACCACGGACATGCTGTGGGACATCAAGACCTTCGTCAGCAACGACGGCGGCACCACGTGGGATCCGGGCATGCAGTACCAGACCAAGCACGGTCTGCCGAACCCGGACGGCACCGTCGGCAAGACCCTCTGGCTCGACTACATCCAGCGCAAGGGCTACGGCGACGGCCCCGACCTGCGCCTTCCGGTCATCAACTTCAACGGTGACTGGAAGGACAACCAGGTCGGTTCCAGCCTGCTCAACTTCCGCCGCGTCACCAAGATCTACGGCGACCTCGGCGCGGTCACGAGTGTGACCTACGGCCAGCCGGACGCCTGCGACATCGACAACCTGCCGAGTCAGTCGTCCAACACCCAGCTGTGCTTCTGGCAGAAGTGGACGCCCGAGGGCGCGAGCGACGCCAAGACCGGCTGGTTCAAGAAGTACCTCGTCACGCAGGTCTCGGTCGACCCGGGCGTTGGCCAGGGCGCCGACAGCGACGGCGACCCCACCATGACCACGCGGTACGAGTACAACGGTGGGGCGGGATGGCGGTTCACCAACGACCCGCTGGCCAGTGACGACGACGAGACCTGGTCCGACTGGCGCGGCTATCAGCAGGTGGAGGTCTTCACCGGCACCAAGAGCAACTCGGCGTCCACGTACTACTGGCTCTACCGCGGCCTGGACGGCGACCGCACCTCCAAGACGGACTCCTCGGCGACGCGGAGCGTCACGGTCAAGGACGGCTTCGGCACCGCATACACGGACTCCGCCTGGCTCGCCGGCAAGACCGTGGAGACGAGCAAGCGTGACGGTGACGGCAGTTCGCACGAGCGGGCGCTGAAGGAGTACTGGGTCCACACCACCGCCACCTACGACGGCCTGCCCGACGCACGCTTCGTGCGCGACAGCAAGACCACGACGGACGAACTCACCTCCACCGGCTGGCGCGAGCACACCGTCAAGGACGAGTACGACGACACCTCCTCCACCAGCACCACCTACGGCCTGCCGCTGCGCACCAACGACTGGGGCCTGTCCGACTTCGCCGACAACCGGTGCACCACCTACGGCCGTGCCTACAGCACCGCCAACTTCCCGGACTCGGACGTCAAGCGCTGGATGGTGCTCGAGGACGAGAGACGCCACTACGCGGCGGACTGCGCCTCGCGCGGCTCGGCGAACCAGGACGCCTTCACCGAGACCTTCTACGACGGCTCGACGTCGGTCGCGAACAACGACGCGAGCCTTGCCGACGGCAACCCCACCGAGGTGCGCTCCTACACGGCCTCCGGCGTCTACCGGTCCACCAAGTCGGACTACGACGGCGCCGGCCGGGTCGTCGCGACGTACGACGGCAAGAACAACAAGACCACGACGACCTACTCGCCGAACACGACCTGGCCCACCGACGGTGTGAAGGTCACCACCCCGGACCCCGACGGCTCCGGCTCCGGTACGGCGATGTCCACGACCACCTGGTCGTCCCGGCTGTGGGGAACGCCGTACCGGATCCTCGACCCGAACGGCCGCACCACGCGGGTCGTGCACGACTCCGTCGGCCGGTACAGCCAGGTCTTCAAGCCCACCGAGATCGGCAACTACCCCGACGGCACCCCGTCGATGAAGTTCGCCTACACCATCCCGACCGCGACCAACGGCGACGGGGTGCCCGACACGATCACCGGGGCCCCGAAGGTGACCACCAGCGTGCTGCAGTCGGGCACCACGTTCGTGAACACGTACGAGTACGCCGACGGCCTGGGCCGCAGCCGCGAGAAGCAGTCGACGGCGCCGGACGGCAGCGGCCGCACCGTGACGTCCACCCGCTACGACACCTCCGGCAATGTCACCGGCACGTCGGCGGCGTTCTACAACTCCAGCGCCGCCGGCTCCGGGATGGTGCTGCCGACGGTGGCCGATCTGCCGTCCTACACGGATCTGCTCATCGACTGGGCGGGCCGCACCACGGAGTCCCAGCTCCTGGTCAACGGCACGCTGCAGCCCGTCAGCCACAGCCGCACGTACTACTTCGGCGACTACACCTCCGTGGTGCCGGCGACCGGCGAGCGTTCGGAGACGTACACCGATGTCTTCGGCCAGACCACGCAGGTCGTCGAGCACGGCCCGACCGGTCCGGCGTCCACGGCATACGAGTACACGCGCAGCGGCGGACTGCAGAAGATCACCGACGACAAGGGCAACACCACCGAGTTCACCTACAACTGGTTGGGCGACCGCATGTCGGCCGACGACCCGGACGCCGGAAAGTCGTCGGCCACCTACGACGACAATGGCCTGCTCCTGACGACCGTCGACGCCAACAACGCGACGCTGACCTACGAGTACGACACTCTGCACCGCCGTACCGCGCTCAAGCAGGGCACGACGACGCTGACGCAGCTGACCTACGACACCGCGTCGGGCGGCGCGGGACAGCTCGCCACGTCCACGACGTACTCGAACGGCAAGGCGTACACGCAGACGGTCACCGGATACGACGGCCGTGGCCGGGTGACGGGCAAGAAGAACACGATCCCGGACGACGGGTCGGGTCTCGCCGGCACCTACGAGTTCACCTTCGGCTACGACCTCGCCGACCACATGACGTCGGTGACCTACCCGGCCATCGGCAAGCTTCCCGCCGAGACCGTCACGACCTCCTACACCGCGCAGGGCCTGCCGGACAAGGTCTCCAGCCCGCTGGCCACCTACCAGTCGTCGATCGGCTTCGACGCCGTGGGCCGTCTCAACGCCCGTACCTTCGGTGCGAGCGGGTCCGACGCCACGGTCAGCCGCGCCTACACCTACAACGACACCGACGGGACCGGCCTGCTGGCGAACGTGAAGACGACGGTGACCACGGGGTCCACCACCACGGTGGCGCAGAACGACTCCTTCGCCCGTGACCTGGGCGGCCAGCTCACCGGCATCACGGACGGCGTGACCAAGCAGAGCGAGTGCTTCACGTACGACGAGCTCAACCGGCTCAGCCAGGCCTGGACCACGCAGGCCACGGACGGCTGCGCGGGTGCGGCGACGCCCGACCTGAGCAGCTCGCTCGACCCGTACGACACGTCGTACACCTACGACTCGATCGGCAACATCCAGTCGGTCACGGAGACGACCGCCGCCGGCAGCACGACCAAGGACTACACCTATCCGGGCTACAGCGCGGACGAGTCCTCCTACACCGCGGAGCAGGCCCACCCGCACGCGGTGACCAAGGCCGGATCCGACGCCTACGTCTACAACAGCGCGGGGCAGATGACCACGCGCACGGTCGACGGCGTGACGTCGTCACTGGAGTGGAACGCCCAGAACCGCGTCACCAAGGTCACACAGAAGAAGTCGAGCGGCGACGAGGTGTCCGGATACGTCTACGACGCCGAGGGCAATGTGCTGCTGCGGACCTCGAAGAGCGAGAACGTGCTCTACCTGGAGGGCCACGAGGTGCACAAGACCGCATCCGGCACGGCCACGCCGACGCGCTTCTACTCCGCGGCCGGCACCACGGTCGCGATGCGCGTGGACGACGGTTCGGCGAGCGGCAAGCTGACCTGGCTGCTGGGCGACGCCCAGGCCTCGACCACCCTGCTGATCTCCATGGGCGGAGTGATCACCCGGCGCCGCTACACCCCGTTCGGCAAGCAGCGCAACACCGGCGGCGACCTGCCGTCCGGCCTCGACCGCGGCTTCCTCGGCAAGGCGGAGGACGACAGCACCTCGCTCACGCTGCTCGGGGCGCGCATGTACGACGCGGAGCTCGGCCGGTTCCTCAGTCCCGACCAGCTGAGTTCGCCGTATGAGCCGCAGAACCTGTCGGCGTACAGCTACGCCGACAACAACCCCGTCACCTACAGCGACCCGACAGGTCTGGGCCTGGCCTGCGGTCCCGCGTTCGGCGTGGCATGCCCGAAGAACGACAAGAACGGCGATGGCGTCCCCGACAACGGCGGAGGCGGCGGAGGCGGCGGCGGAGGCTCGAGCGACGGTCCCACGCCGTCGCCGTCCCCCGGCGCCTCGCCGACACCTGGGCCGTACTCCGACTCGGGCTCCGACCCGGTGGGAAGCGTCCTCGCGAAGATCTGGGACCTGACCGAGAAGCTGGCGGGCTGGACCGCGAAGAAGACCGCTCTGGCCCGCAAGGTGACAGGCAAATACCACATCGAGAACGACCTGAACGGAGCCAACGCACAGGCCATCGCCTACAACATGGCGACGGGAGGCAAGTGCGAGGCCAAGTCCAGCCAGGTCCTCTGTTACGGCAGCTCGCCTGGGGGCGACCAGCCGATGACGGTGGGAGATGTGCTGTTCCTGCCGCACGGCAAGAATTTCTACTACGGGAAGGACGGGTTGTTCGAGAAACAGAAGACCAGGCGTAATGACTTGATGCTCCTCAAGGGCAAGGAGTACGCGGACAAATACGGTCCCGACCTGCTGAGGCACGAGGCGGTCCATTCGGACCAGTGGGCTCGTTACTCTTCTTCCGTGGACTTCGAAACCGACTATGCGTTCCAGGCCGCCAAGTCGCAGATCAAGACTGGGGATCCCGCCTTGGGGAACGCCTTCGAGGTCGAGGCCAACCTCTATTGGGGTGGTTATAAGAGTGTTCCGTGACCGCCTGCGGCCCGGCAGTAGGGCCGCGCTGCTGGGCTGCACCGTGGCCACGCTCTTCGCCGTGGCCGGGTGCAGCCCGGCGGAGCGCCCTTTGATCGCCGTCTACGCGGCGCAGGGGGGAGAGATCCGGGCCCGGCTGCGGGCGTGTCCCGATTCCGCCATCACCTCACTCGAGCTCATGCGTCTGGGCGACAAGAAGTCCGGGAGCACCGAACCCAAGGGAACGAAGTACTGGACGGGCAGGCCACCCGAGCCGCTGGAAGGGGAGAAGGACATCAGCCTCACGTCGCTTCCCACCGACTGGCGTGCCGACGTGCTGGGCACCGCCGGGCTGACTCCCGGAAAGAGCTACGCGCTCGACTTCACATCGGGCAAGGGCGACAACGTCGAGTACCGCGGAGTCGCCACCTTCAGCACGTCGGACATCGAGAAGCTCGCTCCGGGACAGGTCTGGGCCGACGGAAAGAGCATGTCCCTGAAGGCATTCCGGGAGCAGGCCGACGACTCATGCTGAGGCGCCTGCCCTGAAGCGAACAGACCGACGCCCCTGGCACCACGACGATCGTGGTGTCAGGGGCGTCGGCGACGTCGGCAGCGAGCGCTACGCGTTGACCGAGTCCTCCGCCCCGCTGTCCTCGGTCTCGGAGTCCTCCAGACCCTGCGTCGACTCCTGGGCCGTCTCGTCGGCGGCGCCGCGCGGCGAGGGGATCTCCGCGGCGAGGCGCGTGGCCATCAGCGCGCGCCGCTCGTCGGCCTTGGCGCACAGGGCGCGCGCGGCCTCGTCGAAGCGGACCAGGGACGGCGGGTCGGAGGGGCCCAGCAGATGCTCCTTGAGCTCCGCGCGGGCCTCGATGAAGGCGTCCTTCTCAGGGGTGCGCACGGCCTCGAGGAGCGACGGGACGCCGTCCGCCTCGGGGGTCAGGATCACCGCGGCCCGCACGGTCGGGAAGCCCGCCCGGAACGCGGCCTCGGTCATGCCGGAGGTGTTGGCGACGGCGTACGGCTTCTCGCTGGACAGCCAGTCGGAGACGACGCTGGAGACGTCGCTGATCAGCAGGTCCGCCTGGTTGAAGCAGGCGAAGATGGCCGGCCGGGCGTCGGTGATGATCTGGTGCTCCCACTCGGGGAACGACGACCAGTACGCCGTCTCCCAGGCCGCCGTCGCCTTGGCGATCGCGGCGTCGCGGTCGCCCTTCGGGGCGCCCTGGAGCAGCATGCGCTCCATTTCGTCCGCGCTGGCGCGGAAGGCGGTGGAGGTGAGCTTGTCCAGCTCGGCGGTGCGGCGGGCCAGCTCGGCGGCGGCCTCCGGGCCGGGACGGGCACCGGACCGCTCGCTGTTCGCCGCACGGATCATCGCCATGATCCGCTCGTTCGCGGCGCCCGCGCGCGGGTCGACGGAGCCGGTCATCGGGTGCGGCTTGTAGAGCAGGCGCACACCGTCGTCGGCGAGGAGCCGCCGCACGATGTTCTCGCCGGCGAGAACCACCGAGGTGTTGCCCGGGTTGCCGTCCCAGCCCTCCCAGGTCGGCGCGTACAGCACGGTCGTGTACGTCCCGGTGGGCGGGCCCACGTACGGGCGGATCGGCGCGAGCTGCGGGCGGCCGACCTCCACGACGTCCTTGTCCTCGACGCCGACCTCGGCGAGCGCGTACCGCTCGCGCGCCGCCGGGCCCGCGACCCACACCTCGTCGTACGCCTTCGCGTACGGGTTGCAGGAGGACAGCTTGTCGCTCTCGCCGTGGTTGGTGAAGGCGTGCTTGATCGTGGGGATGCGCAGCACCTGCGAGGTCTTACCGGAGTTCGCCGGGTGCAACATCATCTTCAGCGTCGAGTTCTCCAGGGAGAACATCGTGGCGACCTTCGGGAAGCAGATGATCGGCACGTCGGTGGCGTCGATCTTCTGCACCATGAACCGCTCGCGCAGCACGATCAGCGGCTTCTCGAGCTCGGCGAGGGTGGAGAGCCACATGTTCGCCTGGTACGCGGAGGTCGTGCCGCCCGAGAAGTACATGGCGACCGTCGGCTGGTAGTCGGCCAGCCACTTGTCCAGCCACTCCATGACCTTCTGCTCGCTCTTCGCCCGCTTCTTCGGCAGCAGCCAGGTCCCCAGGTGGAGCGTGCCGAGGAGCATCAGCGCGAGCGAGACACCGAGGCCGATGCCGCCCCAGTACGCGGCCTTGGTGCCCCCGGTGATCAGCAGGCCTGCCGTCGCCGGAATGGAGAACAGGAGCAGGCGGTGGCTGGAGCGGCGGGCCAGGATGCGCGGCGGCGCGGTGGTCAGCCGGAGCGCCGAGGCGTCGATGTTGCGGGTGACGATCGGCAGCGTGCGCGTGCGGCGCACCAGCACGGCGACGCCCTGGCAGGCGAAGTGCAGCAGGTAGACGCAGAGCAGCGCGACGGTGAGCGCGGACTGCCCGCGCAGCGGGTCGACGCCGTCGATGTGCAGCAGGCCCACCACGATCAGCATGTCGCGCAGGAGCTGGCGCACGGTGACGTCGAAGCGGACCTTGGCAAGGAGCGAGAGCATTCCCGGCTGCCTGTGCTGCAGATACGTGTCGAATGCGAGACCCGCGGCTGAGGCGGCGATGAACACCGGGATGTTCGGCAGCAGCGCGCCGACGAGCTGCGCTGCGAACAGCGCGAACATCGCGGACGGCGCGGAGAGCTGCACGATGCGGCGGGTGGCTAGTCCGGCTGAGGGCACGGGCAGGGCTCCTGGCGGGGGATCGGATGCTGGGATGCGTGGCGGTCATGTCGACGGACATGACGAAAGGCTGACCACTGACCGTATGACTTTCGCACCCTGGCAAGCAATCTTGAGTGAGAACAATCACCGCAAAGTAGATGAAAACACCACTAGTTGATGATCGCTTTCACTCTCTTCTCAGCGGACCTTCACGCCCTGTTCAGTCGCCCTCACCGTCATTCTCGCCGGTCCTCCGGTGGCCGGCCCTCTTCTCCCGGCCGCCGTGCGCCCCTCGTCCGCCCCCTCGTCCGCCCCTCGGAATGCGAGGGCGGCCCGGAACCGCTCTCCCGTAGATTGCAAAGAGATACAGAGGGACCTGAGCAGGTCGGAACAGTGGGGTAGCGCGTGTCAGCGGCAAGGCAGGAAGTGGCGGACGCCCGCAGGGTCGTGGTCAAGGTCGGTTCCTCGTCCCTGACCACCGCGGCGGGCGGGCTCGACGCGGACCGCGTCGACGCCCTCGTCGACGTCCTGGCCAAGAGCAGAAGCGGCGGCGAGAAGGAGATCGTTCTCGTCTCCTCCGGCGCCATCGCCGCCGGACTCGCCCCGCTCGGGCTCCGCCGCCGCCCCAAGGACCTCGCCCGGCAGCAGGCCGCCGCCAGCGTCGGTCAGGGCCTGCTGGTCGCCCGCTACACCGCGTCCTTCGCGCGCTACGGCGTACGCGTCGGCCAGGTGCTGCTGACCACCTACGACACCAGCCGCCGCTCCCACCACCGCAACGCGGCGCGCACCCTCGACAAGCTCCTTGCGATGGGCGCGCTGCCCGTCGTCAACGAGAACGACACCGTCGCCACCGACGAGATCCGCTTCGGCGACAACGACCGGCTCGCCGCCCTCGTGGCCCATCTGGTCCGCGCCGATCTGCTCGTGCTGCTCTCCGACGTCGACGGCGTCTACGACGGCGACCCCAGCAAGCCCGGGACCTCGCGAATCGCGGACATCCGGGGGCCGGAGGACCTGGAGGGCGTCGAGATCGGCAGTGCCGGCAAGGCTGGCGTCGGCACCGGCGGCATGGTCACCAAGGTCGAGGCCGCCGGCATCGCCACCGCGGCCGGCATCCCGGTCGTGCTGACCAGCGCGTTCGACGCCGGCGACGCCCTGGCAGGCCGTGACACCGGCACGTACTTCCACCCGACGGGACGCCGCTCGGCCGACCGGCTGCTGTGGCTGCAGCACGCCTCGGCACCGCAGGGCGCGCTCACGCTCGACGACGGGGCGGTGCGCGCGGTCGTCGAGCGGCGCAAGTCGCTGCTGCCCGCGGGCATCGCGGCGGTCGAGGGCGAGTTCACGGCGGGCGACCCCGTCGAGCTGCGGGACACCACGGGCCGCGCGGTCGCCCGGGGGCTCGTGAACTTCGACGCCAAGGAGATCCCCCAGCTGATCGGCCGTTCCACCCGGGAGCTGGCCAGGGAACTCGGACCGGCGTACGAACGCGAGGTCGTACACCGGGACGATCTGGTCGTACTACACCCGTAAACGGGCGAAAGCCCCGCCCTCGGCGGTGGACGTTCCGTAAAAGCACCACACGACGGCCCTCGGCCTGCTCAACTTCTGTGCAGGAAAGGTTCACACGACCACTGCCTGAAGGAGGCCGCCGTGAGACGAGTGCGCCCAGGGGCGGCGGCCCGCGGCGGGAGCGCCCCCCGTGCCTTCGGTCCGGTGGGCGAGGGACGGGCCCTGACCAGCGTCGCGGCGGGGGAGACCTACGAGGACGGCGGGGCCGCCGAGGCACCGGCACCCCGGCTCTGGCACGTCACGTTGAGCGTCTCGGGCGCCGAGGCCCCGCTCAAGGACGTCCGCAGCGCCCTCGAGCAGCTCGCCCACGACCACCCCTTCCTGCTCACCAGCCGGTATGCGAACGACCACGCGGAGATCCGGTACTGGGAGGAGGCCCGCGACCTGCACGACGCGGCCGCCGTCGCGCTGCGCCTGTGGGGCGAGCACCGGCAGACCGCCAAGCTGCCGCCCTGGGAGATCGTCGGCCTGGAGGTCATCGACCGGGACACGTACCACCAGCGCATCGCAGAGGGCCACGGCCCCCTGCCGGCCGCGCCCGTGGGCGTCCATCCCTACTAGGCCCTGTCGTCAAATTCCCGTCGTCCGCCCGGAGGGCGGGCCTCGCGGTGTCTGGTGCGTGCGATCGCAAGGCGCCGGAGCGCCCTCGTG